>JAJTGZ010000003.1 GCA_021299385.1 Phycisphaeraceae bacterium | reverse complement strand
ACCCCGCTCGGCTTCTTCTTGTACGAGTCCGACACGTACAGCCCCATGTACTTCCCCGCACGCAGCACCCGGTGCAGTTCCCTGATCACCATCGTCATCGACTCGTAATACCGCTTCCCCCCGTCCTCACCACCCGTGCTTAGCTTGCCGATACACCGCGGGTCATCGCTGTAGTGCACGTGCGTGCTATACGGCGGGTCAATAAAAGCAAAGTCGCACGTCCCATCCCCCATCGCCAGCCGACGCGCATCCCCCTGCCGGATATCCCCCCTACTCGGCACCAGGTCCAGCCCCCGTGCCTGCCTCCCCATATCCGCGCACACATCGATCGTCGTCCCGCTTCCACACATCGGGTCAACAACCACGTCCCCAGGCCTCGTGTACCTCGACAGCAACTGCCAGATCACCCACGACGGCGTCGCCCCAACGTACCGCGAGTCGCCCTGCATAGCACCGCCCGCCGCGTCGTAGTGCTGGCTCGGGTACTCCCACAGCGTCGTCGAAAAAACCGTCAACGCCGGCTTCTTAAACGCCCCAACCTCGCGCCCACCACCACCAGTACCGCCGGGCTTACCACGCCCCGGCCCGGTCGGACCACCTGGCACTCCAGAACGACCTCGGGATGAATTCGGCGGACGCACACCACACTTTAGTGCCCCCAACCCCACTCAGTTCCAGCTCAACCCCTTCGGCGGCCGATCCGCCCGCTGCGGCGCCGCTCGCTCAAGGAGCCTCTGCAACTTCCCAAGCTCGCTCTGGATCAGCGTCGCCCGCGCCATCAAATCCCCCTCCGCCAACAGCTTGTACCGCAGCTCCGGGTCCGGCAACATCGTAAACGTCAACAACTCCAGTATCGCCGACGTCGGCACGTCCTCATCAGCCAAATGCTTGAGTATCCCCGGCGACTCGCGCAGCTCCCGCAGCGTCGTACCACCCATCATCGCCGCCAGCCTCGTCCGCGTCGCCGCCGTCGCCTCGTCCTCGTCCCGGTCCACACCCACCGCCTCCAGCATCGCCGTGCGATAGGGCTTGCCCGTCCCCTCCATCGGCACCTCGCGCACCACCCGCGCTCGGCACACCCCCTGCAGGGCGATGTTGTAACGCCCGTCTGTCAGCCGGTCGTGCTGCACAATCTGCCCCACGCACACCGCCTGCCTGATCGGCGGGCAACCCTCATGCCCATCACGCCAACGCGTCCCCGCAAAGATCGCCATTGCGATCTGCCCCGCACCGTCCAGAGCATCGCCGACCATCGCCCGGTACCTCGGCTCAAAGATGTGTACCGGCAGCACCGCGTGCGGCATCAGCGTAACACTCGCCAGCGGAAAGACCGGCATCGGGCGTGCAAAGTTCACCCGGATCGTCTGGTTCTCACCCATGCTCAATCCTAGGTAGACCCCGCCCCAGGCCCAAACCCCGGGCCTGATACCCCCTCCATCGCCGCGTACACGTCCGCAAGCAGTTCAACCAAACCCCCGGGCAACCCCCCGGCCTCACCCTCCCACAATGCACGGATCGTCCTCTCATGCTGCCGGATCATCACCGCCGCCCTGTCCCGCGCCACCGCCAACTCCGCCCCGTCGATCCGCCCCTCCCGTGCGTGCTGCGCCACCTCAACCAGCGCCATCGCCACCGCCTGCAACGCAATAACACTCGGCACCGCCGCCCTCCACCGCCTGCCGTGCGCCGAATCCGGCAGCGCAGCCGACGCCCGCGCCACCGCCGTCCACTTGCCCAAAAGCAACGCCCACCTGATCGGCCGGTCCTCAGACATGCACAACCCAAGCACACCCCACCACCCACGTCAAGCCCGCAACACGCTCTATCACTGCTCCAGTGTCAGCGGGTCCACCTGCGCATTCATCATCCGCAGGTAGCGCCCACCCGCCGCGACAAGCTCCTCGTGCGTCCCACGCTCGATGATCCTCCCCCGCTCAAGGACGATGATCTGATCTGCATGCCTGATGGTGCTCAGCCGGTGGGCGATCACAAAGCACGTCCTCCCCCTCATCAGCCCCGCCAGCGACTGCTGGATCAGTTTTTCACTTTCGCTGTCCAGGTTGCTCGTCGCCTCGTCGAGGATCAGGATCGTCGGGTCGGCCAGCACCGCCCGCGCAATCGCCAGCCGCTGCTTCTGCCCACCCGACAGCCGAACGCCACGCTCGCCGATCCGCGTCTGAAACCCCTTCTCAAACCGGTCAATAAACTCCGTCGCGTTGGCCGCCTCCGCCGCGGCACGCACCTGCGCCGGCGTCGCGTCCCGCCGGCCGTACGCGATATTCTCTGCAATCGACCCGTCAAATAAGAACACGTCCTGCTCAACAATCCCCAGCATCGACCGATACGCCTCAACGGGTATCGACCGCAGGTCCACCCCGTTGAGCGTGATCCTCCCCGCCGACGGGTCATAAAACCGCGCCACCAAGTTGCACAGCGTTGTCTTGCCCGAACCGCTCGGCCCGACCAGCGCAACCGTCTCCCCCGGCTTCACACGCAACTGGATATCCATCAGCACACGCTCGGCGTTGCCCGGATAACCAAAGCACACGCCCTCAACCCCGATCTCCGCCGAGCGCACGCCCACCACCTCGGCACCACCCCCACCCGCCCGCGCACCCGCAAACTCCCTCGGCTCACCCAGCGCATCAAGCAGCCTGTCCAAACTCGCCAGCCCGTTCTGCAGCTGGCTTGCTGTCCCCACGATCAACTCCATCGGCCCCAACAGCATCAGCAGATACGCCCCAAACGCCATCACCGCGCCGACCGTCAACGACCCCTCCATCACACGCAAGCCCCCATAGACCAGCACACCCGCCGACGCCACCGGCACCAGCACCACCCACAGCACCTCCACAATCCGGCTCCACCACCACGCCAGCATCGCCTGGCGAGATTGCAAGTGCCCCGCCAACGCATACCGCTTTGCCTCCCGGTCGGTCCCACCAAACGTCCGCACCACGCGCATGCCCGAAAAAACCTCCGTCGCGTGCCCGTCGGCGATCTGCCGCGTTTTCTTCATCGCCGAGAAGACCGGCCTGATCCTCCCGATCCACGTCCGGTGCGTCAGCCACACGATCGGCCCCAGCAGCAGCCCGCCGAGCAGCAGCCGCCAGTCGATCGTCGCCATCGCCACCAGCCCGCCCAGGAACGTCATCAACGCCCGCACCGGGTTGTAGAGTGCAATAAAGATCAAATCCGATACGCTCGCCACGTCCTCACGCAGCAAACTCGCGACACCCCCAGACTTCAGCGCCTGCACCCTGTCCAGCGGCAGCCTCGCCACGTGCGCAAACACACGCCGGCGCAGGCGACCCTGCACCAACTGCACCAGCCGAGTCATCTGATACCTTCCTGGTATCGGCAGCAGCGCGGCCGCCACGCCCAGCACCATCATCACCCCACCGACACCCCACAACTGCTCCCCCTTACTCCACCCTTCTGGGAACATCCGCGCAATCACTGTGGGCCAAGGCCGGTCTCCGATGATGTTGTCAATGGCAAACTTCGTCAACAGCGGGATCGTCAGCGCCAGCATCACGCTCACCACTAGCACCACCAGCGACGAGCCGATGATCCACCGGTACCCGCGCAGCAGCCCTAAAAACTCCCGCAGCAGCACCCACGCCGAGCGCGCGGGCTTGCTCTTATTCTCACGCGACCGCGCCGCCGTCCAGTCCGCACGCTCGGCTGGCTTCCCCCCGTCACCCCCCTTGCCCACTTCCCGTCGCTCCTCCAAAAACGCACGGTACAGCGCCCTGCTGGCGGCAGCCCCCTCCGCCCCACCCGGCACCCGCTTGGTTAATCGCATAGTTCAATATATCCAGGTGGCGTGGGCTTCCCAGCCCGCGCGGCCCCGAGCTCGGGCGACCTCTTTGGTGGAGCGAGCTCCTCGGTGGAGCGGGCTTCCCGGTGGAGCGGGCTTCCCGGTGGAGCGGGCTTCCCGGTGGAGCGGGCTTCCCGGTGGAGCGGGCTTCCAGCCCGCTCTCCTCAATCTCTCTTCCCCCTACGCCATCGTCATCCCCCCATCCACAATAATCGTCTGCCCGGTCAAAAACCCCGCCTCATCACTCGTCGCATATGCCACCGCCGAGGCGATGTCCTCCACCACGCCCAACCTCCCCACCGCGATCATGCCGGTGATCTTCTCCTTGACCTCCGCGGGAAGGTTCTCCGTCATATCCGTCTGGATATACCCCGGTGCAACCACGTTCGCCGTGATCCCCTTGCTGCCAAGCTCACGCGCCAGCGACTTGGTCAACCCCACCAGCCCCGCCTTCGCCGCGGCATAGTTCGCCTGCCCGGCGTTGCCCACAATCCCCGACGTGCTGGCGATGTTGACGATCCTCCCAAACCTCCCACGCATCATCGCCCGCGCCGCCGACCTGCACGCGATGAACGCGCTCGTCAGGTTCGTGCTCAGCACCACATTCCAGTCCTCATCGCTCATCCGCAGCGCAAGGCCGTCCTTGGTGATCCCCGCGTTGTTGACCAGAATGTCCAGCCGGCCAAGCTCGGCGATCGTCTTCTCGATCGACGCTGTGATCGACGCGCTGTCAGAAACATCCGCCACCGCCACACTCGCCATCCCCCCGGCACGCTCGATCTCACCCTTGACCTCCTCCAACGCCCCCTGCGACCGCGCCGACAGCACCACATGCCGGCCATCCCGCGCAAGCCGAAGGGCAATCGCCCGTCCGATCCCGCGCGAAGCGCCGGTAACAAAGGCAACACGGACAGGGGCAGTGGTATTGGCAGGGTTCGTCATGCCCCACTGTAGAAGCCTCTAAGCCCCTTTCACAACCCCTCCCCCGAAAGCAAGGGCAGCTGCAGGGGTTGACTCTCGCTATACCCCCCCACAAGCCACTCATCGCTCGTCGCTCATCACTCACCACTGCTAATAGTTCGGCGTCGGCGCCCGGAATGCCGCCATGTCAATCGACCTGAAGTACGCGATTGTCTCGGCCAGACCCTTGCGCAGGTCCGTCTTCGGTTCCCAGTTGAGTTTGGCCTTAGCCAATCGGATATCCGGCTGCCTTTTCTTCGGATCGTCGGCCACGGGCGGCTTGATGACAATCTTCGATTTGCTCCCCGTCAGTTCGATAACGATCTCTGCCAACTGCTTCATCGTAAACTCGGTCGGGTTGCCCAGGTTGACAGGACCTATGAACCCGTCCGGCCCGTCCATCATCGCGGTGATCCCGTCGATGAGGTCGCTGACATAGCAGAACGACCGCGTCTGCTGCCCCTCGCCATAGAGGGTGATCTCTGTGCCCTCAAGCGCCTGGCGTATAAAGTTGGAAACGACCCGCCCATCAAAGGGGTGCATCCGGGGGCCATAGGTGTTGAAAATCCGAACCACGCGGATGTTGACCTTGTTGGCCCGGTGGTAGTCAAAGAAGAGCGTCTCGGCCGCACGCTTGCCCTCGTCGTAGCAGGCCCGCGGGCCTATGGGGTTGACGTGCCCGACGTACCCCTCGGGCTGCGGGTGCACCTCCGGGTCTCCATACACCTCGCTGGTTGAAAACTGCAGCACCTTCGCCCGGCAGCGTTTGGCCATCCCCAGCACGTTGATCGCCCCCAGCACGCTCGTCTTCATCGTCTTGATCGGGTTGTACTGGTAGTGCCCCGGTGCCGCCGGGCATGCTGCGTTATAAATCTCATCAACCTCCAGCCAAATCTCACGAGTAACGTCGTGGCGGATCAACTCAAAGTTCGGCCGCCCGAGCAGATGCTGCACATTACTCTTCTGGCTGGTGAAGAAGTTGTCAAGGCAGATCACATCGTGCCCGGCATTGACCAGCCGGTCGCACAGGTGCGAGCCTAAAAAACCTGCACCACCCGTAACCAGAATCCGCTTGCTTGTTCCCGGCACAAAAATCTCCTGTGGTTTGCTCTAACGGTAGCCGGGGCGAGCCTCACCCGCTGGGGGGGGAGGGACCGGGGGGATGGGCGTGCATCTTTCAAGCGTTGATGCCCGCCGCGCCGATCAACCGACTGCGGGTGGAGCCTGGCAACGCCGGTCTGATTGGCATAGGGCCGTCGACGGCTGGCCAGCCTGCGAACCCGACCAGGAGCCTTGCGTGCGCACCATCGCCATCGTCAATCAAAAAGGGGGCTGCGGCAAGACCACCACGGCCATCAACCTTGCCGGGGTGCTCGCACGCCAAGGCCGGCGGACGCTCCTGGTCGACCTTGACCCCCAGTCCCACTGCGCCGCAGGCTTGGCCATCCCCGAGGCCCGCATCGACGTACAGATCGGCGACGCGATGATGGCACGCCCAGACCAGGCGATCGACTGGACCCGCCTGCTCTGGCGCGTCAGCCGGTCGCTGGACCTTGCGCCAAGCACGGTGCGGCTTGCCGCGCTGGAGTCGGCACGCGGCGGGCTTGCCGGTGCAGAGAACGCCGAGGCTCGGCTGGCCGGTGTGCTGAGCAAGATTGCCGACCAGTATGAGTTCTGCCTCATCGACTGCCCGCCGAATATCGGGCTGCTGACATACAACGCCCTCGCGGCCGCCGGCGAGGTGCTCATCCCCGTCGAGACGGCGTTCTTCGCCCTCCAAGGCGCGAGCAAGCAGATCGCCGCGATCAAAAGCCTGGCCAAGCGTCTGAACGTATCCCCCGCCATCCGCGTCCTGCCGACAATGCACGACGGCAAGAACACGCTCGCAGGCGACGTGCTCGAAGAATTGACCAAACGCTTCAACGACGCGCTCGTGCCCGTGGTCATCCGCCACGACGCCCGGCTCAAGGAAGCCGTCAGTTTCGGCCAGCCGATCATCGACTACGCGGGCGATTCACCCGGGGCCAAGGACTATGCCGCACTCGCATCCTGGCTGCTGACAGACGCTGGGCAGTTGCGCCCCGCAGCCTCGCAAACGGGCACGGCTGTCATCGCCGGGCCTGGCATGGGCTCGGGCCTACACATCGGCCCGGCGATCGCGCCGGCACGGGTCGCCCCAGCGGTGGCTAGTCCAGTCCCAGCAGGGCTCGGCGGCAACATGCCGATCCCGCAGCCTCCAGCGCGTGCGTTTGCACTGCCAAGCGCGGCGGCTGGCACACCGGCTCATGCACCAACAGGTGCTGTAGCGACACTCGAGGCACCCAGGCAGGATGTTGTCGCACGCAACGGCGTCGCCGAGGCCAAGGAGTTGCCAAGTGCCGCCGCATCAGAGGAAATCCGCGCCAGGCTATTGGAACTGAGCAACCGCGTCTCGCGCCTAGCCGAACGCACAACCGGGCCAACGTTGCAGACCAAGCCAGAGCCGGCGGCGCGTCCTTCAACTGACATGTCCGTCTTGTTCGGCGTTCGCAACACCGCCAGCGGCGCGTTCTTTGTCCAGCCGGCAGGATCGGCCCGCTCGGTCTCGATCGCCGGGGAGTTCAACGGCTGGTCGGCCTCGGCTACGCCGATGAACAAGAACGAGCAGTTGGGTGTCTTTGAACGCACCCTCCCCCTGCCACCCGGCCGCTACTCCTACCGCCTGGTGATCGACGGCGTCTGGGGGCACGACGTGCACAACCCTGCCTCTGAGCCGAACCCCTTCGGTGAGATGAACAGCATTCTACAAGTTCCCGTCAGCGGCGGCCGGCTCTGAGCACGCGCCCGGGAACCGGATTGATTGACAACGCACCCGGACCGTGATCGTCGCAGTGCGCTGTGCGTTTGACGAGGCCCACCATGATCGCTGACCGCAACACGCTGGCATTTGACACACTCACAGACCTCTTCCTCGGCCCCGGTGGCGATGCAGAGCAAGGGGAGCAGCAAACCCTCGCCTCCGATCGGCTGACGCCAGCTTTCGAACTGGTCGTCCTCGGGAACCTGCCGGGGGTTGCGTCCGCCTGGCCGGGGCAGTATGCGCGGACGCTGCACGGGCAGTTGGGTGTCGGTGTAGCTCTGCTGCACCCATCCGGCGGCAGCCTGCGCGTGCAGTTGATCGGCGTGCCCACGGCGTTCGTTCCCGCAGATTTATCCCCCGCCTCCGCGGTGGCAACGGCTCTCGCGCACGCCCGCCGAGTGCTGGTCGTTGCCGGGGGCCCGGCCGATGAAGCCTCGCTCATGGCCGACCCGCGCGTGCAGGCAGCGACGCTCCTTTCTGGCGCAGACGACGCCAGTTGCGTTGGTGCCTACAGGGCGATCAAGCGTTTGGCGACGGTCAGCCGGGGCGTGCGACCGCCCGAGAAGCCAGGTATATCAATACGCTTTGCCTGCATGGGCGCACCGCCGAGCAAAGCACGAGTGGCCCTCGAACGCCTGCGTGAGTCATCGGCATCGTTCCTGGACGTCCAGTTAGAGCCCTCGGGCGTTATCGAACGCATCGAGGGTGGGGCGTCCGGCGTCATGCTCTTTGACGGGCCGTGCCAGCAGGTGCTCTCCGGCCTCTTGGCCGAGGCGGGTTCGCTCGTGCCCATCACGCTGATGACCGCAGAGCCCAGGCTCGGCCCGCCCAGGCACCAGGCGGAACGCTCGGCGATCCAGTTGACCAATGCACGTGCCGATGAGCAGCAGCACACGCCGGTGGTGCCGTCAGTTCCGCCACGGGCCGGGGTGAATCCGTTGCCGCACCAGCACGGCGGTGCCAACGAGCATGGATCGCACGGGCTGCCGAGGCACGAGGCCAAGGGGCACACACACGAGCACCACGAACCGCACGCGCCTCTTCACACCCACACCCACACCGACGTTGACGCCGACGTTGACGCTCATCCCCACGGGCATGTGGTGCAAGCGTCGGCTGTGCAGCTGGTGCCCGCGTCGCCCCCGCGTGCAGTGGGGCCAGTGCCGCAAACCGGGGGTGTCGTCCCGCCCGGGATGTCCGCCTTGCCCTTCCACTGCCCCAGCGACCCAGAGTTGTCGTTGCTGGTCGATGCGGCCGGCGTGCCGCAGGTGGTTGGACGCGCGATCGGGTGTGATGCACGCGTGATGGTCTGCCGGCTCGTCGCCGCGGCGGGGTGGATGTGGGTCAACCGCCCGCTGCTGGCACAGGTCTCGGCTGGGTCCCTGCGCACCGACGCCCGCCCGCAGATGCACCTGGTTACAGACGACATAGCCGCGGCACGCACGCTGCTAGAGAGCGAGGTGCACGTGCACGCGGCCGTAGATGTATCACGGGCCACGGCAGGGGTTGCGCTGCTGGCGCTCAACTGATGAAATAGACTCGCTCTCCGAGCCGAGCATGTTGGCTTTTCGGGGCTGTTTGCCTGTTCTAACCCCACCCATGCCCCACCCCTCGGGGGAGGGGTTCATCAATTGATGCAACACGAACTCGGCTCATGCGCTCTCGCGCCTACGGCTGCGCAGGTCCGTGAGTTTCGGCTTCTTGCCGATGTGTTTTTCCTCGATGGTGTATTCAACGCCCGAGGCGTTCGCCTCCGGCAGATCGTACATCAAATCCAGCATCGTCTCTTCCATCACCGCTCGCAGCCCGCGTGCACCCGTCTGGCGGGCCAGGGCCTTGCCCGCGATCGCCTTGAGGGCCTCATCGGTGAACCCAAGCTTCGCCCCTTCCAGTGAGAACTGGTGCTGGTACTGCTTGATGATCGCGTTCTTCGGCTGCGTCAGCACGTTGATCATCGCCTCGATGGTCAACGGTTCCAGCGGCGCAACCACCGGCAGCCGGCCGACAAACTCCGGGATCATCCCGAACTGGATCAGGTCGTCCGGCTGCACCTGACGCAATAGCGCCGCGGCCTCGTGCTCCTTGTTCGCAAACGTCTCGCCGGAGGACGCAAACCCGATCCGGCTCTTGCCCACACGCCGGCGGATGATCTCCTCAAGCCCAACGAACGCCCCGCCGCAGATGAACAGGATGTTGCTCGTGTCCATCTGGATGTACTGCTGCTCGGGGTGCTTGCGGCCACCCTGTGGAGGCACGTTGGCAACCGTCCCTTCGAGCATCTTCAACAGCGCCTGCTGCACGCCCTCGCCCGAGACGTCGCGCGTGATTGAGACGTTGCTGGAGGTCTTGCCGATCTTGTCGATCTCGTCGATATAGATGATCCCGCGCTGCGCGGACTCAAGGTCAAAGTCCGCCGACTGCAACAGTTTGAGCAGCAGGTTCTCGACGTCCTCACCAACGTAACCGGCCTCGGTCAGCGTGGTCGCGTCGCCGATCGCAAACGGAACCTTCAGAACTCGCGCCAGCGTGCGGGCCAAGAGCGTCTTGCCCGAGCCAGTTGGCCCGATGAGCAGGATGTTGCTCTTGTCCAGTTCAATCCCCGACTCCTCACGCTCAAGGCTCATCAAACGCTTGTAGTGCGAGTGCACGGCCACCGAGATCGCACGCTTGGCGTGCTCCTGCCCGATGACGTACTGGTCAAGGTGCTCCTTGATCGTCCGCGGCGCAGGGATATCCGAAAACAACGGCGTCGAGCCGCCAACGCGCCGGCGCTCTTGCTTGAAGATGTTCTGGCACAGGTCTGTGCAGTTGGAGCAGACGTAAACGTCGTTGGGACCCTCGACCATCGGGCCGACGTCGCGGGAGGTCTTGCCGCAGAACGAGCAGGTCGTCAGACGACGGCCCTTAAAACCCCCGGCAGGGGTATCTGAGGGTGGGAGGTCGGAGCCATCATTTCGGGACTTGGCCATAGTCGTGTTCTCGCGGGCACGGCGTGGCCAAACGCGAGGATCGCGCTGGGCTGAGGCCATGTGCTTGCAGTGTATCGACAGGTGGGGCGTTGGGCTGGACCGGGAGGGTTTTTTTGTGAGCAATGCGGGTGTTTTTGCTCAATTAGGGGGTGTTCGGGCGGGGGGGGTGTGGAGGCTTGGGGGGGCGCGGGGGGGCGAGGGGAATGGGGGGAAGGTCGGATCGGGGTTGAGGGGGTTTGCCGATTGGGACGATCGGCCGCTGGTCGTTGATGACGTCATCCATGATTTCCCTGCCCGGGCCGTTGCGGGAGCGATCGATGTGCCGCAGGATCGCCTCGGCGTTGGCGTTCTTGGGCTTCTCGGACTTCGGCCGGGGTTGTTCATGCGCGACCCGGCGGACATGCTCGGCCATGCGCGTCCGGATGCTGTCAAACTCCCCGTTGGTTATCTCACCACGTGCATGAAGCGCACGCAGGTGCTCCATAAGACCCGCGGCGTTGCTGGTCGGCTGCTGGCTGGCCAGATACGTCCGGCGGACCCACACCACCACCACCGTCAGCAGGATGACCGCCCCGATCAGCGCGCCAGCCCACATGATGATCTCGGTCGACTCAGTCGCGGCCAGCAGGATGGTTCTGTGCAGTCCTTGCATCGGTAGTTGGGTTCTTAGTGGCTCGAAGCGATCACCTCGCGCAGAGGTTTGAGCACAAACGGCGCAACCCGGCTGGCGACCAGTTCATCGCCCAGTTTCATCAGTGATTTGAGCGTGCCGGCCAGTTCCTTCACATCCCCCGGCACGCCCATCTTGCGGATAAACAGCAGCACGCTGATCGGATGTGGCGGGGCCTCCGGGTCGGGCGTCTGCTCAGGTGGCCCCGGCGGGCGCGTCCGCACCTGAAAGAGTGCCTGTGTGTCGTGGTTGTCCGTCAGGTTCAGGCCGAACGTCGGCTGGCAGTCGCTGGGCGTCGCCCCGCGCACCGCCAGCATTCCCGCCAGTGGAGACCCGGCGATGAGCGCGTCAAAGACGATCGCGTCGTGGTTGCCGGGGGCCATGAGGCTGAAGCCGTAGACAACCTCAAGATAGTCGATATCCAACGGCGAGATAGACAGGTACAGCGGTGCCGCATCGAGCACCGACTTGTGAAAGCGATACGCATTGTCGATCTTGGCCGGGTTGAGGATGCCGGTGCGTACGCTTGCCTTACGCAGGCCGACCCAGAGTTGCTGGGCGTCTAAGAGTGGGCTTTCGAGGGCAAGCTCGGCCTTGGACTTGCGGAAGTGCGACATCGCCGGGTGCTCGCGGCGGAGACGCTCAAAGAGCCCCATCACGGCCTCGCGCTCAAGGGACAGGTCCATCTTCACCTGCAAGCGCGTGTTGATATACGTGTCGTCGGCGAGGTGGTTGTAGGATTCGGCCATGTGGGCGGACCTCAAGAAAGGGGCGGGTATGCAAGGTCGCGGTTCGCGTAGGCCAAGTCTAGTAAGGGGCTTGTGGGTCGTGGTGGGGGTCGCCAGCGTGATCTTGATATCGGTCAGCGCGTGGCAAGCACACAAGGCAGGAAGGCTGCCGGGCCAGACCGCCCCGGCGGCAGGGGTGGTTCCTGCGCCCGTGCCCGGCGGGCCTGGGGTTGCTGGGGCGAAGGCTGACGGGCCCGCGCCGGCTGGTGAGCTTGACAACCCGATGGCCGGGCCGAGGGTGGGTGATGGTGTGGGCGATGGGCGTGCGGCGGTGATCAACGCCTCCTGCCCGGTCATGCCCAGGAAGGTGATCTCCGGCCCGGTCCGTGCCGATCTTCGGCGCCAGTTCCGTGGCGTGCAGGTCGGCTTTTGCTGCGAGGATTGTGTCGAGTCCTGGGATGGTTTGAGCGACGCCGAGCGGGAGGGGAAGTTGCAGAAGGTGCTGCGGCAGGGTGAGAAGTTACCGGCGGCGGGGATGGGCAACCAAGATGGGCCGATGCGATAAGATAACAAATCAGCATCGGTACCAATGAGCACGCCCAGCATATCGCGCACGCCCTCCCCGACCGCCGCGAACACCAATGCGAACCGCGTGCCAGGATCGGGTGATGGTCGCGTTGTTGCGCGCAGATAAATAGCGCGCAGATGGAGATGCACCACGATGGCCCAGGATCGACGCCGAGGGCCTGGGCATACCGCCGAGGGGGTGGGGGGTGAGAGGGGTTTGGTGGGAGGGGTTGGGGGTTAGCAGAGAGGCGGTTGGGGGACTAGCGTACTACCACGTTGGACTAGGTGCTAGCCTGCTGCGCCGCGTCAATTGCCGTATTCACTGCATCCACACAGCTCCAGAAGTCACGCCCTCCGTCGGAGCATTTCTTTTTCGGTAACTCAAGTTTCTTGCAAAACTTTTCGGTCAGTGATATTAGATTATCTTCTGTGTCATGCCAACTGGTTACGACCGTATTCGCAGAGCTCCACTTTTCCAGAGGATTACTTGGGGAGATACCGATAGCATCTAGACAGGACTTGGCAAATCCGAAGCCCAGGAATGCGATAACGTCAGCGCCCCGCAACCAATCAATGGCTCGTTTTGCTTCCGCAGCATCGTAATCTCGATTATGACGTCCGTTTGAGGCATGTACAAGTCGAATCGACTGGGCCGAACGCTGGATTTGATCAAAGACGCTGCGCATCGCTTCGCCCTTGTAGCATCGTTTGTGGTCAAGAAATGTCCGGCCATGTACGTGAGCTACGCAACCCCCGTAATCAGTCGCAAGTGCCGCTTCCAACGTACCTCCGTGACGACCAAAGTGAGCATGTGCAAGTGCCCACTCAATTGTCCTATCGTAGTTGAACGTGACGAACTTGATCTTTGGACCAGGGCTATCCGAGGCACTTTGAGAACAAGAGCTTTCTGCCCACAGCTTCGCAAGCGGCTTGATCCATCCGTGGAGTGACCTTGTTCCTACAACGTATTTGTACTCGGCCTCGGATACGACGTATGCGCAAGCAAAGGCAGCCATAATTGCGGGGGATGTGCCCGCGTGGCGACCGACAAACTCATCGACCGTGTCGTATACCCCGGTGCGGAGTTGGTCCACGAGACGCGTAAGGTACTCTGCTAGTTCTTGAGGAGGGTCAGGCGACTCCATAGTTTCCCGTCGGGTGTCCATGAAGCACTGAACAATCGCGTCATTTCGTGCTACTATTTCTCGAGGGAAATCTTTTCCCAGCGGGAACTTGAGTTGATAATTATCTGGACCTGTGCTTAGATCATGCGAAGCACCCGCTCCTGTTACAACGACAATCGACTGAGGCTTGCTCATCGCGTCAGCATAGTACTGCTGATACAAGGCGAGCGACACTGACGATTCAGGCCTTGGTGGGATGTCCGTGGTCGGGAGCGTGGTCAATCTGCTTCCGCTGTCTCCCTGTGCCCCTGTGGTGAATACTGGATCGTCGGCCGTTCGCCCGGCCCGGAGGTCCGGGGTAGCCGGGATCGATGCGGTGGGTGTCTTGCTGTGGGCGTGGGGTGAGTCGGGGGTCGTTGGTGGTTCGGCCCCACGCGGAGCGTGGGGGTACCCGGGGTATCCGATGGCCCGGAGGTCCGGGGTACCCAGGAAAAAGCCCCGCGTGTGTGCGGGGCTTGGATTGGTTGTTCTGCTCTTGCCTATTGCCGATTGCCTATTGCCTAGCACGCCGTCGATCAGGCGTAGTGCGCGAAGGCCTTGTTCGCCTCGGCCATGCGGTGGGTCTGGTCGCGGGTGGCCATGGCTTTGCCTTCGCCCTTGGCGGCGGAGAAGATTTCATCGGCGAGTTTGCTGGCCATGCCGCGGCCCTTTTCGGCGCGGGCGCCGTTGATGATCCAGCGGAAGGCGAGGGACTGCTGACGCTTCTTGTTGACCTGGATGGGCACCTGGTAGTTGGCGCCGCCGATGCGCTTGCTGCGGACCTCGACGAACGGCTTGGCGTTCTCGAGCGCGCGGTGGAAGACCTCGATGGCGCTCTTGGGGGCCTCGGGGGAGGTTTCTTTGGCGAGTTTCTGGTCGATGATGTCCATCGCGGCGTAGATCAGGCGCTGGGCGGTGGCCTTCTTGCCACGCTCCATGACGCAGTTGATGAACTTGGAGAGGACGACGTCGTTGAAGCGCGGGTCGGGCTGCAGTTGACGTGCGGATGCGGTTGCCTTGAACGCCATGGTCGGGTATCTCCTGCGGTGGACATCTGCTTGCCCCCGGTGGCGCCTCGGCTGCTTACGCGGCAGGCCGAATCGGTCGCGATAGGGAAGCGGGGTTGAGTTGCACGGGCCAGAGAGTTAACTAAGTTCAATGGCCCAGGTTCGATCGGATCGGGTTCGTCTGCTGCGTCGCGTGCCGGTGCGGCCTTAGGCCTTGCCGCGTTTGGCGCCGTACTTACTGCGGCCTTGCTTGCGTTTTTCGACGCCGAGGCAGTCGAGGGAGCCGCGGACGATGTGGTAGCGGACGCCCGGGAGGTCGCGTACGCGGCCGCCACGGACGAGAACGATGGAGTGCTCTTGGAGGTTGTGCCCCTCGCCGCCGATGTAGGCGGTTACTTCTTTGCCGTTGCTGAGGCGCACGCGAGCGACCTTGCGGAGGGCGGAGTTGGGTTTTTTGGGTGTCTGCGTGCGGACGATGAGGCAGACGCCGCGGCGTTGCGGGCTGGCGGCCAGGTCGCGTGTTTTTTCGCGTGCGGTCTGGACCTGGCGTGGCTTGCGGATGAGTTGATTGATCGTGGGCATGCGTTGTCCGTCGTGAATCGTGGGTGGCCGAACGTGGCCGACCGGCACACTTAGCCGGGCCTCGATGATAGCCTCTCGTACGGGCGTGGCAAGGGGGTGGGGCGGTGGACCGGCGCGCGGGTGGGGGATACCGAACGAAACCCAAGACGGTGGGGGCGGGTTCTGAGGGCTGAAAATAGGCCAGCGGCGTGGCTGGCGGGACGCCACGCACCTGCGCTGCCACTATCCTCATAGCGATGACCCCCGCGAAAATCTATCTCGAAACCTTCGGCTGTCAGATGAACGAACTGGACAGCGAGTTGGTCGCCGGGTCGCTGCGGGCGTTGGGGTACACGTTCACGGCTGATCCGCAGGCGGCGGGTGTGGTGCTTTATAACACGTGCTCGGTGCGTGAGCATGCCGAGCAGAAGGTGTGGTCGCGGCTGGGGGAGCTGGCGATCCGTAAGCGGGGTGAGCCGGGGTTGGTGGTGGGGGTGCTGGGGTGCATGGCCGAGCGCGAGGGTGGGGCGTTGATGCAGCGGATGCCGGTGGTTGACGTGATGGTGGGGCCGGCGGAGCTGGATAAGTTGCCCGCGCTGCTGGATAACGCGGTGCGGACGCGTGCGGGGATGCTGGCCGATGATGAGCCGAGGTTGCGGTCAGCCGGGCAGGTGGCGCTGCAGGGATCGGCGAGCCGGCGGACGGGCACGCTCGCGGCGGCGGCGGACCAGCTCGAGTTGCTTGATCTCTCGCGGGCGGTAAGCCCGGATGATCACTCTGGCTCGGCGTATGTGCGGATCACGCGTGGGTGCAACAAGTTTTGTACGTACTGCGTGGTGCCACACACGCGCGGGGCGGAGGTGCACCGCCCGCCGGGGCATATTATTGATGAGTGCAAGCGGCTTGCGGATGCGGGTGTGATTGAAGTTACGCTGCTTGGGCAGACGGTGAATCACTATCGGTTTGAGCATGGGAGCGCGGTGGCGGTGGGTGGGGTGATGCAGCCGCAGAAGGGGCGGGTGTATAAGAAGTCGGCGGGGCATACGGATGCGTACGCGGGGGAGCGTGTTACGACGTTTGCGGATTTGCTGGGGGAGATTCACGAGCGTGTGCCGGGGATTCGGCGGTTGCGGTTTGTTACCAGTTACCCGCGGAGCTTTGGGGATGATGTGCTGGGTGTGATACGGGCGAGCCCGCGGATCTGCCGGTATTTGCACGTGCCGGCGCAGAGCGGGAGCGACCGGATGCTCGCGGCGATGAACCGTGGGTACACGGTTGGTGAGTATCTGGAGTTTCTTGATCGTGCGCGTGGGGTGCTCGATGAGCCGGGGATTGGGCGGCCGTTGACGGTGGCGGGGGACATCATCGTGGGGTTCCCGGGTGAGACGGAGGCGGACCACGAGGCGACGGCGGAGTTGTTGCGGAGAGCGCGTTATAAGAACTGTTTTATATTTAAGTATTCGCCGAGGCCTGGGACGGTGGCACACGAGAAACTGGTTGATGATGTGCCCGATGAGGTCAAGCGTCGGCGGAACAATGAGCTGCTGGCGCTGCAGAACCAGATCAGCGCGCAGGTGAGTGCTGAGTATGCCGGGGGGACGGTCGCGGCGTTTGTGCAGGGGATCAGCCGGCGGCAGGCGAAGCAGACGCGGCGGGAGGGTGGTGGTGGCAAGGGTGGCGTTGCGCTGACGATCGCCGGGCGTGCGGTGCAGGAGGTGCAGGAGGTGGTGGTGCCGGAGGTCGGCGAGAGCGTGCAGATGTCCGCACGGACCGAGGGGGACCTGATCGTCTTCTTTGACGCGCCCGCGGCGGTGGCGACGGGGCTGATCGGGCAGATAGTCAACGTCCGCATCGAGCGGACGACGGACCTGGCCCTGCACGGTCGGCTGTGCTAGGGATGGGGGCTGGGGGTGTGTGCGGGGCGATTGCCCGCCGGGGTGGTTGGCGGTATACTCTTGGCCCATCGGGGCGATTGGCGCAGTTGGCTAGCGCGCTTCCTTGACATGGAAGAGGTCACTGGTTCGAGTCCAGTATCGCTCATTTTCGGCTGGTGCGGGGGGTGGTGAGAACGTGGGCACGCTCATGCGGCCGGTGGGGGCTGATTATTTCCGCTGAAGATCGGGCGGTTGTCCTTGACGCCGATTGTCCAGAAGAGGATCGAGCCGATCAACGGCAGGAACCAGGCGACGACGGCCCAGATGATGCGGTTCTCGGTGGGCATCTGACGGCTGGTGAGCACGCGGATGATGACGGTGATGAAGAGGACGAAGTGAGCGACGGCCAGGGTCATCCCGCCGCACCAGAGGAGGAAGAAAATGCCGAAGATGCTGAAGACGCCACCGGCGATCGCGGCGGCGGGTTCTTGGCTTGAGCAGCCGAGGAGGAGGATGGGTTGGAGGGGGTGGGCATGGGGGAGTGTATTGGGAGGCTTAGGTGTGGGGGGTGGGGTTATCTGTGCGAATATCGGTCAATGAGAATGCGGCCGCCGTTTCTCGCCCCAACGGGGCGACGGGATGTAGCCACGGGTGGAGCGTCGGTGCGGCGACCGACAGGTCGCCCGCCGACGCGGAACCCGTGGGGAGTGGTGGGATTCGTGGGGCCGCCCCGGTAGGGGCGGGGGAGGATTTTGAGGTGGGGTGGGCAGGGTGGGGGTCAGAGGCATCGAAGGTTGATCAGATCAAAACGCAGTGACAGCCGGTTATCTACGGACCTAACCTGTGCCGTAATGCCTACATATTCTCTTGATCTTTGGACGCCGCAGGTCCCGACGGTGGATCAGCATCCACACTTTCGAGGACTTAGAAATGAGACAGCAACACGGGGGTGTCTTGATCGGTGGACCGATGGTTTCGTTGATATTGACAATGACTTCGTGCCTAAGTTTCAACGCTCGTTCAGCCCCCAGTTCTGGGAGTTGTATCTACACGCGATGTTCAAGAGTCTCGGATTCAAGCCGACTCGACCCAAGGCTCATCCGGACTTCTTGCTCAACGCGCCGCAAGGCGTGATTGTGGCTGAAGCGAAAGTTACCGAGGCGGGACCTGGGCAGACTCCCGAGTGGACGAATAAGTCCCAGGTTCCGTTCGACGCGGACCAGTATCGCGAGATGGCGACTTCCAAGCTCTCCGGGGCGGTCAAGGGCAAGATTAACTCGTATCGCAAGTATTCAGCAGAGCCGCACGTAAAGGATCGTCCATTTCTACTGTGCTTAGCGCCGTTTGACCACCCCTGGTTTATAGTTCAACACGCTCGTTCAATGTGGCGGGTTCTGTATCAGTACGATCAGCCGATGTTCCATGTTTCGGACTCGGGCAACATGATCGAGACGGGACACAAGCGTGTTGAGTCGTTCACCACACATAGCGGCTCGCAGGTTCCGCTCGGTTATTTCCTTGACCCTGCCAACGCCGACGTAAGCGCAGTGTTTTTCAATCCCCGAGCAACCCTCAGCAAGATATTCTCCGATCCACTTCGTGAGCACCATAAGGAGGAACGGGTGTTTGCGTCCTGGTACATGGTTTCAACGGGTATGTTCGCGCGCCAAGATGTTCATCCATCGAATTACCGCGAGACACTTGCTGATGGAGGATACCTGCTGCAAAATCCTTATGCTACCAAGCCGATCGAACCCGAACCATTCTTCAATCAGGGCGTAACAGTCTTTAGCTTCGATCCCACCGCCCGTAGGATGACAGCACGCACACCGGAGCCTTTTTTGTTTGAGCGTACGACCTGTAACGAACGCAAATACTAACTTCGTTGATTGAAATCCTCGTATTGGGTATTCGCAGCATCCACGCGGTGTCCAACTTCTCCTCCGCCCCTGTCGGGGCGGCAGCGATTTCGTCGTGTGTTCCACGGGTTACGCGACGCGCAGAGCCGCGTCGCTTCACCCGTGGCTACATGCCGTCGCCCCTTTGGGGCGAGGGATGGGGGTGGGATTCAGACATGACAGTTTGATGACGACCATCGCCAATGCCCGGAGGGAACCCCACCCCTGCCCCTCCCCTCGGGGGAGGGGTTCTGATGTTGGAACATTGGCGATGCTTATTGCAGCCGCGAGGGGTCGGCTCGGAGAGCCGACCTACCCGTTAGCAGCCGAGGTAGGCCTTGCGGACGGCGTCGCTTTTGGCGAGTTCGCTGGCTGGGCCGGTCATGGCGATCGAGCCGGTTTCTAAGACCACGGCGTGGTGGGCGACTTGGAGGGCCATGTGGGCGTTTTGTTCGACGAGGAGGATGGTTACGCCTTGTTCGTTGATCTCGCGGATGATTTTGAAGATGGTTTGGACGAGTTGGGGGGCGAGGCCGAGGCTGGGTTCGTCGAGGAGGAGGAGTTTGGGGCGGGCGAGGAGGGCGCGGGCGATGGCGAGCATTTGTTGTTCGCCGCCGGAGAGGGTGCCGGCGTTTTGTTTGAGGCGTTCTTTGATGCGTGGGAAGAGGGTGAACATGCTTTGCATGTCGTGGTGTATTTGTTCGTTGTCGTGGCGGGTGAAGGTGCCGAGCTCGAGGTTTTCTAGGACCGTCATGTTGCTGAAGATGCCGCGGCCTTCGGGGCAGTGGACGAGGCCCTGGCGGAGGAGGATGTCCGGGCGTGTGCCGGTGATGTTGTGGCCGTTGAAGTGGACGGAGCCGGTGGGTTTGAGCATGCCGCTGACGGCGCGGAGGGTTGTGGTTTTGCCTGCGCCGTTGGCGCCGATGAGCGTGAGGATTTCGCCCTGCTCGATGGAGAAGGAGATATCAGTTACGGCGCGGATGGAGCCGTAGCGGACGCTGAGGTTCTCGACCTTGAGGAGTGGCATGGTTAGGTGCCTGCGGGTGTGGGGGTTGGCTCGCCGAGGTAGGCCTCTCGGACGCGTGGGTCGGATTGGATTTGCGATGGGGTGCCGTGGGCGATGGTGCAGCCGTGGTCGAGGACGGTGATCTGCTCGCAGACTTGCATGACGAGGCTCATGTCGTGCTCGATGAGCAGGACGGCGAGGTTGAACTGTGCTTTGACGGTCTGGATGAGTTTGGCGAGTGCTTGTTTTTCGCTGGGGTTGAGGCCGGCGGCGGGTTCGTCGAGCAGGAGGACGCGCGGCTCGGTGGCGAGGGCGCGGCAGATTTCCAGGCGGCGTTGGTCGCCGTAGGGGAGGGACTTGGCCTGGGCGTGGGCGGCTGGGGCGAGGGCGAAGAGGTCAAGCAGGTGCATGGCCCGGCGGCGCATGGCCTGCTCTTGGGCGAGGAAGGTGGGGCTGCGGAAGAGCGTCGCGACGATCGAGTGGTGGCCGCGGCAGTGGGAGGCGAGCATGACGTTGTCGAGGACGGAGAGCTCGCCGAAGAGGCGGATGTTCTGGAACGTTCGGCTCAGGCCGGCCTTGGCGATGAGGTGGGGCGGGAGGCCCATGAGGTTTTGGGCGTTGAGGGTCATGGAGCCGGTTTGTGGTTTGTAGACGCCGGTGAGGAGGTTGAAGGCGGTGGTTTTGCCTGCGCCGTTGGGGCCGATGAGGCCGTGGAGAGCGTTGGGTGGGATTTGGAGTGTGAGTGCCTGGACGGCTTTGAGGCCGCCGAAGCTGATGCCGAGATTTTGTGCGTCCAGGAGGAAGGTGCTCATGGTGTGGCACCTGGTTTTGTGTGGGCTGCACGGCGTGGGAGGATGTTCCAGATTTCGCGCACGCCGAAGAGGCCCTTGGGGCGCAGGAGCATCATGGAGATGAGCAGGAGGGCGAAGATGACGAGGCGGTAGTCTTTGATTGGATGGAGCACCTGGGGCAGGAGTACGAAGACGATGGCGGCGAGGACCGCGCCGCTGATGGAGCCGAGGCCGCCGAGGACGACGACGATGATGATCTCGAAGGAGCGTTGGAAGCCGGCGTCGATGGGGGAGGTGGTAACGCCGGCGTGTGCGAGGAGGCCGCCGGCGATGCCGGCGAAGAAGGCGGCCAGGACGAAGGCGCGGACTTTGTATTTGGTGAGGTTGATGCCCATGGCTCGTGCGGCGATTTCGTCCTCGCGGATGCTGAGGAACGCGCGGCCACTGCTGCTTTCTTTGATGCGGTAGGCGGCCAGGCAGGTGATGCCAACAAAGGTCCAGATCCAGAGGTTTGTGGCGTAGGCGGGTACGCCCTCAAAGCCGAGTGCGCCGTTGAGGGGAATGCGTGCGAGGGTGCGTAGGGGTGCGTCGGTGAAGGCGGCGATCTCGGCGGGGTCTTTGCCGTTGACTTGCGGGCTGGTCTGCTGGAGCAGGACGCGGACGATCTCGCCGAAGCCGAGGGTGACGATGGCGAGGTAATCGCCTCGGAGGCGGAGGGAGGGGAGGCCGACGAGGTAGCCGAGTGCGGCGGCGACGAGTGCGCCGGCGAGGAGGCCGATGAGCATGAGCACGTGGCCGAAGTTGAAGAGGCCGGGCTGGAGCTCGGCGGTGTTGAAGTGCAGGAGTGAGCCGTAGTAGGTGGTTGCGGCGGCGACATAGGCGCCAACGGCCATGAAGCCGGCGTGGCCCATGGAGAACTGCCCGGCGAGGCCGTTGACGATGTTGAGCGAGACGGCGGCGATGGCGAAGATGCCGACCTGCTGCATGAGGGTCTCCTGGTATGAACCCAGGAAGCGACCGAGCATGAGCATCGCCAGGCCGAGGAGCGCGCAGGCGAGCCAGGGGAGTGTGATCAGCGGCAGGTTGGGCCTGCGTAGTTGGGCGTTGGTGGTGGCGTCGAGGGCGCTGGGCATGTCCTAGACCTTCTCCTTGACGGGTGAGCCGAGCAGGCCGTTGGGCTTGACGAGGAGGACGAGGATGAGGATGGAGAAGACATAGACATCGGCCAGGCTTGTGCCGAGGCCTGGGCGAGCGCCAAGGGAGATGAAGAGTTTGTCGCCGTAGAGGGTGCCGAAGAACTCGATACCGGCGATGAGGAAGCCGCCGAGGACCGCGCCGCGGATGTTGCCGATGCCACCGACGACGGCGGCGATGAAGGCCTTGAGGCCGAGGAGGACCCAGATCTGATGTGCGGGCTGGTTGAGGCCGGGGTATTTGAGGGGGTAGAGGAAGGCGGCGGCGGCGGCGAGGGCGGTGCCGAGGACGAAGGTGAAGCTGATGACGGCGTTGACGTTGATGCCCATGAGGGCGGCGTTCTCGATGTTGAAGCTCAGGGCGCGCATTGCGCGGCCGAGGCGGGTGCGGAAGACGAGGAACTCAAGGCCGAGCATGAGGGTGATGGCGACGGCGACGATGACGACATCGACGAGCATGATCGGCACGCGCGGCGAGCGGATGAGGGAATAGGGGAGGCCGTCAACCTCGGCGGGGGATCGGCGGGGCTGGGTGGCGAGGTCGGTGCCGGGGGGGAAGGTGCCTGCGGTTGCGGTGAGGGCGAGGACCTCTCGGCGAGGCTGGCCGTCGGCGGTGCGTGTGAACTCGATGCGGTAGGTGCGACCATCGAGCATGGTCAGGGGCTGGTCGAGTTTGACGAGGCCGCGTTGGGTGCCGCCGGCGAGCGTGCCCTGGGAGAGGACGGTCTCGTTGAGGACGAGGTCTGGCAGCAGCGGGGGCATGCTGCGTGGGGTGGAGCCGAAGGGGAGCGTGGCGGTGGGGCGGCCGTCCTTGTCGGTGGCGACGGTTACGCGGCCGTTGAGTTGCCCGAGGTTTTGCAGCAAGAGGCTGACGCCGATGGCGGTGATGAGGACGTTGAGCCTTGGTGCTTTGCGGAGCGGTCGGTAGGCGAAGCGTTCGATGAGGTACCCGACGGTCGCGCAGACGGCGATGGTGAGCAGGAGGATGAGGACGGCGCCCCACCAGGGTGATTGGGTGGGGTTGATGCCGAGCCTGTCGGTGAGGACGTTTGCGGCGGTGAAGGTGGTCCAGGCACCGAGGACAAAGATGTCTGAGTGGGCGAAGTTGATGAACTTGAGGACGCCGTAGACGAGGGTGTAGCCGAGGGCGAGCAGCGCGTAGAGCGACCCGACGGCGATGGTGGTGGTGAGCGTTTGCAGCAGTTCAGTCAAGGGCGGTCCTTGCCCGATGGGCCAGGGCGTGTTGCGGCTTGCTGGTGTCTTCCTCGGCCCCCGGCCCTGAAACCTCGGCCCTTTGGGTTACCTGGGGGCGACGGTGGTTACGTACTTGGGCTGTGGGGGGTCGCCGGCCAACTCGACGACGACGCAGGCCTTCTCGGCGTCACGGTCTTTGTTGAGTGTGATATTGCCGGTTACGCCTGGGAAGTCTTTGGTGGCGGCGATGGCGGCGCGGAGGTCTGGGCCTGCGAGGGACTTGCTGTTTTTGATGGCAGCGAAGAGGATGTTGGCCGCGTCGTAGCCGAGGGCGGCCAGGCCGTCGGGGGTTTGGTTGCCGAAGGCCTTGCGGTAGTCGGCGATGAACTGGACGACCTTGGCATCGGGCTGGTCGGGTGCGTAGTGGTTGGTGTAGTAGGAGCCTTCGATGGCGTCCTTGGCGATTTTGGCGAGCTCTGCGCTGTCCCACCCGTCGCCGCCCAGGAGCGGGGCGGTGATGCCCATCTTGCGGGCTTGGACGGCGATGTTGCCGACGTCGGTGTAGTAGCCTGGGATGTAGATGATGTCGGGCTTGGCGGTGCGGATGGCCGTGAGTTGGGCGGTGAAGTCTTGTGCGCCGCCGGAGTAGGTTTGGGTGCTGACGATTTTGCCGCCGAGTTTGGTGTAGTTGAGTTGGAACTGTTCGCCGAGGCCGACGGCGTATGCCTGGGCCTGGTCGATGAGGACGGCGGCGTTCATCGCTTTGAGCGTGCCGGTGGCGAACTTGGCGCCTGCGAGGCCCTGGAAGGGGTCGATGAAGCAGACGCGGAAGATGTAGTCGCCGGCCTGGGTGACGCGGGGGTTGGTGCTGCTCGGTGAGATCATCGGCACCTGCGCCTCCTGGCAGACGGGGGCGGCGGCGAGGCTGAGCTTGCTGGCGACCTCGCCGAGCACGGCAACGACCTTGTCGCTCTTGACTAGGCGGGTGACGGCGAGTGTTGCTTCTTTGGCGTCGCCCTTGGTGTCGTATTCCTTGAGGAGGATCAACTGGCCGTTGATGCCACCTTTGGCGTTGATCTGCTCGATGGCGAGCTTGATGCCGTTGCTGGTGCTCTGGCCGAAGGTCGCCTCGCTGCCGGTGAGGGAGCCGTAGTGGCCGATGGTGATGGGTGCGGCGGGGGGCTGCGCGGCGGCCTGGGCGATGCAGGGAATGAGGGCCAGGGTGGCGAGGGCGAGGAGGGCTTTACGCATCTGGGTTGCTCCGTGATGGTCTACACGCGCGTTGTGAGTGGTGCGTGTGCGGATGAGTCTATCTAGGCTGGGGGTGATTTGCAGGGTGGGTGGGGGAGATGGAAAAGAGAAGAGGTTCGCGGAGGGGGCGGAGCGGGGCGGAGGGACGCGGAGGGGAACGGATCGAGATTCTAATGAAGGTGGAGATGGGGGTGGTCGGTCCTATTTGTACGGGCCTTGCCCGTGTGGGGTGCGGGGTGTATAATGGAGGCCCGGGTTGGTTGGCGATCTGGGGTCATGTTTGGACATCTGCCGGGCGCGTGAGCGTTCTGGCCCGCCCCACCCGGTAGGTGGCGAGCAGCATCACCCGCAGGGTGGTCCGGTGGTATGTGCCGAGATCACGTTGCCGGTCGGAGGTTTGTTTATGCGTCGAGAGACGACATGGGCCCGGCAAGGGCAGATCAAGCAGGTCTGGCGCGTGATTGACGCGACGGACGTTTCCCTGGGCCGCTTGGCGGCGGAGGTGGCGGAGGTTCTGATGGGCAAGCACCGCCCGGAATACACGCCGCATGTTCCGTCGGGGGACGTGGTGATCGTGCTGCACGGCACCAAGATCGGGATGACGGGGAGCAAGGGGACGCAGAAACTCAAGCGGCACTACACGGGGTACCCGGGTGGGTTGAAGGCCGAGACGTACGAGTCGGTGCGTGCGCGGAAGCCCGATGCGCTCATCGGCGACGCGGTTCGGCGGATGCTGCCGAAGAACCGGCTCTCGCGCGTGCTGCTGAAGAACCTGCACGTCTTCCCGGCCGGGGAACACCCGTTCGCGGACAAGAAGCCTGTAACAATGACGATCTGATTAGTGAGCACTGACTGAGACCCAACCGCCTGCCGCGATGACCGCGGCAGGCCCAGACGAGAACCAACTATGGCAGAAGAAAAGAAGTTGACCAAGAGCGCGCCCAAGAGCACGGTCCGGAGTTCGGCAAAGAAGGAAGCAGAAAGTGATGCGTCCAAGGGCGCAGCGCTGGGCGGGCTTGAGGTGCCGACGATCGGAGCGATCGCCGCTGCGCCCGAGGCGAGCGCGCGGCCGTTGCCGGCTGCGGTGGCCGCCAAGGGTGGTTGGTGGTGGGGGACGGGGCGTCGCAAGCGTGCGGTGGCGCGTGTTCGGATGCGGCCGGCCAAGGGTGAGGGGAAGTTCCTGATCGCACTGGCCGGGGACAAGACCAAGACGATCGAGCAGTACTTTGCCGAGGACCGCGACCGTGCGGCGGTCTATTCGCCACTGAAGGCGACGGGCGTGATCGGGAAGATCGACGTGGTTGTGCGCGTGGCCGGGGGCGGGTATATGGGCCAGGCTGGGGCGATCATGCTGGGCCTGGCGCGTGCGCTGAAGGGTTATGACCCGCAGATGGACGCCGCGCTGCGTGCGGGTGGGTTCCTGACGCGCGATGCACGCGAGGTCGAGCGTAAGAAGTATGGCCAGGCGGGTGCACGCCGGCGGTTCCAGTTCAGCAAGCGTTGAGATTGGATTTGGCGTGCCGGTGGCGGCAGGCCGAGAGTTGTGTGTCCAGACGCCCCGCCGGTGCGGGGCGTTTTTTTCTATCCGGGTTGTTGTGGTGGTGCGTATCTTCTGACAACGGAGGTGCCTTCGGATGCGTTGCACACACAAGGTGGTAGTTCTTTGGGCGTCGGTCGCGTTTGTATGTCTGCCGATGTTGTGGGTGCAGGCGGGTTTGATGGCCGCGGGCGTTGCGCCGCCAGCTGCGGTGGCAGCACCTGCGGTGGACGCGTCTGCGCACCCTTCGGGCACGCTCTCGCAGGTGCTTGGCAGTCTGGATGCCGACGAGCAGATTTTTCACCAGCATGTTGTTACGCTGACGAACCCTTTCTTTGAGGGTCGCGCGCCGGGCACGCGTGGCAACGAGATCACCGCGGAGTACTTTGAGTGGTGGTTCCGCCGGTACAAGCTTGAGCCGGCGTTCCCCGTAGCGGTAGGCGAGGGTGGGGAGGCCAAGCGGGCCAACGCGTCATTCCGGCAAGAGTTCACGGCGGGGAAGCAGCCGACGGTCAAGACTGAACGTGTGGAGATTGTGCGTGGGCAATCGCGGGGGCCCTTGACGCCGGGCGTGGGCTTTACGGTGCGGGGGAACTCGGGGTCGGGGAAGGTCGCCGGGCCTGTGGTGAGCGTGGGGTATGCGGTGCAGGGTGGGGAGAACAACTACAACACGTTCAAGGAAGGTGAGTCGCTGGCGGGGAAGATCGCGCTGGTCTTTCGGTTTGAGCCACTGGATGAGAAGGGGCAAAGCCTCTGGAGCAGTGGGAACGGGTTTACGGAGAAGGCGAGCCTGAACACCAAGCTGCGCAGTGTGATGGAACGCGAGCCGTTGGCGGTGCTGGTGGTGATGCCGCCGGGGGTGGATGATCCGCGCGGGACGATGCTTGAGACGACGCTGGGGACGCGTCAGGGTGGTGTGCAGAAGGTGCCGGTGGTGAACCTGTCGCTGGCCGCGGCGGAGGAACTGGCCAAGGCCGGGGGGACGACGCTGATGGACCTGCGCAAGGCCGCGGATGCTGGTGGGGGGACGACCGAACTGGCGGGCGTGCAGATGGAGATGGACGTGCAGGTTGTTCGTACGGACGTGCGAGCCGAGAACGTCGGCGGTGTGATCCGCGGGCGTGGTGCGCTGGCGGAGCAATACGTCGTCATCGGTGCGCACATGGACCACTTGGGGTACGGGTACTTCGGCTCGCGGGCCGGCCCCTCGGCGGCGGGGACGCTGCACCCGGGGGCGGACGACAACGCGTCGGGGGCGGCGGGACTGCTGCTGGCGGCCCGGCTGCTGAGCCAGGCGTATGCGTTGCTGCCCGAGAGTGCCGAGGCGCGGTCGGTGCTGCTTTTGGGCTTCAATGCCGAGGAGGGCGGGCTGATCGGCTCGCGGTATTACGTGGCCCATGCGCCGATCACGGCTGAGCAGACGTATGTGATGCTGAACATGGACATGATCGGGCGTGTGCGCAACAACCGGCTGGAGGTGGCGGGTGTCGGCTCGGCGGAAGGGTTCGCAGAGTGGTTGCAGGAGAGTTGGGCCAAGAGCGGGTTGACGGTCAAGACGCTGCCGGGGGGGAGCGGCCCGAGCGACCACGCGAGTTTTTATCGCGTCGGCGTGCCGGTGCTGCACTTCTTTACGGGCCTGCACGCTGAGTATCACATGCCGACGGACCTGTATCCAACGATCAACACCCCCGGGGCGGTGATGGTGGTGCGATCGGTGGTGGACGTGGCGATGCGGCTGGCAACGAGGCCCGGTGCGCTGGTCTTTAAGCGGGCGACCGGGCCGAGCATTGATATGAACATCGACAAGGACGACCCCCGCGCGGCGGGTACGCCGGGCAATGACCCAGCGGTGCCTAGTGCGCCGGTGCCTGCGGCGGACCCGGGCGCGATGACCGGGGGCGTGCGGGTGCGGTTTGGGATCGCACCGGGTGATTACTCCGGCGAGGGTGGTGGTGTTGAGGTTGGTGAGGTCTATCCCAACACAAGCGCGGCGGAGGCGGGGATCAAGCAGGGAGACCGGATCACCAAGTGGAACAGCACCATGATCACAAGCGTCGATGACTGGATGCCGATGCTGGCGAGCGCCAAGCCGGGTGATGAGGTGGTGCTGCAGGTCAAGCGCGGGCAAGAAGTGCTGGAGATCAAGGCGAAGTTGCGGGCGCGGTCGGGGGGGGAGTAATCAGGACTGGACATTAGTTGAGGTGTTAGGTTGGTGAAGACGAACCCCAACCCTGACACTTCCCGCCAAAATGTTCGGGGGCGGCGTTTTGGTTACCCCGGATCTCCGAGCCGGGCGTATTGGTTTTGGTGTGATCATTGCCCGTGCCAACCCCACCCCTGCCCCTCCCCTCGGGGGAGGGGTTATTGCGTCAGTTCGCTGGCTTGGCGGAGGCCGAGGTAGATTTCTTCCTTGGCTGAGTCTTGCCGCACGGCCAGTTTGCTCTGGCGGATCAGTTCGAGCATTGCCAGGAAGAGGCCGATCGCCTCGGCGCGGGTGCGCCCTGTAAACAACTCGGCAAAGCGCAGCCCCCTGCGCGGGAAGGGGAGTTGGCCCTGGGTTGCCTCGCTGCCGAACTCCGGCAGTTCACGCCCGTCGCGCGTCAGGCGGTCGAGCAGGTCGGCGGCGTGAATCTCGATGGGGGTCTCATCGTCGGCGACGTGGTGAACGCCGACGCGGGAGAGGTCGATCGTTTCGAGGATCTTGCCGAAGGCCTGGACAAGGTCGATGAGATCGAGGTCATCGACATGGACAGACTCGTTCTCGCGCTCGGCGATCTGCTCGGCCGAGAGGTTGGGCACGCCCGCGCCGGCGGCGGGGGTGCGGTGCTCCCACTCGGTGAGCCTTCCTTCAAGCATCGCCGCGGCGTCGCGGAAGCGTTTGTAGGCCAGGAGTTGCTTGACCAGGCCGGCGCGCGGGTCGGTTGCATCGGTGGTGTTGCCTGCGTCGGCGGGGGCCTCGTCGCCGGGCTGGGCGGTGGGCATGAGCAAGCGCGATTTGATCTCCATCAGCGTGGCGGCCATGACGAGGAACTCGCCGGCCTCTTCGATGTCGATGCGGTCGATCTGCCGGAGGTAGGCGAGGTATTGGTCGGTGATCGGGGCGATCGGGATGTCGTGGATATCGACCTCGGCCCGGCGGATCAGGAAGAGCAGCAGGTCAAGCGGGCCTTGGAAGGCGTCCAGCGAGATGGTGTAGTCGTGCTTGCTCGTCATGGGCTTTGCTCGCGTTGGCGTATGTGCGGGGCAATGGTAACCCTTCGCCCGGCCCGCATCGCGGGTAAACTGCACGATAATGGGCAAGCAAGCAGCAAAGTCGCTAGGCAGAAAGAAGGGTGCCAAGGCCGGGGCGGCGCGCTCGGGCGGAGGTGGTGGGGGGGTGCTGACGCTCGCGTGTGCGCAGTTGCAGGCCGAGGCGCGTGCTGTGGAGGCTTTGTCTGCGGGGTTGCGCAGAGGTAGCGGGGCGGCTTTTGAGCGGGCGGTGCGCCTCTTGGTCGGGTGTGCGCAGGAGCGTGGGACGGTGTTGGTTACGGGGCTGGGCAAGAGCGGGCTGGTGGGGGCGAAGATCGCCGCGACGTTTGCGAGTTTGGGTGTGCCGAGCCATTTCATTCATCCGACGGAGGCGGCGCACGGGGACCTGGGGAACTTCCGTCCCGCGGATGTGTGTATTGCGATTAGTTATTCGGGTGATACCGATGAGGTCGTCTCGCTGTCGGCGGTGCTGAGGCAGGACGGCATCGATGTGATCGCGATATGCAAGGGGACGGGCAAGGGTGTGGGCACGTTGGCGGGCACGTCGGGGCTGGAGAAGATTGCCAGCGTGGTGCTGGCGATTGGGGAGGCGGCCGACGAGCACCTCTCGCCAGCACCGATGGCGAGCACCACGGCGACGGTCGCGCTGGGCGATGCGCTGGCGCTCTGTGTTAGCCGGGAGCTCGGGGTAAGCGAGGCGGACTTTGCAAAGCGGCACCCCGGCGGGTCGCTCGGGGGGTTGATGAAGCCGGTGACTGAGGCGTTGCGGTTCCGCGTGGGGCACAACCTGCACCCAGCGTTTGATGACCTGACGGTCGCCGAGGCCCTGGCCGCGGCGGACGCCGACGGTCGTCGGCCCGGTGCGCTGCTGTTGGTGGACCGTGGCACGGGGAAGTTGACGGGGATTTTTACAGACGGCGACCTCCGGCGATGGGTGCTCAAGGACCCAGGGTTCCTAAATAAGCGTGCCAAGGACGTCATGACACGCAACCCGAGCACCCTGCCCGACACGGCACGTGTGCGCGACGCGGTGCGCGTGATCCAGCAGTTTCGGCGTGATGAGATTCCGGTCGTCGATGCGCGCGGGAGGCCGGTGGGGATGCTGGACGTGCAGGACCTGATCACGATGCGGGTGGTCAAGGAGTGAGGTTGGTCTCGCTGCTTCTTAATGGGCCTCTTCTAATCGATTTCTTCTCCGCGTTCCTCCGCTGCACTCCGCATCCTCCGCGAACCTCCTCTGTCTTTCATTGGCGTAGGTGGTTTGGTGGCACAGGGGTGTGTCAACCCCACCCTTGTCCCTCCCCAGCACATCCCCTCCGAGGAGGGGTTAGCGCATTTCGGCGATTATCTGGTGCATCTGCCGTGCCGGCGTGGCGAATACGCTTGCCAACAGAGGAGTAACCATGAGCACGACATCTAGAGTCAAAGTTCTTTCGGTTCTCGCGGCAAGCGTGGCAGCGGCGCTCGCCCTCTCGGCGTGCGCGCCGGTGCGTGAGGTCAGCCGGGTTGACCCGCAGCAGACGGTGGACGTGGATTACAGGTTCAACGACTCTGACGCCCGGCAGGTGTATCAGGGGATGGTGCAGGACGCGCTGAGCAGGCCGTGGATCAACAACTTCAAGAACGAGAACGGCGGCAAGCGCCCGGCGGTGATCGTCGGGCCGGTCTTCAACGCGACGCAGGACTACATCGATACCAAACTCATCACCACCGACATCGAACGTGAGTTGATCAACAGCGGGCTGGTGCGCTTCGTGGCCGACAAGGACCAGCGGCTGCCGGTGCGTGACGAGCGTGCCCAAGGCCAGGAGTGGAGCCGGCCGGAGACGCGCAAGCGGATGCAGTATGAACTCGGGGCCGACTTCATGGTTATTGGGCGGATCATGGACGACAAACCCCGGACGCTCGACGGCAAGGGTGGGGTCAGTTACTTCAAGGTGAACCTAGAGATCGTGGACCTCGAGAGCAACGAGAAGGTCTGGATCGGCAGCCAGGAGATCAAAAAGGTCTGGCGGGACAGGTGAGGTTTGGGTTGGGTTTGCCCGCCGGCGTGTGAATCTTGCGTGAGAGTTTGCCCGTGGCGGTCGGGTGTCTACACTGGGGCATGCCAGGCGACCATCAAACAGAGGTGCCCGGTCGGTCGCTCAGGCGTGCCGTCCGGGTGGATGTCCCTGCGTTGCAAGATTCTGCAAAGGTTGGCCCGCCCCCGGCCGGGGCCTCGGGAATGGTGCCAGCGCGGCCGAGGGCTGATGACGTTGAGGATGTGCTGGATGCATCGGGCCTGCTCGCATCTGTGGCCGACACCTCGGCTACCAGCGCGTCGGAGTTTTATTCGCCCGAGCCGCCGGGGTACCGCAAGGGGTTTCACAAGTACATCGTTGTCTTTGGCACGGTGATGTCGGGGCTTGGCAAGGGGATCTTTGCCGCGAGCTTGGCGAAACTCTTCCGCGACAAGGGGCTGTGCGTCTGCCCCATGAAGATGGAGGGGTACCTGAACATCGACGCCGGGACGCTCAACCCCTACCGCCACGGCGAGGTCTTTGTCCTCGAAGATGGCACCGAGTGCGACATGGACCTGGGCACCTACGAGCGGATGCTCGACCAGAACCTGACGCGGCGTAACTTCACCACCAGCGGGCAGATCTTCAGCGAAATCCTCGGGCGCGAACGGCAGGGGGAGTACCTCGGGCGCGACGTGCAGATGATCCCGCATGTTACCGGCGAGGTCAAACGCAAGATCCGCGAACTGGCGATGTTCGGCGATGGGCGCAAGCCCGCCGATGTCGTGTTTGTCGAGGTCGGCGGCACCGTCGGCGATTATGAGAACGGTTTTTATATCGAGGCCCTGCGTGAGCTGGCGTTCGAGGAGGGCCCTGGGAACTGCTGCTTTGTGGCGTTGACGTACGTGATCAAGCCCAGCGCGCTGGGGGAGCAGAAGAGCAAGCCGGCGCAGCTGGGGCTTCGCCGGCTGATGGAGGCGGGCATCCAGCCGCACGCGATCGCCTGCCGGGCCGAGGAGCCTGTCGAGCCCAAGGTACTCGAGAAGATCGCGATGTTCAGCAACGTGCCGATGAAGCGTGTGTTCAGCATGCACGATCGTCCGAGTATTTACACGATCCCCGACGAGATGCGTTCGGAGGGTTTGGACCGTGAGATCTTGAGCATCCTGAACCTGCACGACCGCGTGGACGCCCCTCAGGAGGACCGTGCCCGTGAGACGTGGAGCCACTTTGTCAGCGGGCTGACCAAGGCCAAGCCGCGCACGGTGGACATCGGCATCACGGGCAAGTATGCCCACCTGCGCGATGCCTATGCGAGCATCGACAAGGCCGTAGAGCACTGCTCGGCAAAACTGGACACCAAGATCAACTTGCACTGGATCGAGACGACGGAGTTGGTCGAGGGGAACGTCGCGGCGAAACTCTCGCAGATGGACGGTGTGATCGTGCCGGGCGGCTTCGGTAGGCGGGGCGTGGAGGGAAAAATCCAGTGCGTGCGCTACTGCCGGGAGAACAAGGTGCCCTACCTGGGCATCTGCCTGGGCTTCCAGGTCGCGGTCATCGAGTTCGCACGCAACGTGCTGGGCCTGCCCGACGCCAACAGCACCGAGTTTGACCCCGCCACGGCCAACCCGCTCATCAGCGAACTGCCCGAGCAAAAACGCATCGAGGGCCTCGGCGGCTCGATGCGGCTGGGCGGGCAGGACGTGTTGATCACCGAGGGAACGCTGGCGCACATGCTCTACGGCAAAAAGACCAGCGTCCGCGAGCGTTTCCGCCACCGCTACGAGGTTGACCCCAGTTATGTCGATGCCCTGACCAAAGCCGGGATGGTCTTCAGCGGCCGGCATCCAAAGCAGCCGATCATGCAGATATTGGAACTTCCGCCGGAGGGTTCGCCGACCGCGGCAGCAATCGCCGGGCACGCCGGGTCGGCCGATGCGCCGGGGCCGAGGATCACGCACCCTTACTTTATTGGCGGGCAGTTCCACCCCGAGCTGACGGGTCGCCCGCTGCGTCCGCAGCCGATGTTTATGGGTTTGATCGCCGCGGCGATCATGCGCCGCTACGGCACCACGCCCGACGAGCGAGACAAACTGCTGAGCGACTCATCGATCAACCGCTGGGTCCGCCGGGCGAGCACAGGCTCGCACGCGCGGGTCTAACCCGGCACGCCCCACACCCGGTGGAGTGGGCTTCCAGCCCGCGCATCAAAACTGGTGGCGCGGGCTTCCCAGCCCGCGCATCAAAACTGGTGGCGCGGGCTTCCAGCCCGCCTCTCACCCGTTCCGCCTTGCAAAGTCGGTCAAAAACTGCCCCAACGCCTCTGCCCCCTCGTGCGGCATGGCGTTGTACAGGCTCGCCCTCATCCCCCCAGCCGCCCGGTGCCCGGCCAACCCATCCAGCCCCTGCGCCTTGGCCTCGGCCATCAGCTTCGCATCCATCCCCTCGCCCGTCATCCCCTTGCTCGCGTGGCACTTGAAGACGATGTTCATCAGCGACCGGTCCTGCGTGCGGGCGTGGGGCTTATAAAACGAAGGCGCGGCATCAAGGGCCGCGTACACCACGCCCGCCTTGGCAACGTTGCGCGCGTGCAACGCGTCCAACCCACCCTGGGCCTTGATCCACTTGGCCATCAGGCCCACGGTGTAGATCGAGAAGGCCGGGGGCGTGTTGGGCATGCTCAGTTCCTTGGCAAAGTGCCGGTACTGGAGCATGCGCGGCAGGTTCGCGTTGGCGCTCTCGACAAGGTCGTCGCGGACGAAGACGATGGTGGTGCCGGTTACACCAAGATTTTTTTGTGCGCTGGCGTAGACCAAGCCGTACTTTGTAAAGTCGATCGGCCGGCTGTAGATATCGCTGCAAGCATCGGCGACGATGGGCACACCATCGGGCACGGCGGGTAGTCGCTCGGTGCCGCTGGCGGTGCGCCACTGGGTGCCGTAGATGGTGTTGTTCGTCGTCAGGTGGACGTACGCGGGCTTGTCCTTGTCGGAGGTGCCCGACCAGTTGTGCCTCTCGGGAATGTACGAGTGGTTGGTATCGGCGCTCGTCGCGGCCAGGTGGACACGCCCGCCAAAGCTCTTGGCCCATTGGTCGGCGTCGTCGTAACTGCGCTGGCCCCAGTACCCCGTAACGATGTAGTCGGCGGCCTTGTCCGCCGGCAAGAGGTTGGCCGGGACGATGAAGTTTTGGCTCGACGAGCCGCCGGACATAAAGAGAACGCGGAAGTTGGCCGGCACGTTGCCGACGGCGCGGACGTCCGCCTCGGTCTGGCGGATGACGTCGTCGTATACCTTGGCCCTGTGGCTGTGCTCCATGATGCCGAAGCCGGAGCCTTGGAAGTCCCAGATGTCCCCCTGGACCTGCCGGAGGACCTCCTCGGGGAGGATCGACGGCCCGGCGTTGAAGTTAAAGACCCGGCCCCCGGCCGTTCGGCTGGCCGGGGTGCTGTGGGCAGCAGGGCTGGACGGCTGGGCGGCGATGGACATGTGGGAGTTTAGGGGGACTGCGAAGGTGGGGCAGGTTTCCAACCTGCCCGGCTTGAGTCCCAGTACAACGCGGACATTCACGTCTCTCCCGCGCTCACCAGCGTCCCGATCTTCTCCCCCGTGATCGCCCGGCGGATGTTCCCCGGCACCCGATAGTCAAAGACCACGATCGGGATTTTCTGCTGCCGGCATAGGTCAAACGCGGCCATGTCCATCACCTTGAGGTTCTGCGTCATCGCCTCGGTGTAGGTTACATGCTCGTAGCGGGTCGCCTTGGGGTCTTTCTTCGGGTCGGCGGTGTAGATGCCGTCGACCTTGGTCCCCTTTAGGATCGCCTGGCACTGCAGCTCGCTGGCGCGTAGTGCCGCGCAGGTGTCGGTGGTGAACAGGGGGTTGCCCGTCCCCCCGGCCAGGATCACGATGCGCCCCTTCTCAAGGTGGCGTACGGCCCGCAGACGCAGGTAAGGCTCGGCGACCTGCTTGACCTCCACGGCCGACATCACACGCGACTGCATCCCCGCCGCCTGGAGCGCCTCGCGCAAGGCCATGGCGTTGATGATCGTTGCGAGCATCCCCATCTGGTCGGCCGTTACCTGGTCGATCCCGACTTTTTTGGCCAGGTCCGCACCGCGGATGAAGTTCCCCCCGCCGACGACGATCGAGATTTGCGCGCCCGAGGCGTGGGCAAGTTTGATCTCCTGGGCGATGCTGTTGATCTCCACGGCGTTCAGCCCGGCTACGCCCTCGCCGCCGAGGCTCTCGCCTGAGAGTTTGAGCAGAACGCGGTGGTAGGGGCTGCGACCGGTGGGGGGGGGTGTTGGCATGGTTTGGCTCGGGCCGGGTGAACAGGTGGGTGCGGGAGGATACCCCATCGCGGAACCGGGCCGGGGGTGCCAGCGAACAGTTGCCTACGGCGGCCAGGGCGGGGGGAGTTGGTGGATCGCGGTCCGCACAGGCGCAGTTTTGGCGTTGCGGGCACGGGTGGGCCGATCTAGGAATGATGACCGGGCCTTCGACCTGGGCCGTAGTGTTGTTTGTCGATCGATCGATGCCCGAGCGTGTAGCCAGACTCAATCATGGATGATCCCGTGCAGCCTGGGGCGGATGCCAACAACCGGCACGAGGTGACCGAGGGTGGTGCCCTCGGCCCGGAGCTGCTCGGTGCGCCCACCCACAAGGGTTGGTCGGTGGTTTCGCAGCGGGCGGCGGTGATCGGGATGGGGGCTTCGGTGGTGTTGCACGCGATTTTGCTCTCGATCGCGGGTTTGGTCCTTGCTGGCGGGGGGGGTGGGGGTGGTGGCGGGGTGGGTAATGCGCTGCCGCTCGATGTGGCGGTCGTCGATGAGTCGCAGTTGACCTCCCTGAACGAGGGGGTGCTGACCGTTGAAACGCCGGGGGTTGAGGAACTCAAGAACAGCGTTGACCTGGCACCGATGCCGGTGATCGAGGCCGCGGGCGGGAACGCGCTGCCCGACGCGGGTGATGTCGGCGGCAACGCGGGGACGGGGCTGGGCGGGTCGGGCACGGGCACAGGGATCGGCGTCGGCGAGGGGACGGGCGGGTCGGGGGCGGGCGGGACGAGTTTTTTCGGGCGTGAGGCGCGGGGCAGACGGTTCGGGTTCATCGTCGATGTCTCGGGGTCGATGGAGGGTGAAAAGTTGGCGATGCTCAAGCGGGAGTTGTCGTCGGCGATCAACAAACTCCCGGAAAATGCGCAGTTTGTCATCCTTCCATTCGAGAGCGGGGTGCGGAACTTCATGCTCGGGGGCAAATATGCACAGGCCACCAGCAAAAACAAGCAGACCGCCCTGCGCGAGATTGAGGGCCTGACGGCCGCGGGTGGCACCGAGCCGTTCGGCGGGTTCCTGACCGTTCTGAACCTGCGGCCCCGCCCGGACGCGATTTATTTCATGACCGACGGGCAGTTCAACAACGACGTGCCCGAGAAGATCAGGTCGCTGATGCGCGGCGGTCGTAATGTGCCGATCCACGGCATCTGCCTCATGGACAACAGTTCTGAGGAGATGATGCGCAAAATCGCGTCGATGAGCGAGGGGACGTACACGTTCATCACCCCCGGGGGGAAACGGCCATGAACAGGGCGCACTCGGCGGTCCTGGCGGGGGTTCTCCTGCTTGTTGTGGGTGCGAGCGGCGCCAATGCCGAGGGGACATTTGTCCGCCTTCGTGGGCAGGCGGGGGAGTTGCGGGGTGCGGTCTCGGCGCAGAACGGGGGGGTGCTCGTCAAGGTCGATGGGCAGGCGGACCGGTTGATCTCCTGGCACCTGGTGCGCGAGACGGACGTGGCGGGTTGCGAGGGGTCGATGGCCCGGGGGCTTGAGTTGATGCGTGGGGTGTCGCGCGTGGACCGGGGTGATGTGCCGATGGCCGGGGAGGCCCTTGAGCCGTTGATTGAGAAGATGGCGCAAGAGGGGACGCTGGTGGGGCCAACGGGACTTGCAACTGCGGAAGCGGTGCTGCGAGTTCGGCTGGCGCGGGGGAGCCAGACGGGTGCGACGCTGGCGTGGCTCGCCTGGTTCGACGCGGCGAGCGAGCGGCCTGTGATCGTCGAGGATGCGCTGAACAAGGGTGTGATCTGGATTGGGGATCGGTCAGCCGGGGGTCTGAGCGCGGGGGATGCAAGTGTGGACGGCGGCACCGGGCTGTGCCCGCACCTGCCGCCGATATTTGGGCCGGTGATCGCGACGCCCGCGTTGACGGGGATGCTCGGCAGCAGCGAGTTTGCCCGGCTCGGCTCGGCGCCGGCTGGCTCGCCGGTGCGGGATGTGGTGAGGGCATACCAGGCCGCGGCGGCGTTTGAGGTCTCCGGTGCGGAGTTCAAGCCCGATGGTGAGCCGAGCGGGGACGTAGCGCAGATGGTCGTTGACATCGTGCTCGCGCGTGCAGGTGATGATGCGGCCAGGCAGGGCGCAAGGGGGCGGCTTCGGCAGCGGCTGGAGAGGTTGACCAAGGCCGAGCTCAACCGCGAGGTGCAGGCCGAGGAGCCGGAGATGCTCGACACGCTCTGGATGCGAGCGTGGCTGCACCTGGGTATCGGGCGTTCGCTGCTGCGTGAGGTGGACCCGGCACAGAAGCGTGAGGGGATCGTCGAGATATTGACCGTGCCGGCGCTCTTTGCCGAGGAGGTGCCCGGGCTGGCCGCTGGTGCGCTGGTGGAGGCCCGCGGCGAACTGGTCAAGCTCGGCGAGCCGGTGGAACTGGTCAACAAGGAGTTGCAGGCAAAGTACCCCGACGCGGCGGGCGTGCAGATGCCGTAGGGTGGGTTGTACGGGAGCAAGGTCGTATCAGTTGGGCGGTCGAGTCAATACAAGAAGGATGACGCATGGTGCATGAGATGGGTCTGATGGCATGGACGTTGGCCGCCGAGGGTGGCCAGGGTGCGGGCGGCAAGTCGGTGCTGGGGTACATCCACGCCGGGGGTGTGATCTCATATGTGCTGGTGCTCGTCTCGATGGGGGCGGTGGCGCTGATGATCGCCAACATCGTGCTGCTGCGGCGGTCAAGCCTCGCGCCCGATCATGTTGTTGAGGGGCTGCGCCGATTGGTCGGTGAGAGGCGTGTAGATGAGATTCCGTCGTTCTGCGCGACGGCTGAGAACGACAGTTTCCTATCGCGTGTGATCGCCGGGGGTTTGGCGAAGGTGGGCAGGTCGCAGTTCGGGCTGCTGGAGTTGCGGCCCGCGCTGGAGGAGGCGGGCGCACGGGAGCTAGACCGGCTCGAGCGGATCAACCACGGCATATCGATGATCGCGGCCCTTGGCCCGATGCTCGGTCTGCTGGGGACCGTCGGCGGGATGATCGGTGCGTTTGCAACCCTCGGCGGCGGGAGTGGGGCGGCAAAGAACGAGCAGCTGGCGGCGTACATGTCCGTCGCGCTGGTGACGACAGCCGAGGGTTTGATCGTGGCGATCCCGTGCACGTTTGCGTACATGATCTTTAAGCGCAGGACCGACCGGCTTGTCTCGGAGGTCGGCGACGTGGCCGAGGAGATCATGAGCGGGCTGGCGGCGCCGGCCGGGGTAGCGGCCAAGGGTGCGGCCAGGGCGGGAGTTGCGCGGTCGGCGGGGGCGGCTTGAGCGGTCAATAGTCGAGCACACGCATGAACTTTCGCAAAAAACTCCGGGTGCGCGAGGAAGCGGGGTTTGACCTGACGGCGATGATCGACATCACGCTGTTGCTGCTGACGTTCTTTGTCATGGGCTCACAATTCCAGCAGTCGATGCGCGCGGAGATGGAGCTGCCCAATCAGGCCGGTGAGGCCCCCAGGGCCGAGAGCACGCGTGCGATGCTTGTGGACCTGCTCAAGGACGGGACGCTGCGAGCGGTCAATGGCAGGGCGCTGACGGTGGCGGAGTTTACCGATGACGTGCGGCGTGAGGTGCAGGCCTCGGGCGGGCCGGGCAAGAGCGATGTGCAGTTGACGGTGCGTGCCGACCGCAACGCGCCGGCGCTGCACCTGAACAACCTGGCGTTGGAGCTGGCCCGCGCGGGGCTGCGGACGTGGCATCTTGCGACGCAGGGCAGCAAGGTGGAGGGCATGCAGTGAACCTCCGCCGGGCACGTAAAGACACGAGTGTCGCCCCGCTGCCGTTGATCGCGTTGATCGATGTGGTGCTGTTCATGCTGATGTACTTCATCATCGCCGGGACGCTCGCGCCAGCCGAGGGTGAGTTGCCGGCGACGCTCTCGGCTGAGAAGCGTGGCGCGGGCAGCGGCGGTGAGTTCTCCTCGCAGGTGCTGCGTGTGTCAGCGCGGGGGGCCGGCGCGTCGTTTGCGCTCGGCAGCCGGGTGGTGCAGGACCAGGCCTCGCTGACGGCGATCTTGCGTGAACTGCCCAAAGAGCCTGGGGTTGTTGTGCGTGTGGATGATGACGTGCTGGTGCAGTGGGCCGCAGCGGCGTTGCAGGCGGCGCGGGACGCGGGCTTTACGCGGGTGAGTTATGTTGCGGGCAAGTAGGCGGACAGGTCGAGCGGGCGTGCCCCTGGCGTGTGCCGGGGTGGTGCTGGCGTTGTGCCAGCCGGTGCACGCGCAGGTGCGCAAGGCCGCGCCGCCGAGTGAGTCCGAGCGTGTGGCCGACTATCTGCAGGCGATGGGCCTGCGGTCGCTGCTGATCGACCAACTCACGGCCCGGCTGAAGGTCGTCCAGGGCGCGGAGAAGGAGCGGATCGTCGAGCGGCTGGGGAAGCTTTATGCCTCTGCGATCGCGGACGCCAAGGGCGCGGCGGCGCGTGCGGAGCTTGTGGCCGCGGCGGAGAAACTCCTCAACTCGGCCCCGCAGGCGAAGGCGTTTGAACTGAAGATCAACCTGCTGCGCGAGCGGTACTTGGTGGCCGAGGACGCTGCCGAGCGTGCCAGGCTCAGGGCCGGTGGTGATTCGGGCGCGGCCGCGCTTGCCGAGGCGATGGAGGGAATCAACGCGATCCGCCCGAGGCTTGAGGTGGTGCTGGCAGACCTCGCCCGGCGCGAGCAGCAGGTGCAGGCGGCACTGGACAACAACCCAGCGGCGGACGCGGCGGCGCTGGAGTTGGAACTCGCCGACGTGCGCCGCTGGCGATCGACGGCTAGTTACTACCTGGGCTGGTCGAGTTACTACGCCGCGCTGCTGACGGGCAATAAGCAAGCGGCCAGCGATGGGGTGCGTGCGTTTGCGCTGATCTTGCAGATAACCCCGGGGCAGGGGATGCCGCAGGGGATGTCCACCGAGCCTTTCCAGTATGAGCACGTCGCCCGCGCCGCAGCGGGGACGGCACTGTGCATGGGGGTGTTGGGCAAGGACGTTGAAGCCCTGGCGTGGCTCGATGCGCTGCGGCAAGAGCGCGGCACGCACGACAGCATCGCCGGGCAGTGGCTGGCGTGGCGTGTTATCGTGCTGGCCGGGGCGGGGCGGTGGAGTGATATCGATCGCAACGTGCGCGAGGCGCGCAAGCCCGGCGGCACGGGCGTGCTGAAACTGCCCGAGGTCCCCGGGCAGCCGGGGATCATCGCCCTGCCGACGGGCACGGCACGGGTGATCGCGTCGCTGGCGCTGGAAGAAAAGAGCGAGGACCTGCGCCCGACCACGCTGGCGATCGGGCAACTGGCCGTGGGTGATCTGGTGGTGCGCCGCGAGATCGGCGCGGTGCTTGAGATCGCACGCCGGTTTGGGGCCGTGGTGCTCGGCGATACGGGGTTTGTGGCGATCTATGTGCGCGGGCACCAGATGCTCGACGAGGCGCAGCAGCGGCACGCCGCCCAAGCGGGTGCCGCGGCCGATGAACCATCAACGGACCCGGCGGTGGTCAATGCTTTTAGTGATGCCGCGCGTGTGCTGCTGACCACAGGGCAGCAGCCGGACGTTGGCTTTTTCACGCGTGAGTTTGCGCAGGCGACGCTGCTGGCGGGGCGAGCGACGTTCATGGCCGGGCGTTTGCGCGACGCGGCGGAGTTGTTCGCCCGTGCCAGCGAGCGGTTCCGCGCCCTGGCGGACCGGGAGGATGCGCAGGAGGCTCTCTGGCTGGCGATCGGCACGCTCAGCCGGGCTTCTCGTGCGGAACTCTCGGCGACGGACAAAGCCGCGATCGATGAGCGGCTGGGGCAACTGTCAGAGCTGTTCATCCGCGAGTACCCGCAGGGGGACCGTGCCGCGACGCTTGCATTAGGCCAGTTGATGCGTGAGGACCGCGTCGACGAGGGCGCGGTGCGGGTGCTGCAGAGCGTGCCGAGAGGCTCTGCGTTGTATGAACAGACGCGCAGGCAGTTAGCCAAGGTGCTCTATCGGCTCTACCGCGCGGCGCCAGCGGCCGAGCGTGCGTATGCCTCGGCCAGGTTCTTGCGCATCGCCGATGAACTGCTGGCGATCGACCAGACGCGTGCGCTCGGGCCTGACAAGGCGCAGGCGGGCCAGGCTGCCGAGCGGATGCTGCTGACGGCCCGGCAGATGCTCGACGCGCTGCTCTCAGGGGCCACGCCCGACGCCACGCGTGCCGAGGGTGTGCTCGATGCGGTGGACAAGGCAATCAATGCGAGCGGGCAGGACGCCTCGGCCGTTGCTGACGAACTGACGCTGCGGCGCATCCAGTTGCTGCTGGCTAAAGGTGATGTTGTGCAGGCCGAGCGGCTTGCCGATGAACTTGCTGCGCGGGCGCGGGATGCGCAGAGCGGCCCGGCCGAGCGGCGTGTGGCAGTCGAGCGTTACCACGTCGCCGTGCGCACGGCACTGCTGCAGGACGCCGAGCGCAGGCTCAACGCCGTTGTGGCCGAGGGCAAAGAGAGCATCGAGCCGGCCAGGCGGGTCGTCAAGCACGGGCTTGCGCTGCTGGAGGTGATCGCCCCCGAACGTGGCAAGTATGCCGAGGCACGTGTGGCGACTGTCGCCGGGGGCGTGGCTGGCGCGTCGGCGGTGCTCTGGCGGCAGGCGCAGGAGCAGTCGGCACGCGACACGGCCATGACGCTCGACCGCGCGGTGCTGGCCTTCCGCCCCGGGCTGGGGAGCAGTTTGCAACGCTTGGCAGTGTTGAGCGAATCAGCCGGGGACATGAAAACCGCTGGCGAGTGCTGGCGCACGCTCGCCAGCGGTCTGCCTGAGGGTGCTCAGGAGTGGTTCCAGGCCAAGTTCAACTCGCTGCGCGTGCTGGCGACGACCGACCCAGTCGCCGCGACGACGGCTATCCGCCAGCATCTGGTCCTGCACCCGACAGGGCCTTCGCCGTGGCATGAGCAGATCATCAAGCTCGCGGCGGGCCTGGGCGTCAGCGATGCTGGCAAGGGCACCGGCGGGGGTGCGCCGTGACACCAAGCCGGGCGCGGGCGATGCTGCTGTGGTTCTTCGGCTCGCAGGCAGCGACGGTCTTTGACCCCGACTGGCCCGAGACGATGCTGCAACTCAGCCCCGGCGCCGAGCGGGCCGAGGTGGTGCTGGCACTCCGCACAAAGCTCGCTCAACTGAACATGCACCCGCACGGCAGCGGGCCGGATGTGCAAGCCCTGCGCGCGGTGCTCAAGGGGATCGCCGCGCAGATGATCAACGGCCCCGGCGCGCCGTGGAGCGATGCACTCGAAGCCGAGATCGCCGGCGAGCCTCACCTGCCGATCGCCGCGCTCGTGCAATCGCCCGGTGCCGCGGATGGCGCGGCCCGCGCAGGGGACGCGATCGGCGAGCAGCCAGCATACTCGGCGGACTTTTCTCAGCACGTCCTGCACGCGGTAACGGCACAGCCCGGGGCCGAGGGATTACGACGTGCGCTGATGGTCGCGGCCCTGCACGGCGTGCCGGCCGAGGCCGTCGTTGCGCTCCTGCACGGGCAGCGGCCACGCACGGCCGGCGTTGAGGACGCAATGGCCGGGGCCGTGCGGTTGCCGCAGCGAGGCCACGCAGAGCACGTTGCGCCGGGTTACGCCCCCGCAGCACGCACAGACGCTGAGCACCGCGAGGCGTCCACAACCAAACTCTGGCTCGCGCTCGCGGCGGTGATGCTCCTGTCCGTCGGCGGCTCGGCGTGGTTGATCTATCGCACCAGCGCTGCCAGCTCGCCCAGGCCCGCCGTGCCGGCCACGCCGAGTGGGCAAAACACTGCCCCTGCACCACCCCTGACGCCCCCCGCGCCGGCCCTTGGTGAAGGCCCAGCAATTCCTGTGTCAAGGGTGGGCGATGGCCCGCCAAACTCCGCCGTGTTTGTCAGGGATATTGAGTCGGCGGTCAAGGGGTTCGACGGTACGTCGGTGGGGTTGCAGGCCTTGCGTGGACCTGTCCAGGTGTTCCTGCACTGGTGGCCCGTTCTTGAGTTGCCCGCCCGCACCTCGGCGGTCGAGTCGATCGTCGAGGGGATGTTCCGCTGCACCACGCCGGAGGTTGCCGGCGAGCTCTTTGCGATGCTGGTCGCTGAGCCGCTGACCGACGCGGCCAAGCCGATCGCCTCGGCGGACATCTGGCCGATGACCGGCGGCGCGGGCGTACTGGCGCGCCTTGCACGTGAGCGTGAGTTGCCGCCGGGCGTGGTCGCCGCGAGGGAGAAAATCATCGGCAAGGTCTTCGGCTCCAGGCGTGCCGGGCCAGGCTTTGCAGCCGGTGTTGAGTTCGCGGCCAGCGGGATGCCTGTCCGCCTCATCGGCGGCGACACAAGCGGCCTTGGCCCGGCGGAGTTGGCCTCGCGTGCCGCCGCGGCCGAGGAGGCCGCCGACAAGTGGTGGGAGGCGATCACACGCGGCGTCGGCGGTGCCTTGACGGGCGATGAGGCCGAGCGGCAAAGCCAGCTGGTGGCCCTGGCCGCGCTCGAGCGTGTGCTGGTGCTCGGGCCGGACCTGCTGGAAAGCCCCGTGGCGTTCCGCTTTGTCGCTCGCGTGCTCAGCAAGATGCGTTACCGCCCGGGGGACCCCTCGCGAGCCCGCATCGTCGCGTGGATCGGCGATGCGCGGATATCTCTTGGCGACGTGCACGCCATCACGCAGGTGCTCGCCAGCCGAACCGGCGCGTCGGGGATCGACGCCTCGATGGTCCTGCCCCCGACGGCGACACCGATCGAGCGTGAGAACGTGCGCGTGCAGTTTGCCGGGGCGTGGGAGTTGTCATCTGGCGGCCCCACCGCCGGCGCCGAGGCCGATTGGCTCAACGGGGCGCGTTCGATCCTGTCGCTCTCGGCATCGGCAACAGTGGATATCGAGCAGGCGACGGCCGGGGCGCTGCTGGCGCAGTTGTGCCGGGCGGCGGCGATGCGGGCGCGTGGTGAGGTCGTCCCCGCATCGCTCTCGTCGGTCCCCGCCGCGGGGCTGGCCTCGATCGCCACGACCAACGCGGGGGGGACGGCGCGGGAGATCTCGACCGCGCAGGCCGGGGATGGTGCCTGGGCGATCAAGTACCTTATCGAGAGCAAGGGCGTCGGAGCAAGGTTGGCCCGGTTCGCCGAGTTGGCCGGGGGGGGTATCGGCCCCGTCGACGCGGGCGTTGTGGCCGATGTGGCCCTCACGGGCGGCACTGAACTCCGCGGCGCGGCCCAGGCCGCGGCCATGCGCTACGTCAACGAGCCGGAGATGGTCAACGCGGTGCTCGAGGCCTTTCCCAAGGCCCCACGGTCGCTGCGCAACGCGATCTTCCTGGCGTCAATGGCGCAAGGCTCGGTCGTCTCGCCGGCCAGCGGGCAGTGGGTGCTGCACTATCGGCGGGCGCTCGTCGAGCGTATCTTGTCGATCACCGCGGCGCAGAACCCGCTGGCCGGGATGGACCAGATCGCCTCGGTCTTTGCCGATGCGTACTTGGTCATGGCCGGCGAGCCGGCACGCGACGTATCACCCGACGAGGCCGGGCCCCTCTCGGTGCGAGCGGCCAGCACGCTTTTTAACGTCCTGTGGGAGGAGGCCTCTCGTCTGCCCTCCGCTGTCAACGCGCCGGTGTCGCTGGCGGAGATCAAGGGCCGCCGGGCCGCACGCTTGACGGTCGCCCAGGGCGTGGTGCAGACGTTCGCCGCCGAGCAGGTCGGGTGCGTCGAGCTCCTCTCTGCGATCGTCGCAAGCGAGAAGCCCGCACGCATCGATGAGATCAAGTCGATCATCCTGACGATGGACCACGACCGTCGCTCGGCCAAAAGTGCCGCAGTGCAAATGCGTGTGGCGCAGGAGGCCATGCTGCGCCTCTGGTCCATCCGCCTCGGGGAGCAGCTCTGATGCACACGCATCGGCATGGCACCGGCGCACGCACCCAACCCCTGGCCGCACGCGCGTCGGCGGTGCTGGCGCTGGTCGCGCTGCTCGCGGGCGTGCTCCTCGTCGGTGCCGGCTCGGCCAGGCAAAGCCAGGATGGCCTTGACGCCATCCCCCTGCCCGGGCTGAACGCCCGGCTTGAACAACTCAACCCGAGCGACCCAATGGGCTACTTCCTGCTCGCCGAGGAGGTCGCACTGGAGCGGCACGTGCGCCCGGCTAGGCAACTGGCCGAGCGGTTGTACGTCCTCGCCTTTGAGATCGACCGCGCCACGCCGCGTGCAGATGGCAGCGGCCGACCGCTCGCCGCCAGCGCGTGCCTGGGGTTGTCGGCACTCACGCCCCGTGCAGAGCGGCGGGCGTGGCTGCGGGCCATCGCCCACCTCGTCGAGCCGGCAGGTCAGGCGCAGACGGGCCTGCGCGAGGGTGTCGCCGTCGTACCAGCCATCGGGCCAGACCAGGCCGCGATCGACCTGAGCACGGCACTTGGCCAACTCCGCGCCGGCGAGGGCAAACGCGCACGCGCAACCTTCGCCAGGCCGGGCGTGTGGACCCTGCTGGAGGGGTACGAGAACCTTTTGTCCGACGGCGCACCAGACCGCGCAAGCCAACGCATCGAACGCTGGCTCGATGAATGGCCAAGCTGCCCAACCTGCGGCAACCGCCGCGTCGTCCAACGCAACGGTGTAGGGCGCCTCTGCCCAACCTGTGGCGGCAACCCGGGGCCGCAACTATCTGGCAATGAACTGCTCGCACAGATCAGGGCCGAGTCGTTCCTGCTGCGGGGGGTCTATGGCTCGTGGGGTGCGCAAACACTCGCCGACCTCGGCCAGCCCCTCATCGACCCCGACCCGGCTCGCCTGGCCGAGGTGATGCAGGTGGACGCGTCGCTGCGCGTCTTCCGCAACGGGCAGTGGCAAAAGCCCTAGCCATCCGATTGGCAGGTGCGTCTGCCCGGCATCACGGCCCGTCTACCATGAACCAGCGATGTATGTCCGAGTTCACCCACGGCAAAATCCAGTCCTCACTCCACCGTGCCGTTCAGCAGGTCATCGCCCGCGGGCTGCAAGACCCGCGCCTTGACGGGACGATGGTAACGATCACCGAGCTCGAACTCGCCCCCGACGGGCGCGACGCGACGGTACACGTCTCAGTCCTGCCGGAGAAGGCCGAGAAGCGGGCCATCGCCGCCATCGCCCACGCCCGGGCCTTCATCCGGCGTGAGGCGGGCGAACTCATCCGCATGAAGATGCTCCCGCAACTGCACTTTTCCCTCGACCGCAGGCTCAAACACCAGGCCGGGGTCATCCGGGCGCTTGCACAAGGGGCAAACGTGGTGCATGATGGATCACCACCAGAGGGTGGCACCCCCCCCAGCACGCCGCCGGCCGGGGGGTGAACCGCCGCTGGGCCGGCAACGCCCAAACGCTCAGGCTCAACAGATCAAACGCCGATCCGTGCACACAGACCTGGTACCAACCGATGCCCGACCGCGCCAAAGCCCTCAAGCAACTGCTCAGCAAACTCGCTGCGAGTGTTGAGCCTGTGCAGTTGCACGCGGTAACCGCGGCCGCACCTCTTCCCGCTTCGGGTTCGGCACCTGCGGTGGTTGTCGGCGATGCCGTGGCGACCTCGCACGGTGGTTGTGTCTTCCACGGCGACAGTGTGCTGCGTGAGTTTGTCCGATCGTTCATGCTCTGGGAGGCGCCAACACCCAAGGCCGCCGGTGCGCTCGATCGCATATGCCGGGCTGTGGTCGATGCCAACGAACTGCGAGCCAGCCTCGCCGAGGAGATCGTCGCACTCCTGGGCCGGGGATATGCCCGAGCCGATGAGCGGGCCGGGCGCCTCAAGGCCGCGCTCAACGACATCTACCGGCGTGAGCACTCCCTCCGCCTGAGCCACCTCTGCGTGGCCGGCAAGAAGGGTGCGCTCGCCTACCTGCTGGGCCTGAGCCAGACGCCCCGTTACGTTGCCACCCGCACGGCACTCGTCGGCCTGGGGGTGCACGCCATGCCCGTCGATGGCCGGCTCTTTGCGATCCTGGTCGATGCGGGCGTCTGCCCCGTCGATGCCGGCACCGACGGCGCTGCCACCTGGATCGAAAAGCACGTCCCGGCCGGGGAACTGCTGGGCACCTACGCCCTCTTGCAAGCCGGTGCCGACGCGCTCGCATCCCGTGCCCTGGCCGTGGTCATCAAGCCGATGCGTGCCAAGGCAAAGCCCGGCAGCGCATCTGTCAAAAGCAACGGGCTGGCCCCGGCCCGGCGCAAACCGTCGGCCCAACGACGGGCCTAATCGGCTGCCCTGCGATAGGCTTGCACCATGCCCAGGCGCACCCTTTGGATCTCCGCCGGTCTGCTGCTGGCCTTGGCACCACTCCTGGCCAAGGCCCTGCTCCCGTCGGTCCCCATGCCGTTCTGGGACAGCGACCCGCTGACAACCCGCCCGATGGGCCTGGGCACGGGCCTGACACCACTCTGGAGCATCGTCTACGACCTCGTCAGCATGCTCGGCGGCGTGGTGCTGATGGCCTGCGCGGGTGTTGGTCATGCCTTGGGCCGCAGGTGGTGGGGGATGGTTGGCCTGCTGCTCATCGGGGCGCTCCCCCTGCTGGTGCACGCGTTGCACCCGGCGGCGAGCATTGCCGAGTTGCGCATCGGGTTCTCATGGCTCAGCGCGATGGTCGTAGGCGTCGGTTTAGCACTCTCGGCTCGGGAGCCAACTGTGCGGGTGGTCGTGCTGGCGCTCTTTGCCGGGCTTGTTGGCGTGCTGGCGATCAAGGGTGCCGTCGAACTGCTTATTGAGCACCCGATGCTCGTCGAGGCTTATCAGAAGAATCGGGAGCAGATCCTCGCGGCCCAGGGGTGGCTGCCCGACTCCGGGATGGCCCGCAGTTACCAACGCCGACTGATGCAGGCAGAGGCGACGGGGTGGTTTGGCTTGGCGAACATCTACGCCAGCCTGATGGCCGCGATGGCCGCTGTGTGGAGCGTGCTGGCGCTCGTTGCGATCGAACGCCGGGCCGAGCTTGGGCGTTGGTTGGTGGTTGCTCCACTGCTTGGTCTGCTCGCCTCGATCACCGGCGTGGCGATGGCCGGGGGCAAGGGTGGGTGGGTGGTGCTGGTGCTCGGTCTGGCCATCGCCGGGGTGCTGATTTGGATCGCCAAGCGTGCATCGCCCGGGGTGCGGGGGTGGGTAGTGCGTTCCCTGCCCGTGCTTATCCCCTCCCTCTGCATCGTGGCCATCGCGGCAGTGCTGCTGCGCGGGATGCTCGGCGACCACCTCGGCGAGCGATCTCTCCTCTTCCGCTCCTTCTACTTTGATGGTGCCTGGCGCATCTTCGTCGATTCCATCCTCAGGCAGGCGAACCCAGCGGGGTCAGACCTCCCGGCTGTAACTTCCTTCCTCGGCACAGGCACCGCAGGATTCAAGGAAGCCTACATCGTCTACAAAAACCCGCTCGCCACCGAGGACGTTGCCAGCGTTCACTCCGTCTTCCTGGATTGGATGGCCACCCTCGGCTTCCTGGGCCTGGCCTGGTGCGCCCTAGCCCTCCGATGGATGCTCGATGCCGGCCAGGGCACGGCGTCTGTAATCGCCCACAAAGCGGGTACCTCCGCTCTGAACAAATCGCACGAGCAACCTGCCTTCACCGTCCGCCTGGTCTGCCTCATTGCAGCAATCGCCACGGTTCTGAGCCTGGCCCATGTTCCCTTGGTGTTGACCTTGGAGGAAATCCTCGCCCGCATGGGTGGGCTGGTCGTGTGGTGCCTGTTTGGGGTCGCGGTTACACGGCTGGTAACAGGCGGCCGGGACGGGGTCGTGCGCCTGGCGCTCTTTGCAGGGGCCGCGGTGCTGGCGGTACACGGGCAGATCGAGCAGACCTTCGCCTGGCCTGGGAGCGTTGGGGTGATCGTGGCGTTGATCGCCGCGTCGGCGTGGGTGCCGGCGCAAACCGGCGGCGTTGTCGCGGCGAGGACCGCCGGGTGGATCAGGCCGGTGATTGGGGTTGTCGGGGTTCTCCTGATCGGGGTGCTCGGGTCGGTCGCCTTGGGGCGGGTGCTGCCCTGGCAGAGGTCGCTGGAGAGGACGGCATGGCAGGTCTGGAATGCCCGCGAGGGTTCGGGGCAGGAGAAGTTTGCTGCGCTCGTGCGGTCGGCGGCGGAACTGGCCCAGTACCCCGACTGGCCAACCCGCCGGGAGGCGTCGCGCCTGCTGGCCACGGCCGGTCGTATGGGCGCGCCACCTGAACTCTCAGCCCCGGCGCTCGTGCTGGCCGATGTGGTGGTGCGCGGGCCGGTCGTCGCCAGCTCGCCGGTGCACATGGGGATGCTGTCGCTTGCATCGGGCAAGGTGCCGGGGGTCGCGCCGCTGGGGGCGACGCGTGCAACGAACCTGAGCGTCGGGCAGAACGCCTGGCTTGGTGTGCTGTATTCCTCGGCTGGGGATGGGCCAGCCGATCGCCCACTTCTTGCGCGCTCGGCCGAGCATCTGGAGGTTGCGCACCGACAAGACCCAACCGCGCCGATGCACCTCATCGCGTTGATGGACGTTTACACCCGCCTCGGAGAGCAGCAGAATGCGGCACGGGTGGCGCGGGAGGTGATCCGAGTGGACGCCTTGCAGAAGTATGACCCTTTGACGCGCGGGCTGACGGACGCGCAGCGGGCGCGGGCGGAGGGGTTGGCCGGGTCGGGCCCGTAGAGGGGATGAGTGGGGGGGAGCATTTGCGGTTGCCGGTAGGTGTGCGTGGTGGTGATTAGGCCGGTATCCTTGCCCATGTGCCGGCGGGGAGGTTCTCCTGGCCGGGGTGGTTGGTGTATTTGGAGTGCGCATGACTTGGACGCCTTTCTTTGTGGTCGCTTCAGATGGGTTTATGCTCGTCTCGCTCTGGAAGCCGTTGGTGTTCCTGGCTCTGCTCAGCGGGTGGGCGTGGATCATCAGCAAGCGGTTTGACAAGCACTCGGCCAAGTTCTTCCTGCCCCGCCAGAACTGGAACGCTTTCCACCTGACGATGGGGACGGTCGCGACGCTGGTCGGGTTCTTCATACCGATTGCGGGGATCGCCGGGTTCCTGGCGGGGCTAGGGGCGATGGCCCTGCTGCTGGCGGCGGACCTGTTTGTGTATGCCTATGTCACGGCTAAGGACGAGCGCGTGCCGGCTGAGCACCGCATCAGGCTTGTCAACCTCCTGGGCGGTACGGTCAAGGAACAAGTCAAGGAAGACCCGGCCCTGAAGGCGCAGGGGAAGGTCAAGCTCAAGATCACCGGGGCCGACAAGCAGATGCTAATTGCCCCCGCGGCCAACGCCCCGGAGTATGCCGTGCGGACCGCCGCCGAGGAGGTGCTGGTCAAGGCGCTGCAGGCCCGCGCCAGCCAGGTGGAACTTGTGCCCGGCAGCAACGGGCAGTACGAGGCCCAAATGCTCGTCGACAGCGTCAAATCAACCGGTGGGCAGTTGCCCCCGGCCGATGCGGTCAAGGTGATGGACTTCTGGAAGAGCGCGGCGAAACTGGACCTTGCCGACCGCCGGCGCAAGTTGGTCGGGCTTGTAACCGTCGAGCAGGGGACGGACAAGAAACTAGTGCGCATCACCAGCTCGGGTGGGCAGGGTGGGATGAAGTTGCAGCTGCTCATCGACCCCGAGGGGCAGGTTCGGCGCAAGGCCGACGCGCTCGGGTTCCTCGAAGAGCAGTTGCAGGTGCTCGGGGAGATTACCAGGGGGAACAAGGGGCTGGTGCTGCTGGCGGGGCTGCCCGATGGTGGGCGCACGTCGCTGCTCTACGGCGTGCTGGGGATGCACGACGCATACACCCAGACGGTGCAGACGATGGAGATGGAGCAGCAGGCGACGCTCGAGGGCGTTCGGCACCAGCAGTTTGACCCGAGCATCGAGGGTGCAGACTACGCGACGCAGACCCGCTCGATGCTCCGCCGCGACCCCAACGTGATGGGAATCGGTGAGATACCCGATGCGGCGACGGCCAAGGAGATCGCCAAGGCAGACTACCAGCGTGTGCGGATATACGCGGTTTTGCGCGCCGGCAGCGCGATGGAGGCTGTGGATGGGTGGGTCAAGGCGGTGGGGGAGCCAGCGTCAGCGGGCAAGCACTTGCAGTTTGTGGTCGCTGGGCGGCTGATTCGCAAGTTGTGCACCAACTGCCGGGTGCCCTACCCGGCGTCGCCCGAGCTGTTGGCGAAACTGGGGGTGGGCGCCGGTGCAGGCGCGCCGCAGCAGTTGTACAAGAAGGGCGGGCAGGTCCTGGTCAAGAACAAGCCCGAGACGTGCCCGCTGTGCCAGGGGGTGGGGTACTACGAGCAGAGCGGGATCTTTGAGATATTGCCCATTGGCGATGAGGAGCGGGAATTGATCGTGGCGGGGAACATTCCCGGGCTGCGGGCAGCGATGAAGAAGCGGGGGATCATGACGATCCAGCAGGCGGCTATCCGCAAGGCGCTGTCGGGGGCGACGAGCGTTGAGGAGGTCATGCGTGTAACGACGGCCCAGCCGGGGGCGGCACCGGCGGCACAAGCTGCCCAGGGGGCCAAGACATAAGGGCATGAGGGGGGTATCTCCCTGACTGGCCATCGGCCAGCCGGGGTGAGAACCGTTGGGGTACCAAGAGTCGTATGTAGTTTACATCACACGCCGCCAGCAAGCCGGGGCGGGCCAGACAGAACCGAACGCCGAGCGCACACTATGGTTATTCAGTTACTTGCCATCCTGCTCATGCTTGCCATCGCTTATGTGTGGTCGGCGCGTGGGTTTTTATCCTCGCTGTTGAACATGGCGGTGGTGCTCACCAGCGGGGCGATCGCCTTCGGGTCCTACGAGTTCGTGACGGCGGCTTTGCTGGGGGCCTCCGAAGGCCGGATGCTGACGGACATCGCGCCGGGGCTGGGGTTGCTCCTGCCGTTCATGCTGTCGTTGATTATCTTGTCGGTGTTGGTGAACGTCTTCGTGCGTGCCAACGTGCGTGTAACGCCGATGGTTGACTGGATCGGCGGGGCGGTCTGCGGCGTGGTGGCGGGGGTGGTTGTCTCGGGTATCTTCATGATCGGCTCGCAGATGATCCGCATGAGCCCCGACGCGCTGGAGTATCAGGGGGCCAAGGCGGTTAACAACGGCTCGGTGGTCCGTTCGGGCGGGCTGTGGGTGCCGGTGGACCGCTGGGTGGCCGGGTTGTACGGGTACATGTCGATCAACTCGCTGGAGACGGGGCGTCCGCTGAGCGTCTGGCGCCCGCACATGGCCTATGAGGGGGCGATGAACCGGATCGGGCCGGCCGAGATACTGATGCGCAACTCCCTGCGCGAGAAGGACGTCAAGTTCCTGGGGCGTTACACGGTGGGTATGGGGAGCAACATCCCCCTGCCCCGCCTCGTCGGCGACGGCAAGGACGTGCAGATGGTTACGGGTGAGACGATCACAGCCCCCGCGCACACCGAGGGTTTCGCGGTGCAGTTCGAGGCATCCTCGCGCGAGAAGACCGGCCAGACGATCATCAGCCCCGGGCAGGTAACGCTGGTGGCGATGAAGCCCGACGGGGTCAGTTCCGCAACCCTCAGCCCCGTCGCGGTCGTGAGCCAGGCAAAGGGGGACCAGAAAAACCTTGGCCGGTGGCGGTTTGACTCGCGGGATGTGTATATCGGCACACCCGGGGCCGAGACGCGCCCGATGTTCTTCTTCGAGTTTGTCATCCCCGAGACCTACCGCCCGCTGGCGCTCTACGTCCGTGGCGTGCGGTTTGATCTGACGACCGACGATCAGTTCACGCCGATCAAGTCCAACGCCGATTTCAAGACCCCCGAGGAGCGCGACCGCTTGATCACTCGCAACCGCTTTGAGAGCACCATCTTGGGTGAGAAGGCGGACGCCAACGCGCTTGTGAACAACCCCAAGGGGGTTACAGGGGTGCCGGCGGGTTCGCCGAACTCGATCCTGCGCGTGGCCAACAACCTCCCGTTCGGGGTCTTCCTGGACGCGTCGTTCATGTCGGGGCTTGATAAAACGGAAAAGGGGATGGCCATCACCGGCGGCAAACTCCGCCTGCCACGCAAGGACCTCAGCCCAGCGGGGACGGAGTTGAACCTGCGTGTCGATGCCTTCGACCCCGGCAGTGGGACGGCCATTGTGCAGCTGGACATCAGCCGGAACAGCCCCCTGAGCCCGGTGCAGCCCAACAACTCCGAGTTCATCAAGGCCCCGGCACTGATCGGCATCGACGGGCAGCGGTTCGAGGCCATCGGGTACGTGTACCGCACGTCCAGTGATTTCACTGTCAGTTTCGACCCGGCCAAGCCGATCAGGAACTTTGATGACCTGCCGTCGGTCTCGCGGTCGATCGAGGGGCAGGACCTGATCCTGATCTTCCGCGTGAGCGTGGGTGTTCGGATCGAGAAGTACGCAGTTGGGAACACGGTGCTGGGCGAGTTTGTGCCGCCGCAGGCCGTTGCCCAGCAGCGGGTGCGGGATAAGTAATCTTTGGTCTGGGGGTTCTGGGTAGATCGTCTTTCCGAGCCGATCTGGGCAACCCGGATTTCCGAGCCGGGCGTCTGGTCTTGGCGTGGTATTGGTGCGTGTGAACCCCTGCCCATTTCCGCCAGATTGTTCTGGTGGATGGTTACGAGCGTGGGGCTACTGCACGCCCAGGTCGGCCTTGGTAAAGAGTGCGACGAAGCGAAGCCCGGCGTTCTCGATACTCTCCCGTGCACCCTCCTGGCGGTCGATGGTGGCGATCACACCCAGCACGTTCGCACCCCCTTGCCGCAGCACAGCGACGGCCTCGATGGCCTGCCCGCCGGTGGTGGCAACGTCCTCGACAAAGACGACCGCGTCGCCCGGGTTGAGTGCCCCTTCGAGTTGTTTGGAGGTGCCGTAGTCCTTCTTGGCGTTGCGGACAAAGATGCTCGGCAGCCCGGTGGCGAGGCTGGCGACGGTAACGAGCGGTATTCCACCCAACTCGGCCCCGGCCAGGCGGATGACCGGCACACCGGCGGCCTTGCCGAGTTCGATGATGCGCTGGGCGAAGAGTTGCCCCAGGGGTTTGAGGACCTCGGGGCGTGTGGAGAAGAGGTATTTGTCGATGTAGTAGTTGCTCACGCGTCCGGAGCGGAGCGTAAATGTGCCGTGCAGGACGCAGGCCTGGGCGATGAGCCTGGCCAGCTCGGCGTGGGATGGGTTGGCGCTGCCGAGGTTTGCAAGATGGTCGGTGGGCATAAATGGCTTCAATATGGGGTGATGCAGTTGCGCTGGGCTTGAAATACGCAGTGGCTTGTGGCGTTTGACGATAGGATAAGCGGCGTTGTGCGGTTCAACTGCATGTTGCAAGCAAAGGGAAACACATGAGAGCAATCCGAGAGCGCGGGCGTGTGTGCTGGTGTGCGGCTGTTGTGCTGGCGTGCGGGCTTGCCTCGGGCGTGCTGGCGCAGCCGGGCGGCTCGGCACCGGCGGGGCCGGGCGACGGGACGGAACTGGGCGGGCCCAAGGTGATGCCGAGCGTGGGGCTGGGGACGATCGTCGAGCGCGACTCATCGGGCCGGCTGGTGAAGCTGGAGGTCAGCCCGGCCGAGGCCGCGCTGGGGAAGTTGACGCTCAGCGACGCCGAGCGCGACGCGGCGCAGGGGGTCATCGCCCGGCGTGCGCGTGCCTTTGACGACCTGGTGCGGGCGAACACCAAGGAAATCCTGGCGATCTACAACGCCTCACAGTCGGGGCGCAAGGCGGAGGCGTTTAGGGGCCTGTCGGCGTTGTGGGACAAGGCCTCGGCCGTGCGCACGCCGGGGCCGCTGGCCGACCAACTTGCCAAGGTGCTCACGCCGGAGAACGCCAAGAAGTTGCGGGGTATCGTCGATGAGTACTTCGCCGCGGCGGTGGACGAAGAACGCCCCGCGTCCAAGGGCGAGGGCGGGATGGGGGCGATGGGTGCCGACGAGGGTGCCATCGCGCGGGTGATGCTCAAGGCGATCGGCGTCGAGCTGGCCAACAGCTACAGGCGGACGGTAACGCAAGGGGGGGCGGAGTTTGATGCGTTGATCAAGGAGTTGTCCCTAACTGGTGAGCAGGAAGGAAAGCTGCGCACGCTTGTGCAGGAGGCGCTGCTTGAAGGGGACCCAGGGGTCAGCCCGCGCGAACGCCGACGGATATTCGCAACGATCTGGCGCGACCTGAACGCCGAGCAACGGCAGATACTTACCGAGAAGATGCGGGCCCAAGATGAAGGCCCGGGCATGCGCAAGCCCAAGGGGAAGTAGCCAGCCCGGCGTCAGCGTGCGCGGGCCTTGGCCTTGCCGGTGGTGCTTGCACGGCGTGCGGGCTTCTTGGCCGGGGCCTTGCGGGCGGCTTTGGGTTTGGCATTGATCTTGGGTTTCGGCTTGGGCTTGGCCTTCGTGGGGGCGGGGGCATCAAAGCCGATCGCGTCGCTGAGGGGGCCTATGGACGGGGCAGGTTGGGGCTTCTCGGCGGCCCAGGCTTGGACCTTCTTCTTGACGACGCGCCAGAGTTCCTCCAGCAGCGAGCGCGTGCCCTGATGCGTTGCGCCCGACAGTGCAAGCACCTTGACGCGGGGCTGCAGTTTGAGTGCCTTGCGCAGTTTGGCCACGGCCTCGGCACGCTCGGGGTCGCTGGTCAGCAGGTCCATCTTGTTGAGGCAGATGACCTCCTCACGCTCGGCAAGCACCCGGCTGTACCTGCGGAGTTCCTTGCGGATCGTGCGGTAGTTCTTGGCCGGGTCGCTGCCGTCGATGGGCGAAACATCCAGAAGGTGCACGAGCACCTTGGTGCGCTCGATGTGTCTGAGGAAGTCATGCCCGAGGCCCTTGCCCTGGCTGGCACCCTCGATCAGCCCGGGGATATCGGCGATGACGAGCCTGCGCGAGGGGTCAAGCTCGCCGACGCCGAGCTGGGGGCTAAGGGTCGTGAAGGGGTACGCACCGATCTTGGGCTGGGCCTTGGTCAGCGCGGCCAGGAGTGTGCTCTTGCCTGCATTGGGCAGGCCTAGTAGCCCGACATCGGCCAGGAGTTTGAGTTCCAGGCGGATGACGCGTGCCTCACCTTTTTGGCCAGGGTGCGCGTAGGTGGGTGTCTGGTTGGTGCTGCTTTTGTAGTGCTCGTTGCCGAAGCCGCCATAGCCACCTCGTGCGACGACGAACTCGCCGTCGGGCCCGATGTCGGCCAGTTGGGTGCCTGTCTCGTGGTCGATGACGATGGTGCCGGGGGGGACGCGCACGACCAGGTGCTGGCCGTCGGAGCCGTGCTGTTGTTTCTTGCTGCCTGGCTCGCCGGGCTGGGCCTCCCAGATGGGCCTGCCCTGGAAGTCCAGGAGGGTGTTCAGGCCCGTGTCGGCGCGGAGGAGGACGTCGCCGCCGCGCCCACCGTCGCCGCCGCTGGGGCCACCTTTGGGTTCATACTTCTGACGGCGGAAGGCGGTGTGGCCCGCTCCCCCGTCGCCGGCCTTAACGGTGATGACTGCTTGATCGACGAACATGCCGGTAGTAAAGGGGGGGCGGGGGGGAATACCAAATGACAAATAGCCAAATTGTCAAATGGCAAAATGGTCGAATATGGCAAGGGTGCGTTTAGGCGGCTTGGCGGTAGATGCCCTTGCGGAACTCGCCGAGGAGGCGTTCGCGGTCGCCGGCCCGGCAGAAGTTGTTGAAGACCGCTGCCATTTTGTACGGGCCGGGCTGGTCCTCGTCTTCGAGCCACACGACCGTCGCCATGACAAACACGGCACGCCCTGGCCCGATGTCGTTGTTCATCGTCGGCAGCGCTACCTGCATGGCGATCTGCGTGCCGGGGGCGATCGGGCGGTCGAGCTCAAACCGGCACCCACCCTCGCTGATGTCATAGGCGTGCCCCTCGTGGGCGAACCGCTCGCTCTCGAGCAGGCGTGCAGCGATGGGCGTGTACATCGGCTCGACGGCAAAGCGTGGGAAGCGTCGGCGTTCTGAAACGTGGCTCATGGGCTGGCTCCAAAGAGTGGCCTTGTGGATATCGGACAGGGCGGGGGGCAAGTTGAGCCAGCCTGTGGCGAAAACCACACCGCCCTCCCCCGGCATCTACCCTTTTGCGTGCTCCCCACCCAGCGCAAGTTTGAGATCGTCGCCCCGTTTACCCCTACAGGGGACCAGCCGGGGGCGATCGCGCAGCTCGTTGAGCGGGTCAACGCGGGGGAGAAATACTCGTGCCTGCTGGGGGCAACCGGTACGGGCAAGACCTTTACGATGGCCAACGTGATTGCTCAGACGGGCAAGCCGACGCTGGTCCTGAGCCACAACAAGACCCTGGCCGCCCAGTTGTACGAGGAGATGAAGGAACTCTTCCCGCACAACGCGGTGAGTTACTTTGTCAGTTACTACGACTATTACCAGCCCGAGGCGTACATCCCCGCGCGGGATATCTATATCGAGAAGGACGCCTCGCGCAACGACGACCTGGACAAACTGCGCCTGGCCGCGACGAGCAACATCCTCAGCCGGCGCGACACGATCGTCGTTGCCAGCGTTTCGTGCATCTTCGGCCTCGGCTCGCCGGAGGCGTACGGGGCCAAGGTGCTCACGCTGACGCGCGGGATGAGCGTCGACCGCCGACGGCTGATGCTGGCCTTAGACGCGATGCAGTACAAACGCTCGGAGATGGAGTTCACACGCGGGATGTTCCGCGTGCGGGGCGAGGTGATCGACATCTTCCCGGCGTACGAGGGATATGCCGTGCGCGTGGAGATGTTCGGCGATGAGGTCGAGCACATCCGCCTGATCAACCCCGTCAGCGGGGAGGAACTGGCCAGCGAAGAAAAAGTCTTCGTCTTCCCGGCCAAGCACTACGTCATGCCCGAGGAACGCCTTAGCGCGGCGCTGCAAGCGATCCGGGAGGAACTCGACACCCGGGTGATGCAACTCCGGCACGAGGGCAAACTGCTCGAGGCCCAGCGCCTGCTGGGGCGCACACGCTACGACATGGAGATGATCGAGGAGGTCGGCTTCTGCCAGGGGATCGAGAACTACTCCCGGCACATGGATGGCCGGCCCGCCGGCGCCAAGCCGTGGACGCTGATGGATTACTTTGACTATGCCCCAGAGCCGCTGGCTGGCGATGAGCCAGCCGGCCGGGCGGGCGAATCTGTCCACGCCGACCGGCACCTCTACCGCTTGACCAAGCGGCCCGAGCGCGATTGGCTGCTGATCATCGACGAGAGCCACGTAACGCTGCCGCAGGTGCGGGCGATGTTCAACGGGGACCAGATGCGTAAGCAGGTGCTCGTCGACCACGGCTTTCGGCTGCCGAGTGCGCTGGACAATCGGCCGCTGAAGTTTGAGGAGTTTGAGCAGGTCGTGCCGCAGGTGCTGTTTGTCTCGGCGACGCCGGCGGACTATGAACTCCAGCGCGTCGGGGGCGTGGTGGCCGAGCAGGTGATCAGGCCGACGGGGCTGCTGGACCCGACCATCGAGGTGCGCCCGGCACGCGGGCAGGTGCCCGATTTGCTCGAGCGCGTCAAGGCCCGCGTCGCCGCGGGCGACCGCGTGCTGGTTACGGCCCTGACCAAGCGGCTCTGCGAGGACCTGACGGTCTACATCCACGAGCAGGGCCTGCGCGTGCGCTACCTGCACAGCGAGATCGAAACGCTCGAACGGCTGGAGATCCTCACCGACCTGCGCAAGGGGGACTTTGACGTGCTCGTGGGCGTCAACCTGCTGCGCGAGGGGCTGGACTTGCCGGAGGTCTCGCTGGTGTGCATCCTTGATGCGGATAAAGAAGGGTTTTTGCGCTCGGGGCGGTCGTTGATCCAGCAGATCGGGCGTGCGGCACGCAACGTCAACGCCCATGTGATCATGTATGCTGATAAGATGACACCCTCAATGGACGTGGCGATCGGCGAGACCAGCCGTCGGCGTGCCAAGCAGGAGGCGTACAACACCGCGCACGGGATCACGCCGCAGACGATCATCAAGGGCATCCGCCAGGGGATCGAACTGGAACTCAAGGCCGGGCGCACGGCACGCCAAGCCGCGAGGCTCTCAGAGCCTGAGTTTGCACTCGGTGAGTTGATCCAGACGCTCGAAGGTGAGATGCTCGAAGCGGCGGCTGGGATGGAGTTTGAGAAGGCCGCGCGTTTGCGCGATCAGGTGGCAAAACTGAAGAAAGGTCAAGGTGCCGCGGCGGGCAAGGGGGCCGGGGACAAAGTACGCCGCAGTGAGATCGACGGAGGGGGTGATGACGGGGGCCAGAGTGGCGAACGCAAAGCCGGGATGCCCGGCGTGCGGGCGAATAAGAAACGCAAGAAACGCACCAAGAAGATGGGCGGGGCGTGAGGGCTGTGGCGATTGCGGGCGAGGTTGGGTAGATCGAACCCCACCCCTGCCCCTCCCCTCGGGGGAGGGGTTATGAGGCTATTTGCTTGCTGCGGCGCTGACAGTAACTTCTGTAAGCGTCGATGCTTGGGGTGTGCCTTTGGGGGCTTCCTGGTGCATCTGCCGGGCGCGGTGCTGGGACCAGTCGGTAACGAGCAGGTCTGGGCTGCCGGCACCGGCGTGGACCTTGATCAGGTCGTAGCGGTTGTCGCGCTGGGCGGGGGTAAAACCCGCCTCGCGGATCAGCCGGCAGATGACCGGCTCGTCGAGGCAGTAGGTCGTGCCGGCGGAACTGACGACGTTCTCCTCCATCATCACCGAGCCCATGTCGGTGGCGCCGTACCGCAGGCCGACTTGCCCGACGTGCGGGCCCATGGTTACCCAACTTGCACCGATGGAATAAATGTTGTCCAAGAACAGCCGGCTGAGGGCCTGTGTGCGCAGGTAGTCGGTGCTCCCGCTCATTCGCACGCGCTTGCCGAAGAGGTGGGCGGTCGGGTAACGGGCGGTGTCCATCTGCGGATAGTCAAACTCATCGGCGCTGCGTGTGCCGGCCGGGTGGCCGGGCTTGCCCACGCCCCGGGAATAGTCCCACGCGCGGGCGACGGCATCGCCCGGGAACTCGGCCTCCAGCTCGCCGGGCGTCTGCCCCCAGTCGGGCACGCGCCCCAGCGGGGTGTTCTCACGCTGGAAGGGCCAGGTGATGAACGCGACGTAGTGCCCCCAGGCGGGCGCGCTGTCGGAGTGTTGCAGCACGCGGTCTTGCCACTTGCGCACCAGGTGCATGTGGTGCACGCGGTCGGCGTACCCCTCGATGTGCCCGAACATCATCGTCGCGCTGGTGAACATCCCCAGCGTGTGGGCGACGTACATCGTCGTCAGCCACGCCTCGGCATCGCACTTGCCCAGGCCGATCTTCTTGCGCACAGGCGCGGCAAAGATCTCCCCACCCCCGCCCGGCAGTGAGTCCAGGCCGGCGTCCTTGAGGCGCACGAGCACCCAGCGGATTTTTTCTTCCAGCGTCGCACCCGGCGGGTCAAAGAAGTGGACAAACTCGATCATCTCCGGCGGGCTGAAGGCGTGGATGTGGATGTGCGGGAATTTGTCTTTGATCGACCGCAGCAGCGTCGTGTACCACTCCAGCGGGAGCGCTGGGTTCATCCCACCCTGCATCAGGATCTGCGTCCCACCAATCGCCGAGAGCTCGGCGATCTTCTCATGGATTTGCTCATGGCTGAGCGTGTATGCATCATCTTCATCCCCATCACGGCGGAAGGCGCAGAAGGTGCACCGCGCGTTGCAGATGTTGGTGTAGTTGATGTTGCGGTCGATGACATAGGTGCGGATTGTGTCGCCGTGGATCGAGCGGGCACGTGCGTCGGCGTACCGGCCCAGGTTGGGGGTGCTGGCCTTGGTGAGCAGTTCAAGGCCCTGCTCGGGCGTCAGCCGAGCGGCCCCCGCAGCCACGGCGGCAAGCAGCCCTGGGTCCATGGCCGAGTGGTCGGGGTGCTCGATGGGAGTAATAGGCATGATGTGCTGTGGGGGCTTGACGTGAGTTTTCAACTATAACTGAAAGTTGAGAGGAATCCACCCGGGCGGGCTGCTAGGGGTCGATTTGGGTGCCTTGGGTTCTGACACGGCCATACGCTCGGGGCGTGAACACGGAGGTTCTAGAGTCTGGCGTGGAGGCGGGGGGGAGGATGGTGCCTGCTGGCCGGGGGATGACCAGGCGGTGGTTCATCCGCGAGGGGGTGGCGGGGTCGGCGGGGTTGAGTGGGGGGGTGGTTTCGCGGGTGCTGGCGGCGCGGGGGTTAGGTGAGCCAGCCGCGGCGGAGGCGTTTTTAGAGCCGAAGCTCACCGGGCTGATCGACCCGGCTCTGATGCCGGATATTGACAAGGCGACCGAACGCCTTTTGCGCGCCCTGCGCGACCATGAGCAAATAGTCATCTACGGCGACTATGACGTCGACGGCATCACCAGTACGGCGATCCTCTACCGGACGCTCAAGGCGATCCTGCCGGGTGCGGACGTGCGCACGTATGTGCCGCACAGGTTGGAGGAGGGGTATGGGCTCAACGGCAAGGCGATCGAGCTGCTTGCCGGGCATGGGGCCAAGGTCATCGTCAGTGTCGATTGTGGGATCACGGCTGTCGGGCCGGCGTTGGTCGCCCGCCGGTGCGGGGTTGACCTGATCATCACCGACCACCACAACCCACCAGCGAGCATGGCGGACCTGCCCGATGCGTATGCCGTGGTACACCCGCGTCGGCCCGACTCGGCGTATCCATTCGGGGAACTCTCGGGCGCGGGGGTGGCGTATAAGCTGGCGTGGCGACTGGCGAGCGCGGATGGCGCAGACGGCCGGGCTGTGCCGGCGATGCGGACGCTGCTTGTTGAACTGCTGGCGCTGGCGGCGTTGGGGGCGATCGCGGATATCGTGCCGCTCGTCGGCGAGAACCGCGTGCTGACCAAGCACGGGCTGGCCCGGCTGAAGCACTCGCCGTTTATCGGCGTGCGGGCGTTAGTAGATGCCTGCGGGTTGTCCGGCGAGAAGGTTGGCGAGTATGACGTGGGCTTCCGCCTGGCCCCCCGGCTGAACGCCTGCGGGCGGATGGACCACGCCAAGCACGCGATTGAACTGTTCACCAGCGACGACGGCCCGCGGTGCGCCGAGATCGCCGAGCAGCTCGAATCGGCCAACCGGGAGCGCCGGGGCGTTGAGTCGGAGATTGTGCAGCAGGCGTGCGAGCTGGCCGGGCAGCAGGGGATGACCGGCAGCGACCGCCGGGCGATTGTGCTGGCGGACGTGCGTTGGCACGCGGGTGTGGTGGGCATCTGCTGCTCGCGTCTGGTCGAGCGTTTCTGCCGCCCGACGATCTTGATGCAGATCGACGCCGAGACGGGCGAGGCGCACGGGTCGTGCCGGAGTATCGAGGGGTACAACCTGCACGCGGGGCTGGAGGCGTGCGCGGTGCACCTCAAGCGGTTCGGCGGGCACGACATGGCCGCGGGTGTGGCCTTGCACAAGGAGAGCATCCCGGCGTTTGTCGAGGCTTTTACGGCGCACGCCAACGCGCACATCGAGGCCGACCGCCTGACGCACGCGCTGCGGATCGACGCCGAGTGCTCGCCGAGCGAGCTGACGGTGCCGGCGGTGCGCCGGCTGCTGAGCCTGGAGCCGTTCGGGCGTGGGAACCCGGCGATCAAACTGCTGCTGCGGGGGGTAACGCTGGCCAGTGAGCCGAGGCGGTTCGGCGCGAGCGGCCCGCACCTGGAGTTGAGCCTTGGCGATGGCGTTCGGCGGGTCTCAGCGACGGCGTGGCGGTGGGGGGAGCAGGCCGGCAAGTTGGCCCGGGGGATGAAGGTCGATGCGGTCATCGAGCCCAAGATTGATAGTTATGGTGGTGTGCACGCGGCCGGGGTGCTGGTGGACCTGCGTGCGGCGAGGTAGAGCGTGGGGCCATGTGAAAAGGGGGCGTAGTGCCCCCTTGCTTGCTCTTGTGTGTGCTGACGCGGTGAGCGTCTGGCAATCAATAAGTGTTGAACCTGACGCCGCGACCATCGACCTCGTTGTCGGCGCAGTTGGCGGTGATGGTGCCGTTGGTGGCGCTGTAGACCCAACCGCCGTCATTGCCGAGGGAAGCAACAAAGGCCGTTTTACCCTTGTTTGCGCCGACGGGGAGTGCGGGCATGGTGCGGACGTAGGGGCCGTAGACGATTCCGTCGCTGACGCTCTTGGTTGGGTTGAACTTGTCGCCCGTCTCGTTGCTGAACTGGGAGAGAGCTTCGTTTATTTTGGACAGTTCGGGGTAGGTGTTGCCGTGCTCGGTGTAGAAGAGCTCGAGGCCGCCGCGGAGGGTGACCAGGTTCGCCGCGAGCGACGACTCAGCCGCCGCCGAGGCACCGCGGCTCATGCGCGGGATAACCACGGCGGCCAAGATGCCGATGATCACGACAACGATGACCAGTTCGATGAGTGAGAAACCTGATCGACGATAAGGAAGGGCACGAACCATGTCTGATCTCCATGAGGGCGTGTGATTGATGCCGAAGCGATATTGCCGGAGTGCATCGGCAGTCATGCCCACCTCCGTGAGTGTGTGCGTGTAACTTCTGAGTAGTTATCGGTTTACACATCCGTTGCGTTGGTTACTGTCTGAGCATCACGACCCAAGAGTGCTGGCTAGGTTGGAAGGTTGCGCTATAACACGGTGCGCACTGCCCCGGCCTTGTTTTCGCCCGGGCCTGGGGTGCGTGTTTTGTCCGCCGCGGAGTCTGTCAGGCGGAAGCCGATAATCGCGGTATCGGGGTGCTTGCGGTGCATGTCGGCGACGAACCTGAGCCAGGCGGAGACCTCCGCCTGCCGGGACGCTTTGATCTCGACGGACGTTGCCCACGCGCTTGTGAGAGGTGATCGGTGCTCTCGGTCAGCGAGGCCCGCAGCCCGCGCTCGACCTGGCTGGCCTTATCCCCCGGCTAAGGGCCTTGGTATGCCGAAAAACCAGCGAGTGCGCGTTCGCCCTGTCGCGCAGGATTGGCAGCACGACGGCCGGGGCGACCACGGCCGTCATGCCTTACGCGAGGCCGGCGTCGATCCCCAGCAGTCTACGGCGTGTGCTCGCCCAGTCCATTCTTCAGTCCCTTGCTTGATCGATCCGGTCGTCCTTTCGCGCAGCCCGTCAGCCAACCCCTCAACGCGGCTTTACGCTGCGGCCCTTGCATCCGTTGTTGCAGGACCGTTCTTGCTGGCGGTCTCCACCGACTGCTCCTGCCCCGGCAGCAACGCGTGGTACCCTGAAAGATCAATCGTCATAAACGCCTCGACCACCGCCGGGTCCAGTTGCGTGCCCGCGCACTGCTTGATCTCCGCGAGCACCTTCTCCATCGGCAGCGCCTGCCGATACGCCCGGCTGGAACTCATCGCATCAAACGTGTCCGCCAGCCCGATGATCCGCGCAATCAACGGGATCGATTCCCCGGCCAGCGCGTGCGGGTACCCCATGCCGTTGAACTGCTCGTGGTGGTGCAACACCCCGGGCAGCACGTCCTGCAACGCGGGGATATCTGCAAGAATCCGGTACCCGATCTCCGGGTGCTGCTTGATCTGCTTCAACTCGTCGTCGCTCAGCCGGCCGGCCTTGCACAGGATGTTCTCCGGCACGCCGATCTTGCCCACGTCGTGCACAAGCCCGGCGATCCGGACGCGCTCGGCCTCCGCCTCGCTCATGCCCATCTTCTGGGCGATCAACTGCGCAACCATCGCCACACGCTCGCTGTGCCCGTGCGTGTACGGGTCCTTCGCGTCGATCGCCGCCGAGAGCGCCGCCAGCGTCCCAAGGCTCATCGACCGCTGCTCGGCAAAGCGTGCGGCGTTCTCGTGGAACGTCCCTAAAAAGTCCCCCAACGCACCCAGCAGCAGCAGTTCCGAGCTGGCAACGTCTGGTTCATTATCAATCATGTACCTCTCCCCGGCTACTAGACACCCTAATGCAAGGCCGCTGTGAGTAATCGGCTCCCACACAATCTGCGCGTTGGTCGTTGTTGCCAGCGGGTGCGACCCCCGGCTCAAAGATCACCGTTCGTGTTGAGCCTTGGCACCCCTCGATCAACGCACGCACCTGCCCGCTCAGGTCGGCCCCGCTGGCAGTTTTCCCCGCAAGCATCACGCTCCCGCGCAACGCCTCGATCGTCGCGCCGGTGTTGTTGAAAGCGATCCCGAGCCACCCGAAGGGCAACGCCCCGTGCGCCTGCTCCCAGATCGCCTGCATGTTCTGGGCCACGTTCCCGCCGGTCGTGCCCAGACGGATGACGCTGAAGACCGCCAGCGTCTGCTCACTCGCCTGCATTAGTTTATATCCCAGCCCCTTCGCCAGCCTCTTGTGCCTGGCCAGTTCCGCCTCTTCACTGAGCATCTGCCGCGCGACCACCAAGAGAACATCCGCCTGCACACCCCCGGCCGGCGTCAGGTACACACCCTCACCCCGCCCGTCGGTCAGCCTGAACCCACCACGTCCGACCTCTTCACCACCCTTGCCGACAGTCGCGCACCGCAACGCGGCCAGCCTGCGCGCAACCTCTGCCAGCGGCGAATGCCCGGGACCAACCAGGGTCGATGCGTCCAGCATGTTCGGCGGTTCTTCTCGCATGTTCATCCTGCAGCATGCGTTTCACGCCGCGATGTTCGGTTGCCCGTTTGGTCGTGCGGCCCCACGCTCAGCCGTGCCTTTGCTCCCCGTTAGGATCAACGAAACACTCGCCACGATCTCCTTGGCCGAGAACGGCTTGCTCATCATCTGGCGGATGTTCGTCGCACCCAGCACCTCGGTTGACACCTTGTGCCCACGCCCCGTCAGCATGATGATCGGCACGCCCGCCGTCGCCCCCTCCGCCCGCAGCGCGGCCGCCAGCTCCAGCCCGTTCATACTCGGCAGCTGAAAGTCCGTGATCACAAGGTCCGGAATCGCACGCAACGCCGTGCTTAGTGCCTCGCGTCCATCCCCGGCCGTTTCCACTGTGTAACTATGGTCCCGCAGCCGCGAGGCGGGCATGAAGGCCGTTGCCTCCTCGTCTTCGACAATCAAAATGCACTTACCACGCATGCACATCGGTATCGGCACCACCCACGCCACGCTCTAGCCGCCGACGACCGCCAATCAGCCTGGTGCAGCTGTGCCGTTACAACTGGCCGATAATCCCGCGCCCGCGTTGGCCGATAGCAAAACCTGCACCATGGCACACAACCGGCCCCAATCACGTGCACCTTCCTGGGGATGCCCAGATCGCAGACCGACTCGGCAGACTACGCCATCAACCTCTCCGCCGCACCATACCGCGTCAAAATCGACAGCGCCAACTTCTCTGGCAGCACAACCCTGACCATCATCGGCAGCGGACTGGTTACCAACGGCGGCACCGTCGTCCTCTCCAGCGGCGGCAGCACCCGCACCATCACCGTCGCCGCGCCCATCCTGCGGGCCACGATCCAATGAACCCGCCCACCCGTACAGCCCGCTGCTTCACGCTCGCCGAGATGTCCATCTCCATCGGGATGATCACCATCCTCTTCGCCGCCACGCAGAGCGCACTGACCCTCGCCCGCAAACTCGGGCAGACGCCCATCCTCGACGCAACCAACGACACCGCCGCCGCCGGCGACGCCGGCGGACGCAAGAAGCCAAAGGCCTCGGGAACCACCCCGAGGCCTTTCGCGTCGTCTTTCTCCGCACCTGTGAGCGGATCGCAGCGACTGACTGTATCGGCACGCAGTGCCGACCAGCCAAAGCGGGCGAGGGGACTCGAACCCCTGACGTACAGCTTGGAAGGCTGTCACTCTACCACTGAGTTACGCCCGCGCTACGCTCAGTTTAGCACTCTACAACCCCCCCCGCATGGGTATCCGCACACATCACGCTGACTTTGTCGTAACCGAGAGGCTCACCGACTTCTTCAACTCGACCATCACCCCCACCTGGTCCCCCGCCTCCCCTTACGCCCTTTACGCCCTCAACAAAACCGCCCTCACCACCCCCGACGCCATCTCTTGGCTCGCCAAGGCCCTCTCCGTTAAACCCGGCTCCATCGACTATGCCGGCCTTAAAGACAAGCACGCCCAGACCCTCCAGCACATCACCCTCCCCGTTGCCGCGGGCACCGGCAACCTCCTCCCCAAGCACCCCGCCGGCGAGCAGTGGTCCGCCGCGCTCCTGGGCTTCAGCCCGACCCCCATCGACGCATCTTGCATCCTGGGCAACCACTTCGCCATCACCATCCGCGGCCTCATCAAGCACACCAGCGATGAGATGACCCGCCGGGCTCGCCGACTCACCGACAACGCCGGCACACTCCTGTTCACCAACTACTTCGGCAACCAACGCTTCGGCTCCAACCGCCACGGCCAGGGCTGGGCCGCACGAAAACTCATCGAAGGCGACTTTGCCGCTGCACTCCGCCTGCTCATCGCCACCCCCGCTCGCAAAGACTCCGGCAAGACCCGCACCTTCACCCGCCTCTGCGCACAGCAGTGGGGGGACTGGCCCACCCTGGCCTCCTCGCTCCCCGCCACACCACACAAACACGCCATCGACGCCCTGGCCAAAGGCGCAACCCCGCGCGAGGCGTTCACCAAACTCCCCGCCTTCCTCCAGCAGATGGCCGTTGAGGCCTTCCAATCCATCCTTTGGAACGACACCGCCCGCCGGCTTGTCGCACCGATCCCAAACGTCCTCAAAACCAACGACGACTTCGGCCCCCTCCTCTTCCCCCCCGCCAAGGCTCTGCACGCACCCCCGTGCGCTCACCTGCTCGACTTGCAACTGCCGATGCTCTCCCCCTCAACCACCCCGGCACACCCCTGGGCCGAAGCCGCACGCGAGGCCCTCGCCGAGCACGACCTCACACTCCACCAACTCACCATCCCCGGCCTCCGCCGACCCTCCTTCGGCGAAGCCCTCCGACCACTCCTCGCCCGCGCCGACAACTTTTCCCTCTCTCCACCCGAGGCAGACGATCCTGCCCGCCCCAACTCCATCCGCCGCGTCGCGACCTTCAACCTACCCCGCGGCAGTTACGCCACCGTCCTCATGCGCGCACTCGGCCAGTAACACCTACCCCCCTACGCCCCCGGCTTGCCCGCACCCCCACCAGCAGTGGACCCAACCTCCCGACCCTCGTGCGTCAGCCTTGTCGCGTGCCCGAACCACCCCCGGTTCCCCCCGGCATACTTCTCCTCCAGCAGCGCAGTAACCTCACCCATCGTCCCATCAGGCCTCACCCACGCGCCGACAACATCCGGAAAATCGATCTTGCAGTTCTCGCACTTCTTCCCGTCATAAAACCGGATCGGGCACCAAAAACTCTCCACGTTCCGCAGCATCTCACTGCCCAGGCTCCACACCCCCGTCATCCAGTCGCAATACAGGCACCAGATCAGGTCGTGCCCGACCAACCCCGAAAACTTCTGCCTCGATACATTCACCCACTCCCCCTGCTTGTACCTCGGCAGCCCCACCAGCAAACTCAACCACGGATAGATCAACACCTGCGCAACACGCACCACCACAAACACCGGCGTAACCATCGCCGTAACCCACAACGCCGCGTGGTTGCGCCACTTGCCGACGATCCTGTTCAGCGTCCGAACAATCCTCGGCCCACGCCGAGCCTGCGGGTTGGCCAACTCATGCAGCCAACCCCAGATCACTACACCGGACACCTGCCCGGCCACCGCACCCGCCAGCCCCACCCACGCCTGCCCACCAAGCCCATCGGCACCCCACCACGCACCCCACACCGGCCCAAAGACCAGCGGCAACGCAGTAAAATACACAATCGGCACATCCAGCCACGGAGCCCGGCACAGCGCACCCCCCACCCCGCGCCCCACACTCCCCAACCTCGGCAGCAGGTGAAGCAACCCCGCACCGAGCAGCACCGACGCGCACACCACGCCCATGGCCAGCAAAAACGTGTTCATGCAGGCAGCATACCCCCGCTTCCCACCGCAAGTGCCGATGCACCCTCACCCGTCAAGATTCCCTCTACTCGGTCCAACATTCACCCACCCCGACGGCCGGTTCTGCGACGTGATCGTTACCCGGTACCCCGCCCCCCTGTGCATCCCTGCCACCAGCGACGGGCTGTTGCACTTGCGCGACAGGTGCAGCAGCACCACATGCCTCCTGGGCTTGATGCTCCTGATCGCGGTCAACGCCTCCCCATTGGACAGGTGCCCCCGCCCACCCATGATCCGCCGCTGCAGGTAGATCGGCCTGCCGCTGCGCTCTTGCATCCGCGGGCAGTAGTTGCTCTCGATCGCCAGCACGTCCACCCCGCGCATGTGCGCCACAAGCTGCTCACTGGCCCGCCCAAGGTCCGTGGCAAAGCCGATATCCCCGACATCCCCGAGCACGAACCGGAACGCCGCACTCCCGCGTGAATCATGCTCGTTGAGCACCGGCCTGACCACCACCCCGCCGCGCGTGCTGAACGAACCATCAAACGCCAGCAACCTGCTGGCCCCAAACCCACCCTCCTGCGCCAGATCGGCGTGCTTGCGGTGCACAAACAACTCCACACCCCCAGGCAACTTCTTGACCCACCCACCGTGGCAGTGGTCCGCATCCAGGTGCGTCAGCAGCACGCCGTCGATCGACTCGATATCAATCCCCAGCACCTCCAGGTGCTTGCACGTCGAGCGTGGCGACAGCCCAATATCAATCAGCAGCCGCGTCCGCCGCCCATCCTCAAAGCAGACCTCCAGCACCGAGCAGTTCCCACCCGAGCCAGACCCCAACACGCACAACCCCGCCGAGCAGACCACCCCCGGCTCCAGCGCGCCACCACCCGCCGACTTGACCATCGGTATCAAGGCCTCAAACCCGGCCGTAGCAAACAGCATCTGCGACATAAGTGCATCTTCCTTGACGCGGGGCCCGACCTTAGCACACCCCAACCATCCCTGCAACAATCCACACATGATCGCCAACCACCTCGCCCCCTTCGGCACCAGCGTCTTTGCCATCATGTCGCGCCTCGCAGCCGAGCACAACGCCGTCAACCTCTCCCAAGGCTTCCCCGATTTCGACGGCCCCGACTGGATCAAGGCCGCCGCTAAGGCCGCCATCGACACCCACAGCAACCAGTACGCCCCCCTGCCAGGCATACCCACCCTCCGCAACGCCATCGCCAAACGCTTCACACGCGACACTAACCTCCCCTGCGACCCCGACACCCAAACCGTCGTAACCGTCGGCTGCACCGAAGCCATCGCCGCCACCATGCTCGGCCTGCTCAACCCAGGCGACAAGGTCGTCCTCATCGAGCCCTTCTACGACTGCTACCGCGCCTGCGTTGCCCTCGCCGGCGCCCACGTCCTGCCCGTCCCACTTCGCCCGGTCATCACCGGCAACAAAATCACTTCCATGCAGCTTGACGAGGCCGCCCTCCACGCCGCCATGGCCCAAGGCCCCAAGCTCATCCTCATCAACACACCCCACAACCCGACCGGCAAGGTCTTTACCCGCGAGGAACTCACACTCATCGCCACCCTCTGCATCAAGCACAACGTCATCGCCGTCAGCGACGAGGTTTACGAACGCCTCCTCTTCGACGGCGCCAAGCACATCTCCATCGCCACGCTCCCGGCGATGGCCGACCGCACCATCACACTGAGCAGCATGGGCAAAACCTTCAGCCTCACCGGGTGGAAGATCGGCTGGGCAATCGGCCACCCCGACCTCATCGCCGGCGTCCGTGCCGCGCACCAGTTCCTCTCCTTCTCCGTCGCCACACCCCTCCAGCACGCCGCCGTCGCCGCCCTCGAACGCGAGCCAGAAGCCCTTGCACAACTCCTCCCGCTCCTGCAAGAACACCGCGACCTCCTGGCCGACTGCCTCAACAAAATCGGCCTAACGATCCACACCCCCCGCGCCGGCTACTTCATCTACGCCGACCACACCGCACTCTCCTGCCGACTCGGCGTAACCGACGACACCGCCCTCTGCATGGCCCTCATCAAAAACCCCGGCGTAGCCGCCATCCCCCCCAGCGCCTTCTACACCCAACCCGCCGACGGCCACTCCCTCATCCGCTTCGCCTTCTGCAAAAAACGCCAAACCATCACCGAAGCCATTCGCCGCCTCCACACCCTCGCCTAAATACAAACCCACCACTCCCCCAAAACTCCTCCATCCGAACTCCATACCTCCGTCCTCTGAGTAACTTCCCCTCTGGGCCCTCTGGAGTAAAACTCCCTCGGGCATACCGTTGACCATGTCCAAGCCCCTCCAAGGCCGTGTCGCAATCGTCACCGGCGCCTCCGCCGGCATCGGCCTCTCCACCGCCCGCCACCTCGCCGACGCCGGCGCACGCCTGGTCATCAACGCACGCCGAGCCGAGAAACTCAGCGTCCTTGCCGCTGAGATCAACTCAACCGCCCCCAACACCTGTGTCCCCGTCGCCGGCGACTGCGCCGACCAGGCGACCATCGACCAGATGCTCAACACCGCCAAGCGATCCTTTTCCGCCGACGCTGACCTCATCATCGTCAACGCCGGCCGCGGCCTCGCCGGCTCCGTCGTCACCAGCGACACCACCCAGTGGGACGAGATGCTCCGCACCAACATCCTCGGCGCCGCCACACTCATCCGCGCCGCCGGCAAACGCATGCTCCAAGCCGTTCCAGAGAACCAGACCGGTCAGCACGGCTCCTGGCTCAGCGCACCCGCACGCGACATCATTGTCATCGGCTCGGTCGTCGGTTACCACGTCTCACCCTTCTCCAGCATGTACGGCTCCACTAAGTTCGCCGTCCACGGCATGGTCGAGGGCGTCCGCCGAGAACTCGGCCCCAAAGGCATCCGCGTAACCATCGTCGCACCCGGCTTCGTCGTCAGTGAGTTTCAATCCGTCGCTGGCTACGAGGACGCCTGGTTCAGCCAGGTCAAAGACAAAATCGGCCCACCACTGGCCCCCGACGACGTCGCCCGCGTCATCACCTTCATCGCCGCCCAACCCCCAGCCGTGCACATCTCAGAGATTACAGTGCGCCCAACGCGCCAAGACTACCCCTAGGTGCGCCTCGAACCCCTCCCCCGAGGGGAGGGGCAGGGGTGGGGTTCGCACACACAACAGCCCCTAAAAAAACGTATCACATCACACCAAAGACGGTCGGCTCGGAGAGCCGACCTACCCACCCAGGGATGGGCAGCGGCAGGGCTGCGCTATGTCTTCACTCATCACTCATCGCTACCCCCGCTTACGGGAATATCCCTCTCACCTCATACGCCTCTTTCAACCGCTGCAACGCCGCGATATAGGCTGCCGTCCGCAGGTCGCACTTGAACTCCTGCCTCGCCTTGCGTGTCTTCTGCGCCGCCCGCACCATGTGCTTGTTGAGCTCGCGGTCGACATACTCCAGGTCCCACGACTGGAACGTCTTGTTCTGCACCCACTCAAAGTAACTCACCGTTACGCCCCCGGCGTTGCACAAAATCGCCGGCAGCACCTCCACTCCCTTGGCCGTCAGCACACGCTCACCGGCCGGCGTCGTCGGAGCGTTCGCCCCCTCGGCCATCACCCGGCAGTTGATCATCTCCGCCTCCGGCTCCTGGATCATCTGCTCCAAGGCCGCCGGGATCAGCACGTCCACCTTCGTCTTGTAAAACTCCTCCTTGCTGATGGCCGTGCCCTTGGCATACCCCTTGACGCCCCCAACCTTCTTCACATGCACGTCCAGGTCGTACGCATCAATCCCCTTGTCGTTGCGGATGAACCCCGTGTGGTCGGCCACCGCGATCATCCTCGCCCCCTTGTCCTGAAAAATCTTCCCGCTCCACGAACCCACGTTCCCATACCCCAGCACGCTGAACGTGCACTTCTCAGGCTTGAGCTTCAACTCCGGCAGCATCTCCACCAGCGTGTCCACCACACCCTGCCCCGTCGCCTTCTCACGCCCAAGGCTGCCGCCATACTCCACCGGCTTACCCGTGATCACCGCCGCGGGGTTGTGCCCGCCGATCTCCGACAAAAAACTGTACGTATCGGCGATCCACGCCATGTGCTGGCTGTTGCTCCCAACGTCCGGCGCTGGGATGTCATAGTCCGGCCCGATGTTGTGCGCAATCGCCGCCGTGAACCGACGCACGATGTGCTCCATCTCCGTCTTGCTGTGCTCCCGGCTGTCAACCTTGATCCCACCCTTGCCCCCCCCATAAGGCACCCCAACGAGCGAGCACTTCATCGTCATCAAAAACGCCAAGCTCTTGACATCATCAAGGTGCACATCCGGGTGGAACCGCAGACCCCCCTTATACGGTCCCAGCGCGTTGTTGTGCTGCACGCGATAACCCTTGAAGAGCTGAAAACTCCCGTCGTCCATCCGCACCGGGAAGTGCACCATGATCTCGTTCTTGGGCTGCGCCAAAATCAGCCGAAGGTAACTCGGCAGGTTCATCATCTCCGCCGCGTGCAGCATCACGCTGACAGTCTGCGTGTACAGATTGTCCGGGTCCTTGGGCAGGTCGACCTGGTCAAAGATCGTCGCCTGAGAATTCGTGAACGCTGCCTTCCCGTTGGTTGACGCCTTGGGTTTGCTCTTAGTTGCCGTGGCCATGGTGCTCTCGTGTGTGTGCTGGTGCGGTCGAAAAAAATCACGCAGGCGGCCGGTAGGCCCGCCCTCCCCCGGCCGGTCCAAACCGCACCGCCCGGGGGTCAAGCATTGGCACCCCGATCGACCCGGTGGACAACTCCCTCCACCTAACTTGATACCCTCACCCATGATCCTCTACCTCGCCTCAGACCTGCTCTGGGCCTCCAAAATCAAAGGCACCGCCGACGCCCTCAACCTCCCCTGCCGGCCAGCCCGCACCCCCGAGATGCTCCGCGCCCGCCTTGCCGACTCCCCCGTTCGGGCGTTGATCATCGACCTCGAAGCCGGCCTGACAGCCCTAGACCTCCTCCACCTCATCCGCACCGAAGCCCCCGCCGTGCGCACACTCGCCTTCGCACCCCACGTCATGACCGATGCGATCAACGCCGCCAAGGATGCCGGCGCAGACACTGTCCTCCCCCGCGGCACCTTCAGCGCCCAACTCCCCGCCCTCCTCACCGCGCTCTCCACAGGCCAAAACCCTACCACGACCACACGCGAGTAACACGAATCTCACGGTCTCTCCCGTTCTCAACCCCTCCCGGGAGCAGGTGCAGGGGTGGGGTTGGCAAACACAAAGCACCTCATAGAAACATGTTCACAGAGGAGGCGGAGGTCGGCGAGGGGACGTGCAGTCAACTCCTTGAAGTACTCAATACAACCACCAATGCTCTGCCCAACAGACTCCCCTTGATACTCTCCAACCCTCGGTTCTCCGAGTAAATGCCCCTCGTGCCCGCCGGGCGTGCGCAGCAAAACCTCTCCCGCACCCTTCTATACTCACCCAACCTCCCCAATTAAAAAGGACACCTATGCCCTCACCCGCAGACCGCACCTACTCCAACAGCCACGAATGGCACCTCCTCCAAGGCGACACCCTCACCCTTGGCATCACACGCTTTGCCGTCGATGCACTCACCGACGTTACATACGCCAGCATGAAGCCCATCGGCACCAAGGTCTCCGCCGCCGGTACCGTCGGCGAGGTCGAGAGCGTCAAAACTACCAGCGACATCTACTCCGTATGCCCCGGCGAGATCATCGAGGTCAACAAAGCCGTCGCCGACAACCCCGCCCTCCTCAACGCTGACCCCTACACCCACTGGCTCGTCAAACTCAAGATCACCGACAACACACCCCTGGCCAAACTCCTCGACGCCCAGGCCTACGACAAAGCCCACCCCGTCCACTGACCGGCCCCATCAAGCCGTCGCTCGAGCCAATCCACCGCGGAGTATCCCCATGCGTTCCCTGGCTCTCCCACTCGCTGCCCTCGCCGCCGCGCTGGCGGGTTGTTCATCCTCCAACAGCCCAGCCCCAGCCGCAAAGACCACCCCCGCCCCCACACCACCACCACCGGCGCAGCCCACACAAGCGCAGCTCACGCCCAAACCCAGTCAGCCCGCACTCATCCCCGCACCCAGCCAGTCCTTCCGCCTCCGGGGGGAGGCCATCGCCACGCAAGAGGACGAAGAAACCTGGACTTCAGGCACCGCCCTCATCAACACACCCCTGCCCGACGGGTACGCCCCACCAACACCCCCAGGGTGCATCGATATCAAGGCCTATCCCTCCCTCCGCCGCGCGCAAACCACCGGCACCATCTCCCCCCGCATCGGCATGAGAATGGCCTTCTTCCCACTCTTCAACCACATCACACGCCGCGATATCCCGATGACCTCCCCTGTCGAGATGGACTATCAAGGTTGGACACGCAAGGACGACCAACCCCTGCCCAAAGCCAAGGACTCACCCGACCGCTGGACCATGAGTTTCCTCTACCGCACCCCCGACCTCGGCCCCGCCGGCGACGATGCCAAAGACTCACGCATCATTGTCATCGACACACCTGAACGCCTCGTCATCTCCCTGGGCTTCCAAGGCGGCTACGGCATGGCGAACCTCCGCACCAACCTCGATACCCTCGCCGAGTGGATCGCACAAGACGGTCGCTACGAAGTCATCGGCGAACCCCGCGCCCTCAACTACAACGGCCCCGACCAACGCGACGCCCTCAAGTGGGGCGAAGTCCAACTCCCCGTCAAACCCAAAGCACAAACCCCATAAACCCCTCCCTTACGAGCCGCAGGGCTCAATCAGAACCCCTCCCCCGAGGAGCCTGTTGCATCAAGCGGCCATCAAAGCCTCCGGTTTTCGTCGCAGGAGGTGGTCGATCATCACGGCGATCAT
>JAJTGZ010000042.1 GCA_021299385.1 Phycisphaeraceae bacterium | reverse complement strand
CCACTTCCCCACTCTGCATTTCTATCTCTGCCCCTCCGTCCTCTGAGTAATTGTCTTCTCTGGGTCCTCGAGGCCTCTGGAGTAAAACTACCCCCTACCGCCGGGCGTGCTGCAGCGCCAGCAGGGCGTACGCCGTGATGAGGTCGGGGTTGTTTTCCATCCACCGGTCGTCCAGGCTCATGAACGACCCGTCGGGGTTCTGCAGTGCGGCCAGTTGCAACGCCAGGTCCGTGCGCCAGTTGCGCGACACCACCCGACCCGCTACGTCTGTCGTTTCGATCGTCCGCAGCCCGCTGGCATCCAGCGCGCGGGCCATCATCACGTAGTAGTAGTACTGCCCGTCGGTGCCCAACCCCGGGTTCTGCGACACCGCATAGTGCTTGCCCAGAAACTCCACCACGGCACGCACACGCGGGTCGTCCATCTTCAGCCCCGCATAGAGGTAACTCTTAAATCCAAGGTACGTCGCCGAGCCGTACGCGCGCAACTTCGAGACCTTGCTCCCATCGTCGAGCGTCTCCTCGATCATCCCGGCGAACGATTGCCCCGCGCCAACGCTCTTGGCATCCTCCGCCGTGGCATAGATAAACCCACCCTGCCGAGACCCCTTGGCATAGGGCATCTCGTTGACAACCTTCCCCGCCGGGTCCTTCTCGAGCATCTGCATGCGCTGCAGAAAGATCACCGCCCGCTGGAACGCCGGGTCATCGGGGGGTATCTCCGCGTCGTGCAGCGCCTGCAGCGCAAACGCCGTGTTTGAGATATCCGGCCGGCCGCGGTTGCCATACCCCCACCCGCCGAAGAACGGGTGCGTCTCGGGCACGCTCTGCGGAGCCTCGGCCCCGCCCGGCCCGCCGACGCCCGCGGGCGTCGCCGTCCCCCACTGACTGTTCTTCAGGAAGGCCACGCCCTTGGCCACCGCCTGCCGGGCGCGGTCCGAATCGACCCGCGCAAGCGCCGAGATGCTGATAGCCGTGTTGTACGAGGGCAGGATCGAATCATAAATCCCCCCGTCGGGCTTCTGATGCGAAAGAATGTAGTCGATCCCGCGCGCCACTGCGGGGTCCTCCGCCGTGATCCCAGGCTGCATCAACAGGCCGTTGATCACCAGCGCCGTGATCGCCGGCAAGTGTGGCTGCCCGGGCTTCTTGGGCACGCTCCAACCACCCGTCGCCTTGTCCTGCGACGACCGCAAAAACGCAACGGCACGCTCCGCCGAGGCCGCGGCGATAACACCTGCATCGGGCACGGCAACGGCTGCCGCCGAAGGTGTCCAGGACGCTGCGGAACCTGGCTGGCCCAAGGCAAAGAACATCGACAAGACAACAGGTGTGAAGATCATCCCCAACTCTATGGCCGGCAGACAGAACTGCACTCCCCAGGCCCAGAGAACCCAGAGGGGAATCACTCAGAGGACGGAGGGGCAGAGATAGAAATGCAGAGTGGGGAAGTGGGATAGATGCAAAGTTGCAAAGTGGCAGAGTGGCAGAGTGGCAGAGTGGCAGAGTGGCAAGGCGGCTGAGTGCGTATCACCTCTTGCGCATCAGAACCCCTCCCCCGAGGGGAGGGGCAGGGGTGGGGTTCCTTCCAACCAACACGCCCAATGGAACCGCGACTGATCCAATCAACCAGCCCACACTCTGTCGCTTTGCAACTCTGCCACTCTGCCTCTTCTACTCTGCATCTCCGTCCTCTGAGTGAAATCCAAAAACAAAGCCGGCGGGCCCTGTGGCCCGCCGGCGGTCTGGTTTCAATTCACTCTCTTAGGCCCGCCACTGCTCTCAGCGGACGAGGTTGGTCGACTCGGTGCCGACGATCGGGTTCTTGAAGTAGTCGGTCGTAACACTGAAGCTCGTGCGCGTGTCGCCGACGGGGTTGGTGTTCTTGGCCTTGACGGTCCAGACCAGTTCCTGGCCTGCGGCCAGGGTCGGGATGCCGGCGAGCGTAACAACGTTGCCCGCGGCCGACACAGCCGAGGGGCCCGTGCCGCTGACGAAGGTCAGCCCGTTGCCCAGCGTGATGACGGCCTTGAGGTTGCTATCGCCGGTGGTCCCGGACTGGTTGCGGACGGTGAACTTGAAGGTGGTCTCCTCGCCGGGGCCGATCGGGTCAGGACCATCGATCAGCTCGGTGAGCAGCGCGGGCACGCCCTGGAACGTAACCGTCGCGTTCGCCGAGGCCGCCTCGGAGCACTCGCCACGGATGGTCGAAACGCTGTTGATCGTCGTGTTGCTGCCCGGGTTGACCGTGAACTTGAGCGTCTTGCTCGCGCCCGCGGCAAAGGTCCCCAGCGTCCAGCTGACGTTCCCGCCAGCGGCCTGGCCGTTCTCGGTCGCCGAGATCAGCGACGCGCCAGCCGGGAGCGTGGCCTGGACCACGGCGTTCTTAGCCGGGCCATCACCCGTGTTGCGGACCTCGACGGTGAAGTTCGCCGGGCGACCGGGGTAGAGCGTTGCGCTCTCGGCAACCTGGGTGATCGCAAACCTGCTGCCCCGGAAGGCGATCGAAACGTTGTTGCTCTGAGCAGTCAGGCCGTTGTCGCCCTTGGCCGACGCCGTGCTTGTGAAGCTGCCCGGACGAGCCGCCTTGGTGTTGAACTCAAAGGTTTTGCTCTGGCCGGCAACCAGGTCCCCGGCAGAGAAATCGACCGTCTGCTTGCCGTCGGTCGTTGTCAGGCCCGCGGGAAGGTTGCTGGTAACCGTTACGTTGCGGGCAACGCCCGTGCCCGGGTTGCTGACGATGAGGCGGACGGGGACGATGTCGCAGATCGTCTCGGTGCTCCCACCCTGGGCCGAGCCAAAGGCGGTCTTCTCGATCTTCAGGGCGGGGGCGACGACGTTGATCGTGCTGCAGATCGGCAGCGAGTATGTAACCGTCGCGCAGCTGCTGATCGAGCCGGACGTGCCGGCCTTGCCGGTAACCTTGATCGTCTTGCTCGCGCCGGGGGCGAGCGAGCCGATGTTGAAGGTGCCCGCCGAGCCTGCGACCGTCGCGGCCGGGTCGGTGCGGACGAGCGTGAAGTTGCTCGGGATCGTCTCGGTAACCATCACGTTCTCGAGGGCCACACGCGTTACGTTGGTAACACGCAGTTCATAGGTGAACTCGCCGCCGGCGTTGACCTCGCCCGGGGCCGTGCGGTCAAAGCGGAGTGCGGCACCCGACTCGCTGCCCGTCGGGTAGAAGACCGTCGTCGTCGACGTGCCCACCGGTGCCGGGGCCGGGGCAGGCACCGGGGCCGGCGCGGCCGGGACCGGGTTGTTGCTGACCGTAACCGTCTTGACTGACACGTTGACCGGCGCGGCAGGCGCGGCGTTCGTCGGCGTCATCGACGTGCCACCCTTGGAGCCGTCGATCGTACAGCCAGCCAGAAGTGCCAAGGCGAGAGGAACAGCAATGGCTGACGCATAGGGACGGACATTCTGCATAACTATCTCCATAAAACAGTGAGCGGCCTTGAGCCAGGTCCAGACAGTAATAGATGCTCAAAAACCCAGATTCGTGCGCCGGGCGCATCCACGGCTAGATGCTAGCCCCCCTAAGGCTGGTATCAAGGCCCAAAGACGAGGTATTCACTCAACACACACGCCCACGAGCACCCCGGCATCGGATTGCCCTTGGTACACTCACCCACAAGCGGTTTTTGCGCCTACCCACCACTCGGATTATGTTTGGCCTGCCATCATTGCCGACGCGAGGGCCTCGGCATCCTGGGCTGGGGGGTTTGGGGAGGACTCCGGCTTGCTGGCCAGGGCTTGCAGCCGGTCGCGGAGGTTCCCGATGAAACTGATCCGCAGCCCGTAGTTCTCCCCAACCTTCACCGCACGCCCCACCCCGACGAGTTTGTTGTTTGCCAGCAGCTCAAGGTCTGACTCGGCACTCTGCGGCAGCTCGATGATCGCCCCGGGGATCAACGCCGTAACCTCACGCACAGGCATGTCCCGCCGGCCCAGCACGACGATAATCGGCACCTCAAGCTTCAGCAGGGCCTGGATATCAATGGCCATGCCACAGATATCGGCAACCCAGGCCAGCAAGCAAGAGAGTTGCCGACAGCCCGCAGCAGACCAGCAGACTTACCCACCCAACCTCCACCATTTATAAACCACCCCTCGCTCTGAAAACCTCTGCCCCTGCGTCCTTTGTGTCCATTGCCCCACTACTCATACCGCCCGATGATGATCGAGCAGTTGTGCCCCCCGAACCCGAACGTGTTGTTCATCACATACCGCACGCCCTTGTTCCTAGCCGAGTTGGGCACCAGGTCCACATCGAACAGGTTGATCTGACCCTGCTCATCCCTTGTCCCAGGCGTTTGCAGGTTCATCGTCGGCGCGATAATCCCCTCGCGCACGGCGTGTACGCAGGCGATCGTCTCGACCGCCCCGCTGGCACCCAGGCAGTGCCCGTGCACGCTCTTGGTGCTGCTCATCAGGCACGTTCCACCCCGGCTCTTGCGTGCGTGGTCCCCAAAGAGCGTCAGCACGGCCTCGACCTCCGCCTTGTCCCCCAGAGGCGTGCTGGTGCCGTGGGCGTTGATATAGCCGATGTCCGTCGTGTTCAGGTGCGCATCGCGCAAGGCCCATCGCATCGAGCGTGCCGCACCACTCCCGTTGGGGTCCGGCGCGGTGATGTGATAGGCGTCCGACGAGTTCGCCACCCCAACGACCTCGGCCAGGATCACCGCCCCACGCGCCCGCGCGTGCGCCTCGGTCTCAAGCACAAACGCCGCGGCGCCTTCGGCCAGCACAAACCCGTCCCGGTCAACATCAAACGGTCGCGAGGCCCGCGTCGGGTCGTCGTTCCGCGTGCTCAGCGCCCGCATGACGCTGAAACTGGCAACGCAGATCGGCGAGATCGCCGCCTCTGTGCCGCCGACGACCATCACGTCCGCCTCCCCACGGCGCATCGTGTGCACCGCGTCGCCCATCGAGTGCCCGGACGACGCGCACGCCGTCGCGTGCGTGCTGGCAGGGCCTTTAAGCCCAAAGCGGATCGAGACGTTCCCCGCCGCGGCGTTGGGCATCAGCCTGGGGACCGTAAACGGCGACAGCCGAGATGGCCCCTTGGCCAGCAGCGTGTCCTTCCCCTCCTCGATCGTGGTGATCCCCCCGATCCCAGAGCCGAAGATCACCCCGCACCGCTCAGCGTCGAGTTTGCTAAAGTCGATCCCCGAGTGCCCCACGGCCTCGACCGCCGCGGCCACGCCAAAGAGCGTAAACCGGTCAAGCCTCTTGGCCTCGCGGAACTCGATGACACTGCTCGGGTCCCAGTTCTTGACCTGCCCCCCGATGGTCGTATCCCACTTGCCCGCCCAGGGGGTGAAGTCGCTGCTCTCGATGGTGGTGATCCCCGACCGCCCATCCCGCATCGCCGCCCAAGTGTCGCGTGCGTTATGCCCAATATTGGTGATAGCCCCCATCCCGGTGATGACGATCCGCGGTCCGTTTGGGTTGGGCATGGGTAGACTCCGAAGCCGGTCGCACAGGCTGCCGCACGGGGTGGGGCAAAGGGAAGTCTAGGGAGAGACCGGCCACGACGCCCAGGCATGCTCGGCTAGCAGGGTGTTCAAAGAATCAGTTCACCACAGAGGCACAGAGGCACTGAGAAAACAGGGCTAAGTAGGAAGACAAAAAAACTGCCCCCTGTTTTCTCTGTGCCTCTGTGCCTCTGTGCCTCTGTGGTGAACTCCTCTGGCCGTGCGGGTTGAAACCCGCACCAAGGCCCTCAGCTGACGCCCTTGGCCTGGCAGATAAAATCAATCGCCTGACCCACCGTTGTGATCTTCTCGGCCTGCTCGTCGGGGATCGACGTCTCAAAGGCGTCCTCGAACTCCATCACCAACTCGACCGTATCAAGACTGTCGGCGTTCAGGTCCGTCTGAAAGTGTGTCGCCGGCTTGATCGTCCCCTTCTCGGCGCCGAGCTGCTTGGCGACGATCTCGATGACCTTTGTTTCGATTTCGCTCTTGTTCACGTTGTCCTCCGTCATGTGCTGATGCGGGTTTGCATGCCTGCGCCCCGGGCCAACCCCAGGGCCTGCCTACCCCCCACAGAAGGCTCGGCCAGGGTGGAGCATAGCGACCCGGCAATAAAAGTCCAAGGGGGTTCCAAACGCAAGGCTACCGGGCCTTACTCCACGACAAACCGGACCCGCCCGCCCCGCAACCTCCACCGACCCGGCACAGGTGGATCGCCTGCACGCCCCCTTTCCTTGCACACAGCCAAGGGGGCACCCCACGCTGTCGATCTGCTCACTGTCCCCCACTCTGCCCGGCCACCCCGGCCTGACCCCAAGGCCCGCCCCCGGCGTATGTGTGCTGCTTTCCTCATTCCCCCAAGGTGCACCAGCATGGCCCAGATGCCGCGAGAACCAGATGCCTTTGCCGAGCAGGTCGCCGAGATGCTCCGCCAAATCCAGCCCGATTCCCAGATCGAACTGACCGGCCCACGCGAGCTCATCATCAACGGCCGCAGACTCGACCTCGAAAACCTCGTCCGACTCGTCAAGCACGACCCCTCACGCGGACGCGAGATCGTCGAACACTACCTCGAACAACTCTTCTGCGGCGAGGCCAACACCGTCGGCTCCATGAGTTTCGACCTCCTCCGCACCAAGGTCATGCCACGCATCCAGCCCGAGTCGATCTTCAACCACCTCAACCGCGAGCAGGTCGCCCACGTCCCGTTCGTCAACGGCACCGTCATCGTCTTCGTCATTGACATGCCACAGATGACCGTCAGCATCACCACCGAACAGATGCTCCGCTGGCAGACCAACCCCGAAGAGCTCGACGCCCTCGCCCGCGAGAACATCGCCAACATCAGCACCGAACTGGAACTCCAGGTCGTTACCAGCCGAGAGGGTGGACGCGCCATCGTCATAGCCGAGCAAGACGGCTACGACGCCGCCCGCCTGCTGCTGGGCAACCTCTACAGCCGACTGCGCACCCGCCTGGGCGGCGACTTCTACGTCGCCACACCCGCGCGCGACATGTTCGTCGCGATGTCCATCGGGCCCGAGCCGTTCGTCAGCCGGCTGCTCGCCCGCGTGCACGAAGACTACCGCCGACTCCCGTACGCGATCACGCCACACCTGTTTGTGGTAACCCGCGACGGCGTCGCCGGCACCCTCCCAGAGTCCGAGAGCGAAGCCGCTTGAACCCCTCCCCCGAGGGGAGGGGCAGGGGTGGGGTTAGCACACGCTAAGCACCTCCAAAAAGAGGTTCGCGGAGGGTGCGGAGGCAGAGAGAGAAACGCGGAGGAATGACATGGTGTAGCTTCCAGCGCCTCCAACCTCAGAGGGGTTGCGTGTTGCATGGCCTTCAACCCCGAAGGGGTTGCGGGCTGTAGCCACGGGTGGAGGCGGGGCATCCCCGCCGGAACCCGTGGAGGGGTGCGCGACCTGATTGAACCGCCCCGGCAGGGGCGGCGGACTCCTCCACCCCTGCCGGGGCGGGGCGCAACGGGTTGCGCCCGCGAAAGCGCGGGCTCCACCCGTGGCTACAGCCCTTGGCCCCGCTGGGGCCGAAGTCATCCCCAACTCCAACCCCAAAGAACCACTCTGAAAACCTCCACCCCTCAGTCCTCCGAGTAGATCCCCTCTGGGTCCTCAGGGCCTCTGGAGTAAAGCTCGTCATTTCACTCACCCCCGCAGCCGGGCAAAGAACCCACGCAAAAGCCCCGCCGATTCCTCGGCCATCAACCCCCCGATCGGCGTGATCCGGTGGTTCAGCCGCGCGTCCTCTGTCAGCCGCATCAACGTCCCGCACGCGCCCGCCTTCGGGTCGCTCGCGGCGTACACCAGCCGCGCCAACCTCGCGTTGACCGCCGCACCCGCGCACATCGGGCACGGCTCGAGCGTTACCGCCAGCGTCAGCCCCTCCAGCCGCCAATCCCCGAGCACCCGTGCCGCGGCACGGATCGCCAGCACCTCCGCGTGCGCCAGCGGGTCGTTGTCCACCTCGCGCCGGTTGTGCAACATCAATAGGAAGGTATTCGTCCACAGTGGTTCTAACTCGGCAACACCACACACCCCTGGGCACCACCAAGGGCTATGTGCAACAGCACCCGCATCGTCGAGGATAGCAAAAGAACCACCCCCCGATTTCCTACCCTCCCCCATGCCACCACACCCGGCCCACCCCAACCTCACGGTCTTTGACCACCCCCTGATCCAGCACAAGATGACCTACCTGCGCGACGTGAGCACCACGCACCGTCCCTTTCGTGCGCTCGTTTACCAGATCGCCGGGCTTATGGTCTATGAGGCAACCCGACAACTCCCAACCGTTGCCGTCGACGTTCAGACGCCTATCGAAACGACCACGGGCCGTCGTCTGGCCGGGGTCGTTACCGTCGTCCCCGTGCTGCGCTCGGGCCTGGGCATGGCCGAGGGGGTGATGGAGATGATGCCCGAGGCCCGCCTCGGGCACCTCGGCTTTGCGCGCGATGAGCGCACGCTCAGGCCCGTCGCCTACCTCAAGCGACTCCCGGCCAACCTCGACGCCGGGCCTGTCATCCTCGTTGACCCGATGCTCGCCACCGGCGGCTCGGCGTGCGAGAGCCTCACCACCCTCCTCGCCCACGGGGCCAAAGACCTGCGGATGATCTGCCTGGTCGCCTCCCCCGAGGGCGTCCGCAGGCTCGAACGCGAGCACCCCGCCGTGCACGTCTACTGCGCCGCCCTCGACCGCACCCTCAACGACCACGGCTTCATCGTCCCAGGCCTCGGCGACGCCGGGGACCGAATGTACGGCACCAACTAAGCCCTGCCCCCAGAAAACCCAGGCCGTGTATCATCACCCATGACACAAAACCCCTTCGGCCCGCAAAACTACGAATCCCAACTCGTCGTCGAGGCCCCACGCACAAGCATCTCGGCCATCGCCTCGCTGGTCCTCTCGCTGATCTGCCAAGAGTGGGCGCTTCCTCGCCCTGGCGGGGATCACCCTGGGCCTGCTGGTCACGGCCGTGCAAGTCGGGCTGTTCATCGGGGCTGTGCAGGTGGCTAGAAAGTTTACCTCAAACATCATCAACCCCATGAACACCGCCTTCGTGCAACTCACCCAGGGGGACCACACCGGGCTTTCAGCACTGGTCGATCCAACCGTCCTCCCGGCTGGGGACAAGTCGCGGATGGACCGCTTCCTCGCCGAGGCCACCGGCAAGCTCGGCGCATTCAAGGGCTTCCCCGATCAGGGCTTCCAGTTCCAGTCCCAAGGAGGTCCGGGCGCGAACCTCGTCGTGCCTGGCCTGGCGCCCATCCCGCTACCCGTCAACTTCGCCAACGGCAACGCCCTCATGTTGCTACTCGTCGATGAAAAACAGTTCTTGAGCATCATGCTCGGGAACACCCCCCTAGCAGGCTCCGTCAAAAACATGATCATCACAACCGAAGACGGCACCACCATCTACCTCATCCCCCCAACAGGCACGCCAACACTCCTAGCTCCCCCAACAACCCCACCCGCACCACCCACAGGTGGCACCCCCCCAACCCCACCCAAATAAGTGCCCCACTCCCTACCCACCTCCCGCCGAGTGCCTCCTGGCCCCAACGGGGCCAAGGGTTGTAGCCAAGGGTAAAGCCCGCGCTTCGCGGGCGCAACCCGTGGATGGCATGAATCATGTCGTCCCGCCCCGGCAGGGGCGGCGGAATCCTCCCGCACCCGAAACATCAATACAACTCCACGAGGATCTAACCCCTCCACCCCGCCGGGGTGGATGATTCCGATCGCCCCCTCTCCACGGGTTCCGGCGGGGAGGCCCCGCCTCCACCCGTGGCTACATCCCACAACCCCTTCGGGGTTGAAGTAACAACTCCTCTGCAAGTCCCCGAATGTAAATCCCCAAACCCCCGTCGCCCCTCCTCTATCACCCCACCCCTCACCCCTCACTCACCACCACCCCCACCCGCGCATCATGCCCCTGCGTCGGCACAGCCTCCACCACCTGGCACCCAAAGCAGACCCCCACACGCCTGCGCACTTCCACGCCCACCAAGTAGCGGTCATAAAACCCACCCCCGCGCCCCAAGCGCCCGCCGGTGCGGTCAAACGCCACCCCCGGCACCAGCACGACATCAATCGACCCCGCCTCCAGCACCGCTGAGCCAGGCTTGGGCACGCGCACGCCCTTGCTGCCGAGCACCAAATCCCCGGGCCAGTCGCGCACGCACCCCGCCTGCATCGTCCGCGCTTCCCAGTCGATCATCGGTGCCGCGACCTGCACGCCCGAGGCGATCAACTGTTGCGCAAATGGCGAGATATCCGGCTCACCCTCCATCGGGCAATAACAGAGCACGCTCTTGGCTTTGTGCACCATCTCCAGCCCGGCAAGGCGCTCAACGATCGCTGCCGAGGCGCTGGCCCGCTCCGCAGCCGAGAGCGCAAGCACCCGTGCTTGCACGTCTGGGCGAAGGATGCCTTTGGGATCAACCATGCGCAAGTCAGTGGAGTTACCGGGTCGGTTGGGGGGTCCGGTTCCAGCGTAGCCCGAGCAGGAACCCCTCCTGCGTGATGGTGCAGCGCAGCACCGTCCCGGCCTTGTGGGGCATCGGGATGCCGTGGGTGGTCAGGGTCAGTTTCGTCCCCGGTTCGAGGGCTTTTTCGCACAGGCAGCCAAGGCCCGTGTGGCTGACATCGCGCAGCAGGAGGCGCGCAAGGCCGAGTCGATCGTCGCCGTGCGTGAACATCGCCGTGGCCTGCTCTTGGCAGGCCTTGCGCGGGCTTCGCCGGCGGTCGAGCTGGAGCTGCTCAAAGTTCAACGGCCGCGCCTCGATCTGGGAGGTGGGCAAGGGTCGGTGTGAATGCAGACTGGACATACCAAAGGCCTCCGATAGCCATGCGGCAACGAGTGTCCGCATAACCACCTTCGGCCCGCCAACACGCCAACTCCAGCCCGAGGGCTAACTTGTCAGCAGGTTGTAGTAGACAATGCACCGCAACGCCGAGAATCCGTCCGTCCACCGGATCTTCTTCCCCTCCGCGTACGTGCGCCCGGCATAACTGACCCCTACCTCATACACCCGCGCAGGGGCCACCCCACCCGCCGAGGGCAGACGCGAACGGGCAATCTTGGCGACCAACTCCGGCTCGATGCCAAACCGATCCTCCTGCAAGCGCAGTTGTTGCGCGACGGGGCGTGTAAAGGCCTTGAGGCAGCACTCGATGTCCGTTAGGTTTAGGTTTGTCAGCACGTTGCTGGCCAGGGTGATCCCCCGGTTGGCCACGGCGTGCCAAAAGTAGAGGACCCGGTGTGTGTCGCCGAGGAATCTGGACCCGATCACCGCGTCGGCCCGCCCGTCGAGGATCGGGGCGAGGACCCGGGCGTGGTCAGCCGGGTCATACTCCAGGTCGGCGTCGTGGAGGATGAACGCATCGCACCCGGCTTGCAGGCCCTGGGCCAGCGCGGTGCGGATCGCAGCACCCTTGCCCCGGTTGCTCTCGTGCAGGATGGGGCGGACGACCAGCGATTCATCACCCCACCCGGTGGCTTGCTCTACCAATTTGCGCGTCCCGTCGGTTGAGCCGTCGTCGACCAGGAAGGCTGTGCGCCGCAGAGGCTCGCCGAGCTGGTCAACGGGTGGCGGGGTTGCGCGCAGGCGTTCGATAGACCGTTCAAGCAGCCCGGCCTCGTTGTAGACCGGGATGAGCACGCCCAGGTGCATGAGGATTGACGGTAGGTTATCCCGCGGGGTGCGTGCCCGGAAGCTTGCGCGGCACCGTGTTGCCGGCGGTATGCTCTGGGCATGTTCCCGAGCGCAGAAACCTGGGGGATAGTGGCCGATATCGCCCTGATCTTTGGCCTGCCCTTTGGCGTCATGGCCTTTCTCCTGGAGCGGACCAAGCAGCGGCAGGTCGAGCAGGAAGAAATCTACCAGCGCCTCAGCGATGAATACACCGCCTTCATGCGCCTGGTCATCGAGAACAGCGACCTGCGCCTGCTGCGGGCCCCGGCACCGGGGGCCGACGGGTCAGAACTGACCGAAGAGCAGCTCGAACGCCGGACGGCGTTCTTTTCCATCCTCGTTGCCCTCTTCGAGCGTGCCTATTTGCTTGTCTACGACGATCGCATGAGCAAAGAAACCGCACGCCTGTGGCACAGCTGGGAAGACTTCATGCGCGACTGGTGCAAGCGGGCAGACTTCCGCTCCTCGCTGCCCATGCTCTTGCAGGGGGAAGATGAGGAGTTTGCCAAGCACCTGGCGAGGCTGGCGGTCTTGGAGGCCAAGTCGCAGGGTCAGAAGCCGCCGGACTTGCGGGGGTTTGGTGTGGGTGCTGATGGGTGATGGTGGCAGGGGCTTCCAGCCTGCACCGTTGGGAGCCAGAACGATTTTGGGGATCGGCTAGTTATTCTCTCTGGCGATGAGCAGGACGGTCATGTCGTCCTGCGGGGCCAGCGAGCCTGGGGACTTGTCCAGTTGGCACTGGATGTCGGCGATGGCCGAGGCTGGGTCCCCTGCGCTGTGGCGGATGGCGCGGATGAGGAAGTCCTCGACGCGGTGCGTGCCAACGACGCACTCGATGCCATCGGTGTAGAGGGCCAGCATCTGCCCTTTGCCGAGGTTTGCGAGCTCCTGGCCGAAGGTCGCGTCGTCAAAGACGCCCAGCACCGGGCCGGTGCTTTCGATGCGTGTGGCGTGGCCGGCGGGGCCGACGACGAGCGCGGTCGGGTGCCCGGCGGAGGCCAGGAGGAGTTCGCCGGTGTTGGTGTTGAGCAGTGCGCAGACGGCTGTGGCAAAGCGAGTGGTTTCAGAGTCGGGCTGGAGGAGTAGGTGGTTGAGTTTTTCCATCGACTCAAAGGGTGGGATGAGCCGGTAGCTGTGGGTGTCGGTCTGCTTCATGGTGGTGCTGTTGGCGATGAGCATGGAGTACATCGCCGCCGAGACGCCGTGGCCCATGGCGTCGGCGAGGACGACGCCGATGTGCTTCTCGTCGATTCGGAGGAACTTGTAGACGTCCCCGGAGACATACCACGCCGGGCGGTAGAGGATGCCGATCTTGATGCCGGGGATGGTCAGTTCATCGCTGCGCATGACCTCGCGCTGGAGTTTGGCGGCCAGCAGCAGTTCGCCGTCAAGCTTGCTGACGAGCTGCTGCGCCTGCCGCTGTGCCCCTTGGCGTGCGTTGAGTTCGGTCTGCAACTCGCGGACAACCCCCTGGCGGTCGGCCATGCCCATGAGCATCGAGCCGAGGCACGCGGGCGGGCGTCCGTCGTGGTGCACGAGCAGGCCCATCGAGGCGACGGCCGGCGCCAGGTGCGCGTGGCTGGCTGGGAGCACGCACACGCCACCCCCGGCGTGCTCGCGGACGCTCGCGCACACCCGGCGTATCTCCTGCTCCTGGCTACTCGGGTCAACAAGCACGCACGCAACATCGGCCCGGGCAAGTGCTGCGAAGGCTTGCGTATCAGCCGTCGCGGCCTCCCACGAGACCCACTGCGGGGTCGGGGCACCACCGCCAGCACCACCCCCACCAGCGGCACCGTTAATCTGCCAGGGCCACGTCGGTGCCAGAAGCCCATCCCACCAGGCCTTAGCCAGCGCGGCAGACGACTTGCTGACAACCACCACGCTCATGGCCGCCAGGCCCTCAATGTGAGCACCCCCGGCCAGCGTTGGTGCGTGCGGGTTGTCGGTCTGCATCGGCGAGCGCATGGGTGGCCCCGGTCAGTTCGGCGATCCATCAGAGGTCAGGAGTGCAAGCATCGACCACCCACCCGTGCGCCCGCAGAAGACCAGCAGACCCCGGCGTGCGTTCTCCCCGTCTGTGCCGACGGTGCGCGTTGGGGAGGAGTTATTGGCCGTGGAGATTGGCAATAGGGAATGGGCAATGGGCAATAGGCGCGGGTGGTGTAATGCGGCAAGGTATGGACTACCACGCCTATAGCCTATTCCCGCTCCCCCTATCCTCCCGCGTGCTTGACGTTTTCTTGCGAGACCCGCTTGTGCAGCAGCTGGCCGGCTTGGCCGTGCGCGATAAGCGTGTTGTTTGCCGGGGGAGTGTTGGCGCCAGCAGCACGTATCTGACGGCAGCATTGCACACCCTCACCGGGCGCACGCTGGTGCTGGTCTTGGCGCACACCGACGACGCCGACTGCGCGTACGACGAACTGCGCTCGCTGAACATCCCCGCGCAGCGCTTCCCCGCGCTCGAAGTGCTCCCCGGCGAGTCGGGGATCTCGCTGGATGCCCTGGCCGAGCGGCTTGGCACGGTGCGTGTGCTGGAGCGTTGGCGTCAGCCCGACGCGCCGGGCGGGGTGCTCGTCGCGCCGATCGCCGCGCTCATGCAGGCGGTGCCCGCGTTGACGAGCCTCGACAGTCTGCAGCGTGTGCTGCGTGCAGGCGAAGAGCTCAAATCCGGCCCGGCAGGCCTGGCACGCTGGCTCGACAGTGCCGGGTATACCCGCGTGCCAACGGTCGAGGAGCCGGGCCACTTTGCCGTGCGGGGCGGGATCGTCGATATTTTCCCCCCGGGCGACGCCGGCGCGAGCAGCGCGCAGGACTCGCCGGATGCATCCCTCGGCGGCGTGCCGGTGCGGGTCGACTTTCTTGGCGACACGATCGACAAACTCCATGAGATCGACCTGGCCAGCATGGGCGTGGATCGACAAATCCACTCTGTGCAGCTCGTTTGTGCACGCGCGGACCTGATCCAGAGCGACAAGAACACCGTCCAGCTCGCCTCGCTGCTGCCCGCCGGGTCGATCGTGCTGCTGAGCGAACTGCTGGAGATCACCGAGCAAGGGCGTGGCTACTTTGAGCGTGTGCACGAGAGCGCGGGGATCTTTGGCCCGCCGGCGGTGCTGGCCGCCCTCGGCAAAAACGCCGGGTGCACTATCGAGGCCGGCACGCTCGGCATCGCCCCCGGCGGGGCCATCGACCTGCCCGTGCGCCCCGTGCCAGCGCTCAGCCAGGACATCGCCCAGGCCGTCGGCGAAGTCGGCGAGCTCGCCCTGCTCACCGCGGGCCAGACGATCATCACCTGCACAAGCCAGGGTGAACTCGACCGCCTCGGCGAACTCATCACGCAGTTCGCCCCGCGGGCTGCCGGTCGCATCACAGGCGTGCTGCGGTACGTCCACCAGGGCTTTACGTGGGAAGCCGGCCAGGTCAACGGCCAGCCGTTGACGCACCTGCTCTTGCCCTACGCCGAGCTTTTGCACCGCTTCACTGCACGCAGGCATGGTCGTGGGCCGAGGCTGCGTGCCGGGCGCGCGATGGACACGTTCCTGGAGCTGCAAGTCGGCGACTATGCCGTGCATCAGGAGCACGGCATCGCGCGCTTCACGGGCCTGGTCTGGCTCCAGCCGCGCGACGTCAAACGGACCATCGACGACCGCCTGACCGGCCTGACCCCTACCGCACAAAGCCAAGAAGAGCCGCTCGAGCACCTCGTCCTTGAGTTCGCCGGTGGGGCCAAGCTTTATGTGCCAGCGACCAAGATCGACCTGGTCAACAAGTACATCGGCGGCTTCCGTGGCAAGCCGCCGCTGTCAACACTCGGGGGCGAACGGTGGAAGAATCAGAAAAACCGCGTCGGCCAATCGGTGCGCGAGCTTGCCGCCGAGCTGCTGCGCGTGCGTGCCGCACGCGCGCAGCTGCCGGGGATCACCTACCCAGCCGACACCGACTGGCAACGCCGGTTTGAGGACGAGTTTGCCTATCAGGAGACCGACGACCAGCTCGCGGCGATGGCCGAGATCAAGCGCGACATGACCAGCCCGCGCCCGATGGATCGTCTCTTGTGTGGCGACGTGGGCTTTGGCAAAACCGAGCTGGCGATCCGAGCCGCGTTCAAGGCCGCGGAGGCGGGCAAGCAGGTCGCCGTGCTTGTGCCGACGACCGTCCTGGCCGAGCAGCACGAGCGGACGTTCAAGGGCCGCCTGGCCGACTATCCCTTCGGCGTCCAGAGCATCTCGCGTTTCAAGACCGGCGCCGAAGAAACACAGATTCTTGCCGAGCTTGCCCAGGGGAAGGTCGACATCATCATCGGCACGCACCGGTTGCTCTCCAAGGACGTGCGCTTTGCCGATCTTGGCGTGGTCATCATCGACGAGGAACAGCGCTTCGGCGTCGAGCACAAAGAGCGTCTGCTGGCCCTGCGCCTGACGGCCGACATCCTCACACTCAGCGCCACGCCCATCCCGCGCACTTTGCACATGAGCATGCTGGGCCTGCGCGACATCAGCAGCCTTACAACGCCACCGCTGGACCGCCGGGCCGTGGTTACCGAGGTTATCCCAAAGAACCCGATCCGCCTGACGCAGATCATCGCCCGCGAACTCGCCCGCCAGGGGCAGGTTTTCTACGTCCACAACCGCGTGCACGACATCCTCAGCGTCGCCGACGACGTGCAACGCCTGGCCCCCGGCGCCCGCATCGCCGTGGGGCACGGGCAGATGGGCGATGCCGAGCTTGAGCGCGTGATCCTCTCGTTCGTGCGTGGGGAGGCGGACATCCTCGTCTGCACGACGATCATCGAGTCGGGGATCGATATCCCCCGCGCCAACACGATCATCATCGAGGACGCCGACCGCTTTGGCCTAGCCGATCTGCACCAACTCCGCGGCCGGGTTGGGCGTTCCAAGCACCGCGGCTACTGCTATCTGCTGCTGCCCGAGGGTCGCCCGCTCAAGGACCACGCCAAGGCGCGCCTCAAGGCGCTCGAAGAGTTCTCGATGCTCGGCGCTGGCTTCAAGATCGCGATGCGCGACCTGGAGATCCGCGGCGCGGGGAACATCCTCGGCCCCGAGCAGTCCGGGCACATCGCCGCGGTGGGGTACGACATGTACTGCCGGCTGCTGGACCGTGCCGTCAAAGACCTCCGCCAGGAGCAGACCGAAAGCCCGAGCCAAACCACCATCGACATCGGCATCTCGGGGTGGATCCCCCGCACCTACATCCCCAGCGACCTGCGCCGCCTGGAGGCCTACCGCCGGCTCGCCCTCTGTGGCAACGAGGAGGAGCTGGCCAAGGTCCACCAGGACTTGGCCGGTGCCTATGGCTCGATCCCCGATCCTGCCGCACGCCTGCTCGACCTGGCCGCGCTGCGTATCGCCGGTCGAAACCTCGGCGTCAAAGGGATTGCCGTGCGCGACCGCGACGTCCTCTTCCGCACCACCAACGCCGCCGCTACAACTGCGGCACTGCAAGGTGCGCCGATCGGCGCGACCGGCTGGAAAGTAACAACACTCCCACCCAAAGAGCCTGGCCAGACCGCCGAGGTGTATCTGCGCCCAGACAACCCCGCCGGCCTGGAACCGCAAACGCTCCTGGCCGTCCTCCGCCGGCGCCTAGGCACGCAAGGGACCACCGCACCCACGCCGACGGCGATCCCCACGCCATCAATCAAAAAACCGGTGCTTCCCAAGGGCGGACCCCCGGCGATGAGCGCCTCACTCAAAGCCCTCCGCAAAGACCTCCGCCGAAGATAACAATATCTTAGAACCCCTCCCCTGAGGGGAGGGGCAGGGGTGGGGTCAGCTTTGGGTAGTGCAGGCTTCCAGCCTGCGCTGCTAACAGATTCCACCACAGAGGCACTGAGGCACCGAGAAGACAAGGGGCTAGCTTCTTTGCTGCGCTAACAACCCTGCAGTTCTCGGTGCCTCTGTGCCTCAGTGGTCAAGAGACTCTGCCAAGGTCAAACCATTCGCCGGGTTACTTCCGCACCCCTTCCACGGCCACAACCAGGTCGATCTCATCAGACAACCCCTTGCCGACGAGGTACGTGTTCCCAAAGTCTGTGCGCTTGATGGTGAACCGCGCCTCAAAGCCCTGCAGCGTCGAGCCTGGCTCGCGGCCGGGGCCTTGGCCCGTGAACTCCAGGCGCGCGGTCACCGGCTTGGTCACGCCACGGAACGTCAAATCCCCGGCTAGGTCAAAGAAATTCTCCCCACCTGAGGCCTTGGTCAGCTTGGTGCTCTTGAACGTGATGGTCGGGAACTCTTTAGCGCTGAAGAAGTCCGGCCCAAGCAGGTGCTTGTCCCGGTCGGGGTTGTTGCTATCAACACTCCCGGCCTGGATCGTCAGGTCGATGGTGCTCTTGTCCGGATTTGCCGGGTCGATCAGGAACGAGCCCGCGGCCTTGTCAAAGGTGCCCCAGAAGTACGCCACGTTCATGTGCTTGACGCGGAAGACCACCGACGTATGCACCGGGTCAACCGTGAACGCCCCCGCGCTCGGCGCAGCCGGGGCGTTCTGAGCCGTCGCCGGCGTCCCGGCCCCCGACCCCACCATCAACCCCCCGGCCAGCAGGCCCGCACCAGCAACCAGCCCGGCCGAGAGCAAACGACCACGACGCGCGAAGATACCCATTGTGAACTCCTGCAAAGAACTTGGTGAACCGAACCAGCACAACCATACCACGCTATGCCCTGTCTCACGCCCGGTCCGATCGGTGGGCGTTCAGATAAGTCTACACGCTCGGGCCTGGATTTGGAGTTTTCCACCGGTTGTCCACAATTGCCCAGCAAGGGGTTTGTCCAAAGTCAAGCCCACCCCAGGCAGACCCCCGCAACCGACACACACTCCCCCACCGCTCCCCAATCCACCTGTGCCCAACCTGTCGTAACTTGCCTGGAAAGTATGCAAACAACCTGTGCACAACCGCTCGGCTGCCGTCGGCAAAGCCCCCTGCGCGGGCCGGCTCAACCGCCAGGGCCGCGCTGCCGACAACACCGAGCCAACGGTTATCCACACGTTTACCAACACCACCGACCCCCCTCTTTACACGATCTTTACCGAGTCAAACGCCCATCCGCCCCCGGCTGTGCACATGCCGACACCCACCTGTATTACAACAGCAAGGATCTCTTTGTTGTTCTCTCTATCTACCCCCGGAGCAACCCTACGCCGGGAGGATGGCGGGCTCGGGGGGTGTCAAGCTGGGCCTGGTGATGCGTCATTGCCAGGCCCAGATCATCACGGCATTGATGGTTCTTGTTCCAGCCGAGCCTTTAGCTTTGCGATCTTCCCCCGCTCGACGGTCATCCATATGCCGAAGACCCCGCCGCCGATGCCGATCGCCGCTCCTCCGATGCTGCCGATAAGTCCCCACAGCCTGCCATCGTTGGGAAACCAGACGAGCAGGGCATGCACCACGCCCACCGCAGCAGGAGCCAGCACGCCTGAAATCCAGAAAAGTCCCAGCACCCGCGTTCGGCGTTGCCGATCGTACAACGCAGTAAGCTCGGCGGAACCCCTCGTGTCCATCGGCTCTGGCTCAAGCAGCGCGCGGCGCAGCATCCATGGGAGCATCATCAGCAGGGGCAGAAAGACCGCCGCGTAGATACTGAGTATCAGCACCCAGCGCGACCGCCCGTTCTTGCCGAACTCGGTCAAAGACCAAGGCTCTGCCTGGCTGGCCGGGGCCGCGCTACCAGAATCTGTTCCCATCGGGAAGGGTTGCAGCCCGCGGGCCGCGATCGCTGCGAGTGCAAGCAGGAAGATAACGGCTGGAATCGCCCACATCCAAGGGGCGATCGGGTTTCGACGCTCGCGGTTGATGAGCGATGCGCTGCGGACATCAGCTGGGCGCTGGGCAGAACCGCCGGGCGATGCAGGCCGATGGACGTTGGAAGCCCAGTCAGGTCGCTTGAGAGCAACGGTGGGCCACGCGAGAAGGAACCACAACAGAAAAAACCACACCGACCAGACTCTTGCAATGCCCATCACGCTTGGGGACTGCAGCCCAGCGACGAGCAGACCGATCCAGACTCCCAGCAGCACGAGCGTCGCAAGCGTGAGCATCACCAACCGCCCACGCACGGCCAGCCGGGCTGGTTCGCTGCTCGCCCGGCTGGGCACGAGCGCCGCGAAGGCGAGGGGAAACAGCAAAAAAAGCAGAACAAAGATCATCATCACCACGCGGCCGGGAGTGAAGAACGCCTCTGTCATGGTCGGTCTCCTTGCGGCTTGTTGCTACGCAGGCTCCGCCTGTTTCCACAGGCGCTCGATCTGGTGGGCGACGATTGACTCAACGGCCTCGCGCGGCAAGCCCGCGATCTTGGCGTCGTTGAACGCCGCGGCAATCACGCCCTTGATGCGCTTGCGCTCCTGGGCCCTCGGGCCCCACGCCCGCTCGGTCGTCGCGATCACCACCGTGCCCCGCCCACGCACCGACGCAAGAAGCCCGGCATCGGTCAACTCCCGGTACGCCCGCGCAACCGTGTTCAGGTTGATGCCCAGGTCGGCGGCAAGCTGCCGAACGGGTGGCAGCTCATCCCCCTTGGCCAGCGCACCGGCGGCGATCAGGTGCCGCAGCCCGGCCACGATCTGGTCGTGAAAAGGGACCGGGCTGGAAAGTGAAATAGTGAGCACTCGTTTGATTGTATCATACGCCGATACTATGTCAAACTGCTCGGGCTCGCGCCCTTGATCGCCGTTGATGCCCGGGACCCAGTCTCGACCCCCGTCTACCCACGGGCTCTGGCCCGGCCCTGGCACGCTTGGCACCAGACCGTCGTCCGGCCGGCGACGACCGCCGAGCGGAGGACACGCCCGCACGTCAGGCACTCTTGCCCTGCACGCCCATACACGGCGTGCCGGTCTGAAAAACTCCCCGCACGCCCCTGGGCGTCGGCGTAGGTGCCAACGGTGCTCCCCCCCAAAGCGATCGCCTCGGCTAAGACCTCCCGGATGTGCTTGGCCAGCAGTTCGCACCCAGCATCGGTAAACCTCACGCACGGCGTGCGCGGATCAACGCCCGCCCGGCAGCAAGCCTCATCAGCATAAATATTCCCCACCCCAGCCAGCACAGACTGGTCCAATAGCGCCACCTTGATCGCCCGCCGTTGCCCCCTGATCCCCTCGGCCAACGCCGCCCCCGTGGCCGTCAGCGCGTCAGGCCCAAGCCCACGCCAAGCGCCCGCTTCGATCCTGGCCCAGTCATCGACCAGGATCACCCCGCCGAACCGGCGCGGGTCGTCAAAGAGCATGGTGCACGCACCTACACGGGTTTCCAGCGACCAGAGCACGTGCGTGTGCTGGCCGGGGGGTGTTGGCATCTCTGCCGCGATGCGCACCTGCCCGGACATCCCCAGGTGGATGACGATCCCACGCCCAGAGTCGGCCCCCAGCAAGAGTTGCTTGCCCCGGCGGACCAACTGCACGATCGTCGTGCCGACGAGCAGGTCAGATGGGGTGATCGCTTGCGCACCACGATCATCACGAGCACCCGCAGAGCGGCGACGTAACTGCCCGTGCGTGATGACATCACCCCGGCGGACGTTGACGCCCAGCACACGGGCGCCGACGATCCAGGGCACCAGCGACCGCCGAACTGATTCGACCTCGGGCAACTCGGGCACGGCTAATGGTGCCCCCGCCCAGCGCCCCGGTCCACCGATGCGGGTATGAAAAAACCCCGGGCTTTCTGCCCAGGGTTGGTTTTTAGGTGTTAGTTTTTAGGGGTGAGGGTGAAGTTTTTTCATGGCCTCGGCCCTCGGCCCTGCTCCCTCACCCCTCTGTCAGCACCCGGCGAAGAAGCGGTTGAGGAAGACGATGATGTCGTCTGCCGTCAGTTCGTTGTCGAGAGCCGTGGTGTTCTGGCCCGGGCCGGAGACGTTGGAGAGCAGGTCGTTGGCGAAGAAGCGGTTGAGGAAGACGATGATGTCGTCGGCGGTCAGTTCTTCGTCGATGGCCGTGGTGTTCTGGCCTGGCCCGGAGACGTTGCTGGGGTTCGGGCAGGCGTTGCCCGGGAGGTTTGTGCGCACGTTGACGACGCGGTCGCCGGTGGACGTGGCACGGGTGGTCGGGAGCGTAAGGCTGAAGTCCGAGGTGTTGTGGGTGGTGTTGTAGGTTGAGACGGCCAGGTAGTAGGTGCCCGCGATGAGCCTCCCGTTGCGCCCATTGCGGTCGACGTCGACAACGGAGGTCCCCGTCGGCACGGCGGGGCGGACGGGGGTGGTGCTGCCGAAGGAGAGGGCCGAGCGCCGGTCGCTGCCGCTGTCGTCATCGTTGCCCAGCAGCGCACCGATGCTGGAGTAGAGGCCGATCTCAGTATCAACAAAGTTGCCCATGGTGGGCGCGACGCCCGGGCCGGTCCCCTCGGTGTCGATGTCGACATAGAAGGTGTTGGTGGCGTTGACCTCGCCGGCGATGGCGAACGAGTACCACTTGGCGTCGTTGCCGTTGACGACGGTGTGTGTGCGTGTGGTGACGGCCTCGGCACCCGGGGTGCTCGTGCCGAGAAGCCCGATGGCCTCGACCCCGCTCGGGGGCGTGGCGTCGGCGATCGAGGGGCTGAAGGTGCGGATGGTGGTCGTTACGTCCCCGCTCTGGGTGGTGCTCAGGCCGGTCACGGCAAAGTCGGCCGCGAAGGTGGGGGCCCCGCCGGGTGCAACGGCTAGGTAATAGGTGCCTGCGAGCAGCTCGCCGTCGCGGCCCGCATAGGGCAGGCCATCGCCCGGCGCGGGGCGGTTGTCGGCGCCGAAGGTGAGCGTGCCGAGCAAGCCGCTGCCGTCGGACGAGTCGCTCACAGCAAGTGTGCCGGTGGCGTTGTAGAGGCCGATGGAGGTGTCCAGCAAGGTTGGGGAGGTGCTGGACCCTTCGGTGTCGATCTGCAGGGCCGAGTTGGAGAGGGCATGGATCGGCGTTGTCAGCGAGAAGACGTACCACTTGACCGAGCCGACGGGGATGGTCTCTGTGTCCGTCGCGGTGGAGTTGCCGTCGATGTTGCCGAGGCTCTCGCTTGCGGGTGGCGGGACGGGCTCTGTCGGCGCGGCGGTCGCCCAAGCGCGGACGCGCACCGTGGTGCTGCCCGCGTTGAGTGAGCCGGCGGCGGGCTGCGTGTTGAAGGTGGTCGCGTGCGTGGTGCTGCTGCCGGTGCCCACGGCCAGAAAGTAGGTGGTGTTTGGCCCGATGTTCCCGGCGGTGCCTGATGTATTCCCGTCCTGCCCGGCAAAGCGAGCGGCATCGTCCGTGCTGTTGCGCCGGCCCGCGCCGTAGCTGAGCTGGCTGAGTTCCTCGGGGCCGTCGGTGTCATCGCTGTCGATGAGCGTGCCCGTGGCGTTGTAGAGGGCGATGTCTGTGTCGTTGACGGGCAGGAGGTTGGTGCCCGCAACATCGATGTCCAGCGCGCCGGTGGCGTCAAAGGCGGGGGTGGTGAAGGTGAACCACTTGACGTCGCTGATGCCGATGCTCTCGGTGGCCGTGGCCCACGCGCCGCCGTTGACGAGGTTGATGGGCGTAGCCGGCGGGGTCTGGTTCGGTGCGCCGGCGGTGTAGTAGCGGACGCGGAGGTTGGCGGTGCCCGCGTTGGCCACGGGCGGGAGGGTGATGTAGCCGGTCTGGAAGGTTGCCGGGGCGGCGGTGGTGGCATCGCCACCGACGACGGCGACGTAGTAGCGTGAGGGCGCGCCCAGGCCGCTGGCGGGGCCATCGCGCCCGTTGAAGCGGACGCCGGAGCTGCTGTACGCGCCGATGAGGGCCCCGGGGCCGTAGGAGAGGGCCGAGAGCAGCCCGGTGCCGTCGTTGTTGTCCTGGTCTTCCACGGCCGTGGTTGTGGTGCGGTAGAGCGCGATGGCCGTGTCGTTGGCCGGCACGAGCGCGGACCCCTCGGTGTCGATATCCACGACGCTGCCGGTGGGCATGTTGGGCAGGTCAAAGAAGAACCATGCCGTCCCCCCGGCCGGGAGGGCCTTGGTGGCCGAGTTCCAGACGCCCTCGGTCAGGGCGACCTGCACGGCATCAGTGGGGGGACTCAGGAATGAGACCGTCAGGGTCTGCAGGGTGCTGTCGATGCCCGCAAAGTTGCCTGTGTCCCAGGCGCGCAGCGTCCAGGTGCCGCCGCTGGGCACCGCCGCGTTCATGAACGCGACAGCCTCGGCGGTGCTCGACGACTGGGTCGCGGTTGCCCACGGCTGAATGATGGCGCTGACCGTTACGCCATCGGGGGCGACGAGCTGGAACCTTGCCCGGCTGAGCGGGTTGACGTTCGAGTTGGCCGTCGGGCTGGAGGTGCGACCGGTGCCCACGGCTGAGAGGCGGACGAGGCGGACGGTATCACCAGCCGCGGCGGCGAAGGTCCGCGTCGCCGGGGCCGTGGCTGGGCCATCGACATCGACATTCGCTAAGGTGAAGTTCTGCTGCGGGCCGGGGTTGGCGCCCGTCGGGACGGGGGCGTGATGAGGATCGCCGCCTCACTGTGCTGCGTGGCATCGATCAACTTGGTGATGCTCCCCGAAACCGTCAGGTACGTCGCGTTGTACGCCCCGGCACCGTCGCTGCCGGCGAAAGTGGCCGTCAGCGTCGTGGTGTCCGGATCGTTGATCAAACCCTGCGAGGGGACCGTCGTGAATGTAACGCTCTCACGAGGTGCAGCCGAGAGGCTCGTTGCCAAGCCGGCAATGGCTATGAGAGCCAGCCTCTTTGAGTTCTTCATGTCTGCTCTCTCTGCACTACAGGGTGAACAAGGGAGGAACACCCCCGGCCACAAGGCTCGCATCGGGAGCACCCAAGATAATAGAGGTTCCATACAAATGCAACCAAAACGAAAGAAACCTTGTTAGCACTCTGTACGCGCAGCACATACCCGAGCAAGCCGGCATCGGCGTTGACGGTGCCCATTGCAGCACCTCCCAGCCGTCTACTCAATCCCTGGCCGGGGTCACGACCAAAAGGCCGAGCAGCTCGGCGTCGGTCTGCAGTTGCAGTTGGACGAGTTTGTCGGGTGGTTGCGTCGAGAAGAAGCCCCCGGCATTGAAGGGGGTGTTGTGCCTGTCCAAGAACGTCCGCAGGTCCAGGGTTACCCGCTGGGCCGGTGCGATCGGCTCGATGGTGCGCGACCACCACTGATTCGCCCACAGCCGGCCGGTGAGGGTCAGGTCCGTGGTGTTGGTCATGGTGATATCCGTGCCGGTGCGCGTTACCTGGATGTCCAGTGTGCGGGTCTGTTTCAGGTCCGCCGGCAAGGGTGTGCCGTCGACCAGGGTCTTCTCGCCCGAGGTGCACCCGGCTAGGGCCAGTGCGCCCAGCAGGGCGATGCCCCAGAGGGTGCGGGCGGGGCGTGTGCGGGTGGGTAGGCGGGCGGGTTGTGGCGTGGCCATAACCATACTATGACGGCGATGTCTGAACGAGGGAACAACGCCACGCCCCCGGCCCCGGCGATCGCCCCAGGCGGCGAGGGGATCGACCCGGCCCAGGTCGCCAGGGAACTGGGCCGCGTGGGGATGGACGTGCGCATCACCCGGCACGTGCCGGGCTTTGACGCGCCGTTTTTTCAGGCCGGGCTAGCCGGGTACAGCGACGCGGCGATGCGGATCATCGCCCGCCGGCACGGCGCGCCGTTGGCCGTGACAGAGGCTCTGCTCGACCGGATGCTCTTGGGTGGCGGGCATGGGTTTGACAAGGCTGATCTGGAGTTGCTCGGCGACGCGCTGCCGTGCTCGCACGAGGACCAGCCGTTGTGCGGGCAGATCATCGGCAGCGACCCCGATGAGATGGCCGCGGGCGCGCTGAAGATGATCGAGCAGTCCAGCCGGGGGGATAAGGCATACCGCCTGATGGCCTATGGCGACGCGCCGGGTCCACGCAGCACCGACCCGCGCTGCCGGGATGGGTCAAAGGTGGGCGCGGTCGCGCCGCTGCCGAGTGCTCCGGTGCAAGTGTGCGAGGAGGACTGCACACCCGAGGCGCTGCTGGCGCTGGAGCACCCGCAGGTGCCGGGGGCGTATGACCCGAGGGAGGTCTTTGCCTCCACCGGCGTGCGCCGCGCGGGTGGTGGGCCGGTGCCTGTGCCTGGGGCGCGATCGGCAACGCTCTCGTACGCGACGATCGACGTGAACCTGGCCTGCCCGGTCAAGAAGATCGACAGCAAGAGCCGGGGCGGGCACTGGTTGCGGTTCCCTGCCGGGGCGATCGAGATTCTGCGGGCCGTGCGTGCGGCGGTGCCGGCGGGTGTGCCGTGCACGGTCAAGCTCCGGCGTGGATACGACGACACGCCGGAGATGGCGCGCAACTTTGAGGAGATATTCGCGGCCAGTTACGAAATGGGATACGCCTGGGCGACGGTGCACGCGCGGACCGTCGAGCAGAAGTACCTTGGCCCGTCGCGGTGGACGTTCCTGCGCGATCTGTGCGAGCGTTACCCCGACAGGCCCATCCTCGGCTCGGGGGACGTTTGGGACGTGCACGACATTTTTAGGATGATCGCCTACACGGGTGTGAGCGCGGTCTCAGTGGCGCGGGGGTGCATCGGCAACCCGTGGATATTCCGGCAAGCCCGGCAGATGCTCGCCGGGCAGGCACCGACGGCACCGACGCTGGCCGAGCAGCGTGCGGTGCTGCTAGAGCACTTCGCCCTGTCGATGGCCCTCAACGGCGAGAAGCACGCCGGGCGCATGATGCGCAAGTTTGGGATCAAGTTTGCACAGCACCACCCCAAAGGTGAACAGGTGAAGTTGGAGTTTGCCCGCGTGAGCACGCTGGAGCAGTGGCGTGGGGTGTTGGATGCGTGGTACGCCGAGGGGGTGCCGGATGGCGCGGGGTGAGAACCGGATGCCCGGCTCGGAGAGCCGGGGTACCCGGCGATGCTCGGCTCGGAGAGCCGATCTACCCGCTGGCGATGCTCGGCTTGGAGAGCCGATCTACCCGTGGGATCTACCCGTGGGGTTTATTTGCCGGCTAGCACGCGGCGCATCGCGCGGATTGTCCCCTCGCTGACGTGGTGCTCAAGACCCTCGGCGTCCAACGCCGCGGCACGCGGCGGGACGCCGATGTGCAGCAGGAAGCGCAGCACCACCTCGTGTTTCTCCTGCGTTCGGCGGGCCAGCCGCCTGCCTGCAGGGGTGAGCGTCAGAGGCCGGCGCGGGCCAGGGTCGATCAGGCCCGCCTCGCGCAGACGCCCCGCAGCACGCGTAACCGTTACGTGCGAAACGCCCATGTGCCGGGCAAGGTCGCAGATTCGGCACAGGCCCGCACGGGCGATGATCGCGGCGACGGCCTCGACATAATCCTCGGCACGCTCGGCCCGGTGTGCCGCGCGCACCGCTAGGAAGCGACGCGACTGCTCAAGCTCGGCCCGGTCAGATGCCATCGGGGGATTATGCGCGGCGGGCGCGCAATTTCCAACCAGAAGAGTTTTACTCCAGAGGCCCTGAGGACCCAGATGTGGTGACTCATCGGGATAACTCAGAGGGTTGAGACTGGCGATAGGAAATCGTCGTGGGATCAATCCCCATCCCCACATGCCTTCGGCCCCAACGGGGCCACGGGGTCTAGCCACGGGTGAAGCCCGCGCTTTTGCGGGCAACCCGTGGAAGCTCCTCTCCACGGGTTCCGGCGGGGGAGCCTCGCCTCCACCTGTGGCTACAACCCGCAACCCCTTCGGGTTTGAAGTCGCTGGAAGCCGCACGCAGCATCTCCTCCGCGTTCCTCCGCCAACTTCCGCACACTCCACGAACCTCTTTTCTCGGGTGCTTTATGTGGGCCAACCCCACCCCTGCCCCTCCCCTCGGGGGAGGGGTTACTGATGGACCTTGGCCGGCGCGTACCCTCTGGTCGCATGTCGAATCCTTATGATGTCGAGCTTCCTCCCCCGATCCCCGCGCTGCCCGGCGTGGTGGCGACCCGGCCGCATGTTGATGATGTCATCGACCTGCTCGCCCTGGCCCTGACCAACGCCGCCATCGAGTGTGCACGGGCCTTCGGCGAGTTTCACCTGGCGCTCTCGGGTGGCAGCACGCCGATGCCCCTCTACCGCAGGCTGATGCTCGACCCGAGTTACCGCCACCTGCCGTGGGACCGCACGCATTTGTGGATAGTCGACGAACGCCGCGTGCCCTTTGACGACCCGCAGAGCAACTACCGGCAGATACACGAACTGCTCGTCGAAGACTCCGGCATCCCCAAGTCGCAGGTCCACCCAATCGAGGCGATGCGCCCCGACGCCGACCGACACTACGAAAACGAGCTCCGCCAAGCCCTAGACTGGCGGCGGAGCAACCAAGACCGCCTGGACTTTGTCGTCCTGGGCATGGGTGCCGACGGGCACACCGCCAGCCTCTTCCCACGCTCGCGTGCGCTCCGCGATGCCTCGTCGCCCCCCAGGGACGTGCTGATCAACACCGGCCCGGAAGTTACGCCACCCGAGCGGGTTACGATGACGCCACATTTGCTCAACGGGGCCAGGCAGTTGGCGGTGCTTGTCTGTGGCCAGGGGAAGCGGCAGACCATCGCCAAGGTCGCCGCCGCCAGCAGGCTCGGCCAGCACGACATCGCCCTGGCCGCCGATGAACTGCCGATCCTCTCGATCCAACCCTCGGCGGGGATGCTGACGTGGTACCTCGACCACGCCGCGTGCCCGCGGGCAAGCACATGAATATCCCCACACCCAACCCGGCCATCACCTTCGGCGTCCTCTTCGAGGACGAGCACCTGATGGTCGTACACAAGCGTGCCGGCCTGGTTACCCAGCCGGGCAAGGGGCACGAGGACGACGCGCTCCTCAACGGCATCTGCGCCTACCGCGACGGCAAAGTCGGCAAGATGCTTGCACGCCTAGGCGAGCAGCGCGACTTCGGCCTCCTGCACCGCCTGGACCGCGAGACCTCCGGCCTGCTCTGCGTCGCGCTCTCGCCAGCCGCGTACGACGGGATGCGCGAACAGTTTGAGGGCAAAGAAGTTCGTAAGTTTTACTGGGCCATCACGGTCAAGGCACCCCTCCAGCCGGCGGGGGTTATAAGTAGGCCGATTTTGGAGATCGAGCCAAAGAAACAGGGGGACAAGAAACTCGCCAAGATCAACCCCGCCGGCAAGCCCTCGGCCACGGCGTTCCGCGTGCTCGCAATCTCCCCCAACGGCGCGGTCGTCGAGTGCCGGCCACTCACCGGCCGGCTGCACCAGGTCCGCGTCCACCTCAACAGCATCGGCTGCCCGATCGTCGGCGACGGGCTCTACGCCCCCAAAAAAGTCTCAGCACTCTCCCCCCGCCTAGCCCTGCACGCCTGGCGCCTGGCCTTCACCCACCCGATCACCGACACGCCGATCGATTGCCGCAGTGAGTTCCCGAAGGACCTGCGGGGGGTGCTGCGAAAGTTGAAACTGGTGGCGCCGGATGGGGTGGCGGCGGGGATCTGAGGTGGTGGGTGAGGGCGGGTCAGCGTGGGGTAGCAAGTTATCCACCATCTATCCACAATCTGTCCACAGGAGAAAATAGGAGTTGCAAATCATTTTTGGTTCTGGTACGTTGAGTATGCCGTCGGGTGTTCCGAGGGCCGGATGAGTGGGCGTGCCGTGGAACGCCCGGGTGAAAGACTCGGCCAAGCCGAGTGAACGAGATAAGGAGCCTCGCGTGAACCTGTCGAAAGCGAAAGCACTTTTTGCCCCCCCCCCCATCAGCACCGTCGGCGTTTAATAGGGGTGCTGGACCCGGCGCCGCGGTCCGATGTGAAGATGTGCACACTGCTGTGGCGGTTTCGAGGCCGTCATCAAGTCGTTTGACGAAACAGATAGCCGCCGTATCCTTGTTTTTGCTCGGTCTGATTTTTGCCGCCCCGACAAGGGGTTCGACAGCCGGCTCAGACCCTGTTGTAGTTAACCGCGTCTCGCAGGTAGCAATCGACGACGTGGGGTGGAGGTTCACATGCGTCGTTGCGCAGAGTGGCCCTAATGCGAACGTGCAGGCGGTTGTTGCTATGCCGCACGTCGGAACAATCCACGGAGATAACCTCTCGGCAGTTCTCTATCAGGTAGATTCATCCTCCCCCGACGGATGGTCAGCCAAGGCCTTTGAGGATGCGACCAACGCGGAGGTTATCAAAACACTCATCCAGGCATATGGCATGTCCGAGGTCGACGCAGGCCCGTGGGTTTGGGATCGGAATGCCCCGTCTGTGGCCTCGGCAACAACCAAGGCCACGAAAAGCTACAACAAAGGCCTGCTCGTCGATGATGTTCTGTACCGCAATATCATCGATGACCCCAACGTTGAGAATATCGTAACATTTCTGGATGAAGTTGGCTACAAAGCCGCGAACATCGTCATTGACAAGAACTCCAACGCCTGCTCGCGCGGTGCGAAGCTCAACACTATCAAATCCGCAGTTGAGCGGTATGAGTCAGCGATCAAATTTAACAACAGTGAGTATGTTGCCGCGATCCAACAGATACGAACATCTATTGCGTCCTGCCTACCTTTTAGTTCTGTAGCTGAACAACAAAACCCCGTCCTAAGCGCGCTCGGCTTTGACCACTCTGCCAACCCTGCAACTCCAGCTCTGCGCTTGGCCGGACAGCCGGAGATCGGTCGCGTGGTCTCAGGGCGTGCCATATTAAACTCAAATGAAACGCCATTTACCCTGGAAGCTCATAAAATAATACCACTCCCGATTACCGAAGACATCATAGTGAATGCCCCAGAAATTGCATCTGCTATCGGAAGGAACGAACTAAAAATCGTCCTAACCTTCACTACGATCACATTGGCTGATGGAACCAAAACCCATGCAGTGTTAAATGTAATCACAGTCATCAAGGAAGGAAGAGAATCTACAGGCGCTCATTTGGTTGCGACCGACAAATCAGGCGACTGGCGGGAATGGAATCCGTATTACTGGTATTTTCCTTGCAGTGCTGCATGCAGAAGAGACCTCGCGGTTTGGCAGCTGGCTGGGCAAGTCGAAGAAGGTTGCTGGTGGAACTGTTTGTGGCAGGCGAATTTGGCTTGCTGTGTAACTCTTCCTTTGCTTACCGCCGCGGTTACTAATGCCATGAACGCATACTTTGCTTGCTGTATCGCAAACCAGTGGAAATGATGCAAGATCTGACAGGAAAAATTGTCCAGAAAGCGACGGAACGACCGGGAGCAGTCCCGGTTGTTCCATTTGGGTCGGCAAGCCGAGGTCGCGATGCCAGACGGATACAAATAGAACTTATCCGCAAAAGCCGAGGTGGTTTTTGGTTTGAGATAATCCCTCTTCTATTCCTCACCATTGCGGGCCTTATTTCCTTGATCGTGGCTGTGTATTTCGGAAGTCTGATTGGTCTGTTCGTCGCACTGATAAGCATTCCGATCGGGCTACGCGGTCTGTGGAAATGCTGGCGTTCGCCGAATGTTGGTTTAGATGACCATCATGTCGCCGAGATATTTATTTTGTTCTCCAGGTGTCCGTCGTGTTTCTATGACCTCGGCCCCCGGCTCAAAATCGACGACCAACCGACTACATGCCCGGAGTGTGGCTCGGTGTGGTCACGAAATCTTCGCACAGCGGCGAGAACGCTTGATCGTTTGCCCCAGGAACCATCGGCACTCAACGAGAAATCGCCCGGAGAATAACAACCGAGGGCCTCGCATGGCCCAAGCCCCTCTCTACCGCACAGCCTTAGAAAGGTCCCCTCACCCCACCAGCGGGTGGCTCACCACCACCATCGACGGCACAGGCGGGTACGGCAAGCGATAGCGGAACAGGTGCAAATCCGCCAGCCGCGTGCCCATCCGCGTCGCCGAGAGGTTCAGAACCTCTTCATAGTTTCCCAGCAGCGGCGTCGGGGCGTCGGCGTTGTTCAGGCCCAGGTCCAGCACCTCCGTCGGCACCGGGAGTATCGAGTTCTCACTCCCCGGCGAGGGGTGCGCGATCGAGCCGGGGAACGCGCTATAAACCTCGGCACGGATGTCCCTGGCGATCGGCAGGCTCCGGTGGATCAGCATATCGACGATCAGTTCCTCCGCCGGGGTGTTGACCGATACGCCGTGCTCGCCGCGCTCGCCGGGGGTCTCTGGGTGCATCGGCGCGTTGGCGATGCTCACCCACCCGCACATCGTGTCGACCGACCCGGCGTTGCCGACGCTCCCGCCGTCGAGTACGTACCGAAACGCGCCGCAAGCGTCCTGCGTCGTCCGCAAGGTGATATCCCTGGGCGAGCAGAACTGCCGCATGATCGGGGTGGGCGTGCCGTGGGCACTCTCTGACCCGAGGTCCATCGGCAGCACGCCCCTGCCAGCGTCCAGCACGTCCCCAGGCAGGCCCCCCCAGTTCTTGATCGATGCGATAGGCCAGGGCGTGCTCGGGCGCAGCCGGCAAAGGCCGATGAGCGCGCTGATGATCCCCAGGTCCAGCATCCCCGGCGACTTGCTCGGCACGACCAGGCGCGTAACCAGGTGCGCCTTGGCCCGCACCCCCAGCAGCGAGGCGTTGCACTGGAACCCACCCTTGCGGAAAGTTTCGAGTTTTTTGTGCGACGACTTCCTCGTCGGCACGCTGACGATCATGTCCAGCGTCTCCCTGTCCCCGGCGTGCTCTTGCACGAACCGCTCGAAGGCCTCCTGCGCGCTCCGCAGGGCCTCAAGCTTCTCGGCCGGTGCCCCGGCCTGGGACATCGCCCCGGCAAAGATGGAGATCCCCGCCCGGCTGGGCAGGTGCGTCAGGGCCTGCCAGGCGTTCTCCTCGCGCACAGCCCGGCTGATCCGCCAAGCGAGCGTCTTGTCCACGCCAAACCGCCTGGAAATCTCCTGCGGCTTGCGCAGGTCCCCGCCGACCGACGCAGCCAGCCCCGCCAGCGCACGCCGAAGGACGTGCACGCTCACCTGCCCATCCTGATTTTCAAGTTCGGTAATCATAAGGGGTGTCGTAAAGGGCAAACCATACGGTAGACCCAGACAAGATACCGCACAAACTGAGGAAACCAAAGCCGGTCAAATAATTCTGCCGAGAAATCTACAAAAAACACTTGCACAGATCGATTTTGGATGTAGACTGACGTTGGGGGGTCCCTTAGGAGGGACTTGGTGGGGTGTTTGTGCGGAGTTCCTTGTGCCTAGCCCGCCCGCATCGTCCAGTTAGTTACATGCCCAGTGACATCCCCAGTTACATTGCCCAGTTACATTGATTAGGAGGCCACCATGAAGACTCGAACCCTTGCCTTGGGAACTCTTTTCGTCGCCACGCTTGCCGGTTTGGCGTTGGGGCAGCCGACGCTGACCTCGCTGGGGACGGGCACGCCCCAGGCTGTGAGCAACTCGCAGGGTGGGACGGTCTACATCGGCGGTTCGGGCGGGACGGGGACGGCGAACGCAACGCGTTGGGCGCTCAACGGTGCCGGGCTTACGCTTAGTGATGCCGGGACCCCCGGCAACGGCTACATCTCTGCCGATGGTCGTTACCTGGCAACCTCAATCCTCAACGGGCCGACGCGGTTTGCGATCGGGAACTCGGCGACGGGCGTCTCCCCCGCCTTCTTGGCCCCCGGATATGCCGTGCCGACGCTGGTCCCCTCGCCGACGCAGCCTGGGGCGACGGAGTTTGGGGGCGCGCGTTGGGATGCGATCACCAGCACGCTGCTGAACATGGGTGTGCCCGGGATCATCGCGTATACCCCCAACTCTTCGGGGCTGGGCAACTCGGGTGTCTTTGGGCCAAGCTCCAGCGGCCAATCCACGGGCAACTTCCTGACGCCCAACGCGATCTCGGCCAATGGGCGGTACATCCTTGCGCTGGCGTATGTCAGTTCGTATAACCAGAACGGGACGCTCGGGACCGCGACGGGGCCAGGCACGAATATCAGCGCTAACTCGTTCTACTGGCGGCCGGTTGTGTGGGATTCGCAGGCCAACGCCGGGGCCGGGGCGATGACGGTCCTGCCCACGCCCTTCCGCACCGCAAGCGCGGCGGCCTCGACGCGCCGGCGCACGGGCAACCCGTACGCCATCAGTGATGACGGGCTGGTGATCGTCGGCGCGCAGGAGCACAACGCGAGCACCGGCGTGAGTGCCGATCCTGATGGCGGTCGCATCGTAATCTGGAACTACAACACCGCCACGAGCAACTGGGGGATGACGTATCTTCCCAATGGGAAGGCGTATACCCGTGCGCAGGTGGGTGATACCCCCGCGCTGGTTGGGCCGCTGACGAGCAGCTCGACGCCGGGCTCTTACCGCATGAACGCAGCGGGGACGATCATCGTCGGTCGGGCTATCACCGACCAGATCACTACGACGCTGGGCACATCGGGCACGGGTGATGACATCGTTACCGGCGGGACACCCTTCATCGGCAAGTGGACGTGGAACGCCGGGACCTCATCGTGGGACGGGCCCGTAAGCATCAACGTCAACAACATGGCCGCCGCGTCGTGGCTGCCGAGCAGTGTTACCAGCTGCGGCGCGCCGCCGAACATTTCTGTCAACGGGATGAGCGATGACGGGAGGATTGTCGTCGGCACGGCGACGTACAGCACCTGCGGCTCGTTCATGGCCGGGGGTTGGATCTGGACCGACCCGAGCGTTGCCGGCGGCACGGCCGGGGAGATCGTGGACTGGTACGACTACCTCGTTACTCTGGGTGTGCCCGGCGTGACGGCCGACTACGGCCCCACCGGCGACAACGGTGACACGACGCGCGGGCTGCCCAAGATCGGCTTCCCCTCGGCTATCTCCCCAGACGGGAGCGTGATTGTTGGGTTCCAGGGTGGGAACCAGCGGATCATCGGCGCGGTGCCGTGGGCATTGCGGCAGAGCAGCGCTAGCGCGTGCGTGGGTGCGACGATCGTGTCCAACCCTGCCGCGTCGTTCAACTTCTCTCGTTGCAGCACGCCGATCCTGAACGTCGCGGCCTCGGGCACACTGCCGATTACGTACCAGTGGTATAAGGACGGGTCCCCGTTGACCGACGGGACCACCCCCGCCGGGGGGACGGTTGTTGGTGCCAACGCCAGCCAGCTGCGTCTGAACAACGCCAAGGCCGGGGACGCGGGGAGTTACTACTGCGTTGCCACGGGCCCCTGTGGCACGCCGGCGCAGTCGACGGCGACGGCAGTGCAGCTCGACCCCACGGTCACGCTGAGCAACGACCTCTTCGCCACGGCGTTGCCCGTCGAGGAGGGGACGTTCAACTACAACGCCTGCGGGGCGTTTGTTGAAGACCCGAACTTCGGCCCGAGCACCTGCACGTTTGCTGTTACCACCGGGGACGTCTGGTACAACTACACCCCGACGTTCACGGGTGATGCCCGCATCGAGACGTGCGGTGCGGCGTTTGACACGATCGTTACCGTCTATGCGCAGGACGGCAGCGAGATCGCCTGCAACGACGACTACCTCACCGGGCCGTCGGCCTCTTGCAGCTCAAGCCGCAGCCGGGTGGCGAGGTTGCCCGTGGTGCAGGGTGTGCCCGTGAGCATCCGGATAGTTGTCAAGAGTTCGAGCATCTTCAGCAACGTGGGGCAGGTGAGGATTCTGCAGGCCCCCGCCGCCGCGGCCGGGGATTTGTGCGAAAGCCCAATACCTGCGGTGCTGGGGGCCAACGCCTTTGACACGACCGAGGCGACCAACAGCGGGGACAACGCCAGCTGCAACCTGGTGACGAACCTGAACACGCGCGACGTGTGGTTCTCCTACACGCCGGCGTACAACGGGACGGTGCGCGCTTCGACGTGCCCGGGGACATCGTTCAACACCGTCCTGTCGATCTACACCGGCTGCGGGGGCGGGGACATCGCGTGCAGCGACGATGTTGCCGCGGGCGTCTGCGGCACGGGCACGTCGACCCAGAGCGTCATCAGCAACTTCCCCGTCACCGGCGGCACGACGTACCTCTTCCGCGTGGCGGGCAAGACGCTGGGCACTTTCGGTGCCGGGACGTTCACGCTCGCCTACACCGCAACGCCCTGCGGGCTAAGCGACATCGCCGGCCCGGGGCAGTCGATCGGGGCTGACGGTCAGTTGACGGCCGACGACATCATCGTCTACCTGAACTGGTTCTTTGCCAGCGACCTGCGGGCCGATGTTGCTGGCCCCGGCCAGAGCACGACCCCCGATGGTCAGTTCACGGCCGACGACATCATCGTCTTCCTCAACCGCTTCTTTGCGGGGTGCTGAGGGAAGTGGTTGGGTGTGAGGTGTTGGGCCTAAGGGCCGAAGGCCGAACAAAGGTACCGAGGCATAAGTAGGTTCTTTGAGACAATCGAGATACCCCCTAGCCCTGGGCCGGAGCAATCTTGCCTGGGGTTTTTTGTTACCGCTGGCGGGTTTAGGTACCCCGGATTTCTGAGCCGGGACGGGTACCCCGGACCCCCGGGCCGGGCGTATTGGTTTTCGCATGGTCATTGCCCGTGCCAACCCCATCCATGCTCCTGTCCGCCAGAGCATGCTGGGTGGGGGGTTTGTATGATGGCAAATGCCCTCGCCCAAAGGTACCAAGCGTGTCGGCGTGTCGATGCGGGTGGAGCTGCACAAGCGTGGCCCGTTTCAGTCGTCGCAGCAGGAGGTCTATCTGGCCGTGATGCGCACGGCCAGTGTGCTCGGGGTTGCCTTTGACCGGTTCCTCAAGGGGCACGGGCTGTCGCAGGGTGGGTACAACGTGCTGCGGATCCTGCGCGGGGCCGGGGCGCAGGGGTGCTTGTGCAACCAGATCGGCGAGCACCTTGTTGCGCACGTTCCCGACGTTACCCGGCTGGTCAGCCGGCTTGAGCGGGCGGGGCTGTGCGTGCGCGTGCGCAGTGAGCAAGATCGGCGTGGTGTCTGCGTTCGCCTGACCCCGGCCGGTGAGGCGTTGCTGGCCTGGCTCGATGAGCCGATGCTCGACCTGCACCGGGAGCAGTTGCGGACGCTCAAGGCCGGGGAGTCGGCCGAGTTGCTCCGGCTGCTGTCGCTGTGCCGGGATGGGGCCCGGGAGCAGTCTCAGGGCCAGGGCTAAAGGGGCAATCGCCTCCATCTCGCCCAGGGTGGTGTTTGGCTCTACCCTTGCACCCATGCCGACGGCGATTCAGATCGACGACCTGGTCAAGACCTACACCCCTGGCGTGCAGCCGGCGGTGGATCATGTAACACTCTGTATCAACCCTGGCGAGTTGTTTTTTCTCCTGGGGCCCTCGGGCTGCGGCAAGACGACGCTGCTGCGGATGATCGCCGGGTTTATTGACCCCACGAGCGGGCGCATCGGGTTTGCAACGGGCGCTGCCGGGGGCGTGCGCGATGTTACCAACCTGCCCCCCAACGAGCGGAACACGGGGATGGTCTTTCAGAGTTACGCGCTCTGGCCACACATGAGCGTCTTTGACAACGTCGCCTTCGGGCTGACGATCCGCAAGGTTGGCAAGGCCGAGATCGCCCGGCGTGTCGGCGAAGCACTCGAGATGGTCCAGATGGGGCACCTGGCCCAGCGCAAGCCCAACGCACTCTCGGGCGGGCAGCAGCAGCGCGTCGCGCTTGCGCGGGCACTCGTCGTGCGCCCCGATGTGCTGCTGCTCGATGAGCCGCTGAGCAACCTGGACGCCAAGCTCCGCACCGACCTGCGCAGCGAGATTCGGCGGATATGCAAAGGCTCGGGGATCACGACGGTCTACGTAACGCACGATCAGAAGGAAGCGCTGAGCATGGCCGACGCGGTCGCCATCATGCAGTCGGGGAAGGTTGTGCAGCAGGGCGCGCCGGGGGAGTTGTACCGCCGGCCAAAGTCGCGGTTTGTTGCTGAGTTTTTGGGAGAAGCCAACTTCATCCCCGGCACGATCGCCGGGGCACCCGGCCCAGGCGGGCGGGTCTCGGTGCAGACGGCGATCGGGACGCTCCAGAGCGGCAACACGCTGGCGGGTATCGCAGGTGGTGGTGTGGTCGTCTCGATCAGGCCCGAAGCATTTCGGCTGAGCGCTGGTGGTGGCACGCCTGGGGGCGTTAACCAGGTGCGTGGGGAGGTTGTAGAGGGGACGTATCTGGGGGAGATCGCGCAGTATGCCGTGCGCGTGGGGGATGGGTCGATGCTGAAGGTTGCACACTTAAACCCTGGGATGGTGGGGCTGAGCGCCAGGTCGCAGGTGGCCTTGGAGGTCGATGCCGAGGATGTGGTGCTCTTGCCGGGGGGGTGAAGGCCTGCACTACGGGTTAGTGCCTGGCAACGATCCTGAACTGCGCCAGCGTGTACCCGGCCAGCAGCAGCACCCCGGCGTAGATGACCAGCAGGCCGATGGGGCCGTAGGTGTGCGTGAGCGATTGCCCGGCGGAGATCGAGACGATCGCGCCGACGGCGGGGAGGAACGACCAGAGGTAGACGATCAACGGCGTCGCGTTGCCGAGCTTCATCCCCATCACCCCCCCGAGCAGGACCATGACCACGCACGCCAGCGACGCGGCAACGCGCTCGTGCTGCTTGCTGGTGATCTCGAACCGCAGGTCCTGCACAGCATCAGCCAGGCGTGCGGTCGCCTGCGGCAGTGGGTCGGCCTTGTTCGATGGCCCCGCAGTGGTGCGGGCGCGGGCCTGGGCCAGCAGGGCATCGACGCGGAGGGCGGCCAGGTCGGGCAGTGGGTCGATCGCGGGCTGCAGCGCGGAGATGGTCAGTTCGGTCAGTGTGCCGGCCAGTTCGTCTGGATCGACGGTCGCGGGGCTGCTGGTCGAGGGCGTGGTGGTGGTTGTTACGTTCTCCAGCACGAGGTTGAAGGTGGTGCCCGTGGCCTCGGTGCCCTTGGTGGGTGCGAGGAACGCGCGCTCGGCCTTGTAGGTGCGCGTGCGCTGCGGGCCGGGGGAGATGGAGACCTCGATGGTGCCGGCTTTGATGCCCGGTGCCGAGCGCGGCATGGAACTGGGCACCGGGATCAGCGCCAGCCCCGTCGGGCCAGGAGTTTTTTCCACCCCCGCGGCACGGATGATCACCGGGCGGCCCGAGGGGTCCGTCAGCGCCACCGCACCGCGCTGGGCTAGGTCCTGCCCGATCTGCTCGGCGGCTACGCGCTGGGCCAGCAGCACGGCCAGTTGGCGCTTCGGGTTGGCCACCAGGTTGAGCGCCTCGGGCTGCGCCTTGGCCTGGGCGAGTTGGCTAAAGGTGAGAAACTTCGGGTCGTCGCTGAACGCGCTGGGGAGCACAAAGCGGACCTCCGTCTGCTCGGCCTGCGCGATCGTCGTCTGCCCACGCGTGGCCAGCGGGTCTTTGAGGCGCATGACCACGCGTGTAACTTCTTGCCGGGGGCCCCCAGTGCCCGGCTGTGCTTCCCCGGCCTGGGTGGTGTCGTGGAAGAGCCAGACCAGCGCCAGCGGCGCGGCCAGCTCGCGCACGACGCGCCGCTCCTTGTCCAGGTCCACCGCGACGACGCCCTGGAGCTGGAAGTGCTTGTACGCACCGCTGGCCGGGTCGGCCGGCAGGTCGATGAGTTTGTCGGCGTAGATCAACTGGTTCCCACGCTCGATCGCCTGCCCGCGCCCGATCGCGGCCTGGAGCAAACGCGTGGCGTCGTCGGTAACGAGTTCCTCCATCTTGCGGAACAACTTGGGCATGACCTGGTCGGCCATCAGAAAAAGGCCGATGCCCAGCGTGCAGCCAAGGATCGCCGCGGGCGTGAGCAGCGCACGGTGCGAAAGACCCCCGGCATAGCACGCCGTCAGCTCGTTCTCTTGGCTCATGCGGTGGTACGCCAGCGTCGCGGCAAACCCCCCGGCAAAGGGCAACGCGTACTGCAGCATCGGGATCGAGGCCAGGGCCATCAGCCGCAGGGCATCGAGCGGGCCGAGCGTCCCGTTGGCCAGGAAGCGGATAGACACGGCAAAGGCCCCGACGACGACAACAACCGACGCCGCGATCACCAGCAGCTTTAGCAACTCGATGAGCAGAAACAACCAGATCGTTACCGGGGCGCGGGCATTCATGCTGACTACAGCGTAGCGGCGGGGGAATGGTTGTATCGCCCGGCGGCCAGGCTACGGCTCGGGGATCAGCCCCGCCCGCTCGGTGATCTGCCCGAGCAGATAGGAGGCCAGGACGTTGTCCCGCCGGATCGGGACAATGTACGCCGGGGTCATCCCACGGGCCTCTAACTCGGGGGCGATGCTCTGGCTGGTCATGCGCACGGCGTCAAACTGCGGGCGCTTGCCCGGGCGCTCGACGCGTTCGACGATGGCATCGACACGCATGATGGTTGTGGTCGTCTTGTCCACAAGGTTGATCGACGGGTCGTCCAGCGACCGGCTGATGGTCGAGCCGGGCGGGCGGAAGGTTACGCGGACGACGCGCCGTTGCTGCTGGGCGATGTCCTGCGTTGGGCTGTCGGTCGGGCCTTCCCAGGGGCGGGCGTATCCGACGCCGGGCTTGGGCAGCGTGGTGAGCACGCCCAGCGGGGCGTCGATGCGGTCGAGCACGAAGCGCTGCTCGCGGAGCGTGTCGCGCACGGCTTGGAAGGTCTGCACGTACTGCTCGGCGGCGACCTCGACCTCAAAGACCGGCTCGACCTGTGCCGGGGTTGTCCCGGACGTGGTGCTCGCGCACGCGGCCAGAAGCATGGCGATCCCCGCGATCGACAGGGCACAAACAATCGGCATAAGCATGGGCCGGGCGTAGGGCATGTGGTGGAGTGTACGACCAGAGGAGGACGCGCCGACGAAGGGCCTTCTATCCTTTGCCGCCGACGGCAACGGACCGAACACCCCCGCTCATACCCCCCCAACGAGAGCAACCCCATGCCAACCCCAAGCCCCACGCCCCAGACCCCCGCGCAGGCGCAGACCCCGGCCACGCTCTTGGCGTTGCTAGAGCAGGTCCGCGTGCGGGCGGAGCAGGCGGGGGTCTATGCCGGGTGCGTGGTGCATGGGGGGATGTTGGTGTGCAAGGCGAAAGATGCCGGGGACGATGCGGAGTATCGGCTGAGCATGGATGGCGGGCAGTTGTGGGTGAGTTTGGTCACACCTGGGCGGTATCTGAGTCAGTCGATTGAACAGGACCTTGTCCACGCCGGGGACAAGGCGGGGGACTTGCTGCGTGATGAGTTGATCGACCTGGGTGCGGTTGCCTCGCGTGCCGAGGCGATGCCCGTAGTCGAGCACTTCCGGTCGCCCGAGAGGCTCTACACCTTCCGCACGCCGATCGGGATCACGCCGGCGGACGCGGGTTTGCCCCCAAGCATCCGCAAGGCGGGTGATTACCTGCTGGCATATGCGCAGACGTTCGGGCACCTGGGGGACATGGGCGGGGGGCAGTAGCGTGGATACCCCGGCCACAGGCGTGGCGTCGGCCCGGCCCAGGCGTGCGCGTTGGGGGTGGCTGCGTCGCCTGGTGGTATTGGTGCTCGGGCTTTACCTGCTCTGGTCCGCAGGGTTGTTCTTCTTCCAGAACAAACTGATCTACCCGGGCACCGGCCTGGCGCGGGCGACCAAAGAAGCCTTCGAACCACGCGCAGGGGAGATCGACGCCCTTGTCGGCAAGTCGGGCAAACTCCGCGTCTTCCTGCTGCCCCCCAAGGGTTGGACGCCCGATGCACCCCCCGCACCAGTGGTCGTCTACTTCCACGGCAACTATGAACTCGCCCAGTATGGCACGCGGAGCAAAGACACCGGGCACTTCCGCCGATCGGGGTTCTGGGTGGCCATCCCCGAGTACCGCGGGTACGACGGCGTGCCCGGGCCGCCAGGCGAGCAGGGCATCCTCGACGACATGGTCGAGGTGATCGACTGGATCAAGGGGCACCAGGGCGTGGACGCATCGCGCGTGGTCTATTACGGCCGATCGCTCGGCGGGGGCGTGGCTCTGGGCACAGCACTGGCGCGCCCGCCCAGCGCGGTGATCTTGCGCAGCACCTTCACCAGCATCCCCGACTTGGCCTATCGGTTTGCCGTGCCGGGGTTCTTGGTCAGGAGCCGGTTTGAGAACCGCAAGGCACTGGCGGCGTTAAACTTGCCCGTGCTGATCGCGCACGCCAAGGATGACGAGATCATCCCCTTCTCGCACGCCGGGGTGCTGCTCAAAGCCGCCCGCCACGGCGAGAGCTACCTGACGGAGGGTTCGCACGACGTCTACGCCGACGAGGGTGAGTTCCGTGCGCGGATGGTGGAGTTTCTTGAGCGTGCGTGGCAGAAGTGATGCGCTGAACCCTGCCGCCAGAGCGTTCCAGTGGGCAGACGCAGGGGTGGGGTTGCTTGACGCACAAGACTAAGAAGAATAAGAAGAAGAGGTTCGCGGAGGTTGGCGGAGGGACGCGGAGTCAATGCCCAAGGTGATGCCCGCTGCCACCAAAGCCACCCACAAAGTAACTTTGCCACTCTGCCGCTTCGTCACTTTGCCACTTACCCTCTGCCACTTACCCTCTGGCACTCCGTCCTCTGAGTAGTCCCCCTCTGGGTCCTCAGGGCCTCTGGAGTAAAGCTCTTTGCAGTCTTCTTACCGCCGTGGGTGCTTAGCCGTACCCATTGGGGTGGGTCTGGAACCAGGCCCAGGCGTGCGCGATCATGTCTTCGAGGTTGGCGAACTGGGGCGACCATCCGAGCTCGCGTGTGATCAGGGCCGCGTCGGCGTAGAGCGTTGCCGGGTCTCCCTCTCGGCGTGGTGCGAGTGAGACGTTGAGCGTACGTCCCGTAACGCGCTCGGCGGCGTCGATGACCTGGCGGACAGAGAACCCCTTGCCGCTGCCAACGTTGTAGGCCCGCACCTCGCCGGGCTTGAGCGCATCGAGCACGCGCACGTGCGCATCGACCAGGTCGGCTACGTGAACGTAGTCGCGTATGCACGTGCCGTCGGGCGTGGGGTAGTCGGTGCCGAAGATGCTCAGGGTGTTGTTGTGCGCCGGGCGCAGGCCAAGCATGCACTGGAGGATGATGGGGATCAGGTGCGTCTCGGGGCGGTGGTCCTCGCCGATGCGCCCGAGCGGGTCTGCCCCGGCGACGTTGAAGTACCGCAAGAACGCGGCTGCAAAGTCCACGCCCGCGATCTTCTGCGCGTGGGCAAAGTCAGAGATCAGCCGCTCGGCGGCGAGCTTGCTGGCGCCGTAGGGGTTGATCGGGCGCTGGGGCGTGGTCTCGCGGATGGGGATCTGCTCGGGTGCTGGCTCGCCGAAGGTGGCGCACGTGCTTGAAAAGACCAGTTTCGGCACCCCCGCAGCCTTGCACGCGGCCAGGAGCGATGCGGTGCCCGTGAGGTTGGCGTGCCAGCACTCTATCGGTTGCGAAACACTCTCGCCGACGTAGGCACGGGCGGCAAAGTGCAGGACGCGTGCAGGCCTGTGGCGCACGAACGCCGCGGCCGTTTCATGGTGGTCGGTGACGTCGATGTGCTCGAAGACAATGGCCGAGCGGTGCCCGGCGGGCAGAGATTGGCGAATAGCCTCGACGGCCGCAGCGTGGCCGCGGAAGAGGTTGTCGAGCACAACGACATTGTGCCCCTTACTTGCATAGTGCAGCGCGGCGTGAGAGCCGATGAAGCCTGCGCCGCCGGTGATGAGTGTGGTCATGGTTGCCCCGGGCGCGGTAGTTGTATTCCACTCA
>JAJTGZ010000091.1 GCA_021299385.1 Phycisphaeraceae bacterium | reverse complement strand
CGCGATCCATGCGATGGCTCCTTGGCGGGAAATCCAAGCATGGACGCCACTCTTTGAGTTGTCAATACCTAACAATGGCGCAACAGGCTCCTCGGGGGAGGGGTTGTGAGCGTGAGGGTGTTTTAGTTGTAATCGAATCGGGCATTGGGTTGTTCGGTTGTGGGCCAGCCGAGGTTGGTGGCGGCGGGGGAGGGGCCGTAGATGGAGGTTTCGGTGGTGCGGCCTAATGGGAGGGTGGTTGCGTGGCCGTCGAGGAAGGTGGCTTGGCAGAGTGGGGTGCGGGGTGGGCCGTGGCGGAAGTGGATGGAGGGGTCGGGGGGGTGGCCTGGATAGTCTGGCCATTGGTCTGGCTCGATGAAGGAGTATTCGATGACGCCGGTGGTGGTGACGAGGGCGGCGTCGGCGAAGGAGAGTGTGTGGGCGGGGTGTGCGAAGCGGGCTTGGGGTGAGCCGGTGAGGTCGGTGGCGAGGGGCCAGCGGTTGGGGTCGGCGGGGTCGCGAGATCGAAGGGAGCCGACGAAGGCGTTGTTGTAGCCGTAGCCGCCGGCGTTGCGCTCGAAGCCGAGGGTGGTGGTGAGGAGGGCGGGGCATCGGCGGACGCTCTGGTTGCTGGCGAGGTAGTCTGAGAGTGGGCCGCCGGTGGTTGCGAAGGGGCCTGATGGGCCTGGGCGGGAGCCGAACCAGCGGGTGCGGTTGAGGGTGGCGATCTGGGGTGCGCCGGGGGCGTAGTAGCCGCGGTTTTCGAGGGCGTAGGCGTCGAGTGCGATGGCGAGTTGTCGGAGGTTGGAGAGGCAGGATGTAGCGTGGCCGGCGGCGCGTGCGCTGGTGAGGGCGGGTAGGAGGAGGGTGAGCAGGAGGGAGAGAAGGGCGAGGACGACGAGGAGCTCGATGAGTGTGAAGGCGGGGCGTGCTGAGCCTGCGGGCGGGGTGGGTAAGTGGGTGGTGGGCGGGGGCATGGGTGGGTGCGATTGGTTTTGGGGTTATTCGGGTGCGAAGAACCAGTTGAGGTAGACGATGATGTCGTCGGCGGTGAAGTTGCCGTCGGGGCCTGGGGTTTGGCCTGGGCTGGCGATGTCGGCGAGCGGTGAGGTGCTGAAGAACCAGTTGAGGAAGAGGATGATGTCGTCGGCGGTGCGCTGGCCGTCGGGGCCGGGGGATTGGCCTGGGCCGGCGATGTCGGCGCGTGGGCGGACGATGACGCGGGCGACGGCGGCGAGGTCGGTGGAGATGGGGCCGAGGGCGGGGGTGCCGCCTGTGAGGGCGGTGGTGATGCGGACGAAGTCGATGGTGGTGAGGTTTGCGGGGTCGCCGGTGGTGGGGTTGCGTGCGGCGGAGATGTCGACGGCGTCGCCGCCGCCGGTGAAGGGGGAGATGCCGACGCGGGTTGGGTCGTCTGGAGAGGTGTAGAAGCGGTCGGGGTTGAGCAGTGGTGCGTCGATGATGCCGTCGGCGTCGAGGTCGCCGAGGGCGATGGTGGGCGTGCAGTCGGCGTAGCCGAGGGCGCCCTCATTGGTGGCGTCTTGGCCGAGGGGGTTGTTGAGGATGGGGAAGTTGTTCTGCGTGAAGATGTTCTGTGGGAGTGTGAGGGGGGTGCTGGTGGGGAGTGTGAGGTGCGAGCCTGGGATGACGAACCAGTGGTCGTCGGCGAGGCCGTTGGCGTTGGTGTCGCGTGAGACCTCGATGATGCCTGGCTCGGCGAAGCGTCTGTTGGGGTTGTTGGCGACGTAGAAGGCATTGCCGAAGACGATGAGGTCGAGGGCGAGTGGGTTTGCGGGAGAGGGTGAGAGGTTGGGGATTGGCTCATCGAAGGCGAGGGTGATGGAGCCGCCGAGGGAGCCGAGGGAGACGAGTTTGGAGTTGTCGGGGGATGAGGTGCTGCCGCCGAGGGGTGGGCCGATTGCGGCGGCGGGGTTTGTGAAGCCTGCGGTTGCGCCCGGGCCTGGGGTGTAACTGACCACTCGCGTGGCAAAGGGTGAGGCGTGGGCGTGGGGTGCCGTGGTGGTGGCGATGGCGAGTGCGGCGAGGATGGTTTTGTGCATAAGAAGGCCGGGGGTGTTGGGGCGCGTGGGGAGTTCGGTGCGATGTGGGTTGGGCGTAGAGCGTGGGGTTGATCAGCGTCGGCGGCGTGTTGCCAGGAGGCCGAACGCGCCGAGGATCATGGCGGTGGCGGGCGCGGGTATGGTGTAGCGGTAGGCGATGCCGTTGTGGTCGATGAGTGCTTCGTTGGTGAAGGTGTTGAAGGCGACTTCGTAGCCGCCGGTGGTGCCGGCCGGTGAGAGTGCGGTGCGGTCGCCGGTGAGGATGTTGATGGCGAGTGCCGCGCCGCCGTCGAAGCCGCCGACAAGGAGTGTGCCGTTGGCGTCGAAGGTGAGTGTGCTGGCCGAGAGCGCGGGTCCGCCTGGGATGGGTGTGCCGGTGGCGTAGTTGGTTGGTGTGGGGGAGGTGTCGAGGGAGAGGAGGTCGAAGCCGCGGATATCGCCGGCGGGGAGGGCGTTGCCCTCGAAGCCGACGCCGGTGTAGAGGCGTGGGCCGGTGGGGGTGTTGATGAGGGCGACGCCGCCGGATGCGCCGCCGATGCCTGTGAGGATGCGCGTGGAGACCGGGTCGGTTGTGTTGTTGGTGAAGGAGATGCGGTTGAGGAAGGGGACGAAGTCGTTGCCCGCGCCGGAGACGTAGAACTGGCTGCCAAGCCAGGTGCCGGCGTAGTTGGGCGACAGGACGCTGATGGTCGGGGAGGGTGTGGGGCCGAGGTCGGTGGTGGAGACGAAGTAGATGCGTGCGGCGGGGCCGAAGTTGTTGTCGCCGATGGCCAGGCGTGTGCCGTCGGGGCTGATGCTCAGGAACGATGCGCCGAAGGTGGGGATGGTGCCTGCGGGCAGTGAGCCGACGGGGGAGTAGGTCGAGGCGTTGAGGGCGGTTTGGCGGAGGATGGTGGCGTTGGGTGTGATGGCCCAGATCAGGCCGTCGGGGGCGATGCCCCAGGCGCCGTTGGGGAGCGTGAAGGAGCCGTTGGGGGTGTAGGTGGATTGTGCGGTGGCGAGCGTGGGGATCGTGGCGAGGGAGAGGAGCGCAGTGAGGATGAGGGGGCGTGGGGATGTGATAGCCGAGGGACGCATGGGGCACCGACCTTCCCGTGCCGAGTCGCGCGGCACGAAACCCGCGGGTTGACGCCGGTCTTTCGACCGGTGGGCGCCGTGCGAGGGGGGAATGGTGTCAACAGCGGCCTGCACGCGCGGGGGGCGTGGGGCATCTGCCGACGCCCCATCTCGCGAGGGCGACAAGCACACAGCCGTCGGCAGGTCTTCCGGCTCGGGGTTTGTGGCCTGGCCCGCCTTCCCGCTGGAGTTCAGCAGTGGCATCTGGACCAGACCCAGCCCCTCACGGCGGCGCGTCCGCGGTGGAATCAGCGTTGATAGGACGCCTTACCACACTTCCCTTTTCAGCACCGACCGGCGTTGTAGAGGCCGGGGGTGCACCGATGGCGGGGAAGGTTAGGCGGGGTGGGGTGGGTCAGGGTTGGCGGGGCTTGGTGCGTGTGCGTGGCTTTGGCTTTGCCGGCGCGGTCAGGGGGGTGATGAGTTTCTGGTAGAGGTCAAAGAGGTATTCGACGCGCTGCCGCTCGCTGGTGAAGGGGGCGGCGCGATAGCACTTGTCCACGGCACGGTCGAGGTCCTTGTGGGCGTCGCGCAGGGCCTTGGGCATGGCGAGTGGGTCGTAGAGGTCGGCAAGGGTCTGGGCCTTCTGGGTACCCCCACGCTGGGTACCCCCACGCTCCGCGTGGGGGGAAGCCGAAGACTCCACGCGGAGCGTGGAGGTACCCAAGGCCGAAGACCCCACGCGGAGCGTGGGGGTACCCAAGGCCTCGCGGGTGGCGAGGACAGCCTCGGCGGCGGCGGTAACGGCGGCTTGCTGTTTGGCGGTGGCGTCTTGGGGCCAGGGGAAGTTGTTGTAGACGAGTTTGTTGGAGTAGCGGAAGTCAGACTTGAGTCGTCCGCAGACTTGGCGGACCCAGGCCATGTGCATTTCGCTGGTGAGGACGCCGAAGTGGTAGGGGGTAGCGGCCGGAACAACGAGGCAACTATCTCCCGCGAAGGTATCCGATCCGAGGTATCCCATGGGGATGTATTGCCGGCGCTCAGAACTATGTCGTGGAATCAGCAAGTAAGGGCCGTGGGGGACGAACTCGACGTGGAATCGCGTTGGAGTGTCACCGAGCTTGCGCGTTGGTTCACTTTTACTCGCCTTCCGGAATGCTCGCACGGCCTCGACCCGCTCCATGACTGCCGGAAGAGCACGGATGTCCGCAGGGGCAGCGTCGCCAAGCCAGAGGCACCACCTAGGAGTGTTAGAGATGAAATCTTCCGCTCCGAAGAACCGTTTGATGAACCGCTGACTCCCGGGCTCTCGGGCGACAAAGGCGTCGCGTTCGGAAGAGGTGAAAAGAAATTGACCGTCGTCAATAGGTTTATTCCCGATCCCCATGTCCGGCGAATCGCATAGAGGCGAAGAGCGATTAGTGATCGCAACATCCGGCCCGGGGACCAAATACGGGCTGATATTGGCCGCCTCGACAGGAATTGGGTCAGCGTCAATGTCGGGATAGTCGTAGATGATCTTGCCGGGCCTATCAAACCCGGCGAAACCCACGATCACAACGTGTACATGGGCCTTGCCACGGGCCTCACTCATCCACTGGAAAGTGCGATGTGCAAAGTGGATCTTGATCCCCCGCCGAAACATCTCGGGCCATATCACCCCAACCTGCTCGCCCTGCGTGATCGAGTTGGTAGAAACAAAGCCGCAGCAAATCTGAGCGCCGTGCGTGTACGCTGCGGCCTTTAGGTACCAGCCACACACGAGGTCGAGCAACCCAGCATTTTTGATCTCCCCTGTCACAGCCTCAAGGTCCGATGATTGATCGGAAGTGAGATGCTTCGCGCCCACAAACGGCGGGTTCCCCAGCACATAACTGCACCGCTTGGCTGGCAGCACGGAGTTCCAGTCGATCTGCAGGGCGTTGGCGTGGGCGATCTTTGCGGATTTTTTGAGGGGGAGTCGGCGGACGGGCTGGCCGAAGG
>JAJTGZ010000041.1 GCA_021299385.1 Phycisphaeraceae bacterium | reverse complement strand
GGGGAGAGGTTCTGGAGAGGACTCATCAGGCCACTTGCAGCGCGGCCATGACTTGCTTGACGATGTCCTCGGAGCTCAGCCCGCACATCTTGAGGATTTCTTCGGGTGTCTTGGCACTTTTGGGAATCCTGCGGACGTGCATCTGGTGGAGGGTGAAGGCGTCGCCCGAGCCGGTGAGGGCGTCTGCGACGGCCGAGCCGATGCCCCCGCCGTAGTTGTCCTCGATGGTGATGATCATCCCGTTGTTCTGGTTGGCGATGTCCAGAAGTTTGTCGGAATCGAACGGGAGGCTGTAGAGGTCGACCAGCGTGGCGGAGATGCCGGCTTTGTCGAGCACGTCCAGGGCCTTGTTGGCCTCGTGGACCATGTACCCGGCGGCGCAGAGCAGGATGTCGCGGCCCTCGGCGAGGACCTCGAAGCCGCCGAGGTTGAAGGGGGTGGCGTCGGAATAGATGAACTCGGTGTCGGCGCGGAGCGTGCGCATGTAGACGACGCCTTCGTACTCGGCCATGGCGTGGGTGAGGGCGTAGGCGGCGTACGCGTCGGCGGGCTGGAGGACGTAACACCCTGGGTTGCCGCGGTGGTCGCGCATGGTGCTAAAGGAGCGGAACCAGGAGACATCCGGGAGGCTCATCTGGCTGGGGCCGTCGGCGGCGAGGGTGATCCCGGCGTGGCTGCCGACGATCTTGAGGTTTGCGCCGGAGTTGATGGCCATCTCGATCTGGTCATACCCGCGGGTAACAAACTTGGCGAAGGTGCTGCAGAAGGGGACCTTGCCGCCCGCGCTGAGGCCTGCGCCGACGCTGAACATGTTCTGCTCGGCGATCTTGCACTCAAAGAAGCGTGGGGCCAGGGCGGCGTCCTTCTTGAAGAAGTCGGCCATGGTGCTGTTGGAGACGTCGCAGTCCAGGACGACGACGCGGTCGTTAGCCAGGCCCAAGGCGCGGACCGCGATGCCGTAGGCCCGGCGGGTGGCCATCTTGCCCTTCTGGATCGCCGAGACGAGGTCGAAGCGTTTGGCGATCTCTGTGAGCGGGACCATGTCGGCCATGTTGAAGTCAACGGGCTTGGCCTCGGCGGGGGGCTGGATCTCGAAGGAATCGGTGCTGACGAGGGAGCTGGTCAGCTGCACGCGCTTCTCGTCGAGTTCCGCCAGGGCTTTCTTGAGGACCTCGCCCTCGGCGGGCTTGCCGTGCCAGCCAGCACCGGCTAGGACGGTGGTGCCCCACCCTTTGACGGTGCGGGCGACGACGGCCATCGGCTGCTCGAAGGTGCCGCTGATCTTGGCGAACTCCTCGAAGGCCTTGCGGATTTCGTTGGGGCTGTGCCCATCGATCTCGACGACCTTGAAGCCATAGGCGTTGAGCTTGGCGACCTGGTAGGAGGCGGATTGCTGCTTGCTGACGCGGTCGGCCTGGCCGTATTCGTTGCAGTTGACGATCGTCAGGACGTTGGTGAGTTTTTTGTCGGCGATGTAGTCGAGGGCCTCGGCGACCTGCCCCTCGCGGCTTTCGCCGTCGCCGATGATGCAGTAGATGCGTTTGTCCAGGCCCTCTAGGCGAGCGGCCTCGGCCAGGCCTGCGGCGACGCTGAGGCCCTGGCCCAGCGAGCCGGTCGCGGCGTCAAAGAAGGGGAAGCCTTCCATGGGGTTTGGGTGCCCGTCGATCTCGCTGGCGGCATCGCGGAGTTTCATCGCGTCGGCGACGGTCATGGGCCGGCGGTGCTCGGGGTCCTTGCCGATGCTCACGCCGAGCTTGGCGCAGGCGGCGTAGACGATGGGCACGGCGTGGCCCTCGGACAGGACCAGGCGGTCGGCCGTCGGATAGTCGGGGTATTCCGGGCTCCAGCGCATCGTGTTGAACAGGAGCACCGTGATGAGGTGCCCGAGGCTCATCGACGTGCTCGGGTGCCCGCTGCCAGCGGCGGCGGTCATCTCCATCGACAGACGGTCTAGCTCGATGGCCTGGGCGTGGACGGCGGCTTCAAAGCTCATTGGGGATTCCTTCTTTCTTTCGGGCTTTCTTTCGGGCAGGCTTTCGGGCACGGGCATCCCAGGCATCATGCCGGGGGTGCCGATCATCGGACGGGGCCTGGCAAGGGTGTCATCGACCCGTGGCAGGACAAAGGACAACAAACACCGCGTCGAAGGTCGAAACGATTTCGACCCGCGACCGACGCCGTGCGCCCCCCAGTGTCTGGGGCTGCACCATTGTCGGCCACCCAAAGCCCCCCGGCAAGGGGCAGGGGAGATATTCATTGGTTTGACCCATTTGTGGGTGGGGGTGCCGGTGGGGGTACATTGTCTGGCCGGGGGCGTATGCTGGCGGCTTATGCCCGAGCAGGGTTTATCGCGTGGGACGGGCATCGCGTTGATCGTGCTGACGCTGCTGTCGTGGTCCTCGGTGCCGTTGTTCCTGCGCGACTTTGCGGGCTTTGGTCTGGACCCTTTTGCGAGCAATGGTTGGCGGTACCTGCTTAGTGCGGCGTTCTGGCTGCCGCTGCTGCTGATGTTGTACAGACGGGGGCAGATGCCCGCTGGCATCCTGCGGGCGGCGGCGGTGCCTGTTGCGTTCAACATCGCCGGTCAGACGGCGTTTGCCTGGGGGCCGACGCTTTTGGAGCCGGGGTTTTTTAGTTTCGTGTTTCGGGTGCAGATTATCTTTGTAACGCTGGGGGCGTATCTGCTTTTTCCGGGGGAGCGGGCGTTGTTGCGCACGCCGGGGTATTGGGTGGGCGTTGCGCTCGTGGTGGGCGGGAGTGTGGGGTTGATCCTCTTTAGAGCACATGAGCCTTCGATCGGGGGGGTGGGCGCGCATGTTGGCGTCAAGGGGGAGGCGTTCTGGCTGGGCGTTGGAGTCTCGCTGCTGGCGGGGGTGTTGTTTGCCGGGTATGGGCTGAGCGTGCGGCATTACGTGGGCAAGTTTCACCCTGTGGTGAGTTTTGGGGTGATCTGCCAGTTCACGGCCGTGGGGATGGTGGTGCTGATGCTGCTCTTGGCCAAGGGGCATGGGAGCGTCGCGCTGGAGATGACAGCGGGGCAGTGGGGCAAACTCGTCGCCTCGGCGTTTATTGGGATTGCGATTAGCCACGTGATGTACTACGCGAGCCTGAAGCATTTGGGAGTGGCCGTGAGCGTGGGGGTGATCCAGTTGCAGCCGATCATCACGGCGATTGGGAGCACCCTGATATTTAACGAACGGCTAACGGCGTTGCAGTGGTCCAGCGGGGTGGTCGGGGTTGCGGGGGCGATTGTGATGCTGCGGGCGGGGGCGAGGTTGAAGAAATCGCAGGCCGTCGCGGCGGAGGCGGAGGGGACGTAGGGGCCAGACTGAGCCTTGCCCTGCCCCCCAATTTCTGGAACACCAGCAGGCCGGGGGATATCATCTCGACCTGGTGTAGCGTGGGTTGGAGTGTTCCACCCCGCTGCGCCGACATGCCCCGGCAGCCCCCGCAGCGATGCGGGCCGCCCCGGGGACCCATACTGGAAAGGTTGTTTCAATGCGCATCATCCCGAAGGCAAAGTACGAAGGTCTGTTCCTCTTCCCGCAGTCGATTAATGTTGATCTCAAGAGCGGCGTGGAACTGATCCGCGACACGATCACCAAGGCCGGGGGGGAGATCATCGCCCTGAAGAAGTGGGGCGACCGGCAGCTGTGCTTCCCGATCAAGAAGCAGAAGCGTGGGGTGTATATTTTGTGCTACTTTGCCGTGCCAACGGACAAGCTGTCGGCGATTGATCGGGTGTTCAACCTCTCTGAGGCGTTGCTGCGGCACATGATCGTGCGTGCCGAGCATCTGTCTGTGGAGGAGATGCAGGCGGCAGATGGTCAGCTGGACCTGACGATCGAGGCGAACCTGCGGATGCCGGCACCACCGACGCCGGTTACGCCTGTGCCGACGGTTGCGGGCGTGGATTGAGTGATAGGAAACCCATCTCCCGAGGGGAGGGGCAGGAGTTGGGTTGCGCACAGCCGCTCATCAAAGAGGTTCGCGGAGGGGGCGGAGATTGGCGGAGGAGCGCGGAGCGGATGCTGGGGTGGCCCAGCCGGATGCCAAGCTTCTGACAAAGCATGCCACAGCACCCCTCTGGATTGAATCTCTGTCGCTTGGTTCTCTGAGTGCACTGCACCGGGGTGGTTAGCGAGCTATCTGGCCAGCGGCGTGCGCGAGTTGGCGCAGGTGTGCGGGGTTGGATGTACCGACGACCGCGGCGTTGACGCCGGGCTGGGTGAGCACGCGCGCGATACCCGTTGCGGGTGATACCGCCCCGTGCCCGCTGGCGAGTGGTTTTTTGATGAGCACGCCGACCTGCCCCGGCCCGCGCGCCACGCACGCGGCGAGTGTCTGCACGTCCCCGGCGACGCCGTCGGCTGCTGTTGCGTTCAGCGAGAGCATCACCACGTCGCAGAGTTGCGCCGCCAGTGCGCCGCCGGCGGGGGTGCCGATCGAGGCACCCACGGCACGAATAAGCCCCTTGGTTTGCAGCTGGCGGAGTGTGCCAAGGGCCTGGCCGAGGTGGAGGGTGCGTTCGTCGAGGTCGTCGTTGCTGCGGAAGTGCAGGAGGGCGATATCGATCTCGGCGACGCCGAGGCGGGCCAGCGAGCGTTCGATGCTGGCGTGGATGTGGGCGTTTGAGAAGTCGTATGTGCTTGTCTGGGTTGCGGGGTCGAAGCGTTCGCCGACCTTGGTGCAGAGGATGAGCTGGGTGCGTTTGAAGAGGCGGGGCCAGAGTTTGCCGAGGCGTTCTTCGCTGGTGCCGTAGGCGGGTGCGGTGTCGATGAGGTTGACGCCAAGGTCGCGTGCGGTGCGGAGGAGTTCGAGTGCCTCGTCATCGGTGGGCAGGCGCGAGGGGGAGGGGTATTTGAGCCCGAGTTCGCGCCCGAGTTTGACGGTGCCAAGGGCGACGGGGGCGACGCGCAGACCAGTGCGGCCGAGGGGGTGGTGCGCGAGCGGCAGGGCGGGGTTGGTTGCGGGTGTGGTCATGGGCTCCACAGCACCTGTGCGCGATCCCAGGGCAGGGGCGCGATGGTGGCATGTCGCCACGGGGTGCCGACGCCGGGGTTGAGATCGGCGGGGGGTTGATCTGCGGTGAGCATCGCCGAGACGCGCTCGCCGACGAGGGGGGCGAAGGCCAACTTGGTGGGCCAGATTGCCAGCAAGCGCGGCCCGGGATTACTGGCACCACCACTAGGAGTAAGCTCGACAATCACCGGCTCATCGGGGCGGTCGCCACTGGCCGTGAGCCCCTCAAACCGCTCCCACCGGCAGGTTCCCCACTCCAGGCCGTCGAGGGTTACCCACGGGATGCACGCGGCGAGTTCGCGTTTGGCCTCGGCGATCTGGGCCTGGGCGTCGCGGTGGACGCCGGCCTCGGCGATCTGACCACCGATGTACCAGACCCGCCGGCCCGGCATGGCGGGATCGTCCTGCGTGCCGATGGTTACGCGCGGCTTGTCGCTCAGGCCCGCGACGCAGTGCCCGTACACCACGGGCAACGGACCACGCACGAGGACCATGTGCAGGGGCCTGCTTTGCGCACGCGGCATGGGTGCGGCGGCAGATTGCTCCAGCAGCCCCGCATTGCCACCACCTGCGCAGAGGAGCACCACAGCGGGCGAGAGCCGAACGCTGCCAGCGAGGACGTCTTGGCCCTCCAGCCGGGCCTGGCCGAGTATGAGTCGAACGCCGAGCGCCTCGGCCTGCCTGGCGAGCGACGCAACCAGGCTCCTTGGCTCCAGCACGGGCTCGGGGACTTCGTAGATATCCACGCCCTTGGGTGCCGGTTGCAAACCGGGGCAGACCTCGGCCCGCTCGCGCACGAGTTGCACGGGCGTGCGGATGACCTTGCTCCCGGCCAGGGCAGTCATGCGTGAGAGGAGTGAAGCGGTGGACCACATCCATTGTCGATCGCTGAGCACCTGCACGCCGCGGAGATCGACGGGGCCGTCGCCGGCCAGGGCGTTGCGCCAGAGTTCGGGCATGCGTGCGATGGCCCGGCTGGCGGCGCTGGCGGCGCCGGTGAGGGCGTACTTCACGCCGCCGTGGATGATCCCCTGGCTGGCGATGGTCTGCCCGTCGCCAAGGGCGGCGCGTTCGATGAGCACCACGCCCCGGCCGGTCTTGGCCAGGTGTACGGCGAGCCAAAGACCGGCGATCCCACCGCCGAGGATGCAGATGTCAGCCGGGGTATTGGCGCGGGTGCTCACGTGCGTGGATCATTGCCCGATCGGGCTGCCAAGGTCGTGGCGGGGTGCCAAATCAGCAGCCCGCGATCCGACCACGCACCAAACCGGGCATGTCTGCACGGGGCGGGAGCGGGGTGGACTCGGCTGGCCTGGGCACGCCCCTTGCACACGGTAACCCAGCAAGGAGCACCCCATGCGGATGGACCGTTTTACAACTCTGGCCCAGCAGACCCTGGCTGACGCGCAGGCCGAGGCGATGACCCGGCGGAACGCCGAGGTCTCGTCGCTGCACGTGCTGCACGCGCTGGTGCGGGAGAAGCAATCGGTAGCCAACTCGATCCTGGCCAAGGCTGGTGCCGATGCGGCGCGTGTGTTGACGATCGTGCAGGCGGAGCTGGACCGCCTGCCGCAGGTGCAGGGGGCGACGCCACAGGTCGGGCGAGCGGCACTCGAGGTCTTTCAGTCCGCCGACGCGTGGGCACGCAAGATGGGCGATGAGTACATCAGCAGCGAGCACCTGCTGCTGGCGTGCGCCGAGGCCGGGGGGAGCGGTGGCGGGAGCGCAAAGCAGGTGCTGAGCCTGTCGGGTGCGGAGGTCAAGAGCCTGGAAAAGGCGATCAAGGAGATCCGCGCTTCCTCGGGTGTGCAGAATGTAACGGACGCGGGTGCCGAGGGTAACTTTGAGGCTCTTAAGAAGTATGCCATCGACCTGACGGAGAAGGCGGCCAAGGGGAAGATCGACCCGGTAATCGGGCGCGACGAGGAGATCCGCCGGTGTATGCAGGTGCTCGAGAGGCGGACGAAGAACAACCCGGTGCTCATTGGCGAGCCGGGGGTGGGCAAGACGGCGATCGTCGAGGGGTTGGCGCTGCGGATCGTCAACGGGGACTGCCCGGAGAACATGCGCAGCCAGCGTGTGATGGCGCTGGACGTGGGGCAGTTGCTGGCCGGGGCGAAGTATCGTGGTGAGTTTGAGGAGCGGCTCAAGGCGGTGCTGCGGGAGGTGGCGGCGAGCAACGGGCAGATCATTTTGTTCATCGACGAGTTGCACACGATCGTGGGCGCGGGTGCGGCCGAGGGTGCCGTCAGCGCGGGGAACCTGCTCAAGCCGGCGCTGGCACGCGGGGAGATCCACTGCATCGGCGCGACGACGCTGGATGAATACCGCAAGCACATCGAGAAGGACCCGGCGTTTGAGCGGCGTTTCCAGATGGTGTATGTCGATCAGCCGAGTGTGGAGGAGACCGTCGCGATTTTGCGGGGGCTTAAGCCACGCTACGAGGCGCACCACGGGGTGAAGATCCTCGACGGGGCGATCCTGGCCGCGGCGCAGTTGAGCCAGCGGTACATCACCGAGCGGTTCCTGCCGGACAAGGCGATCGACCTGATCGACGAGGCGGCCAGCCGGCTGCGGATCGAGAACGACAGCATGCCGACGGAGTTGGATGAACTTCGTCGCAAGATCATGTCGCTGGAGATCGAGCGTCAAGCCGTGAAGATCGAGGCCAAGGGGAGTAAGCCGGCGAGGGAACAGGCCGCAAAGGGTGCCGGCAAGGGGGATGTTGGCACGCACAAGGAGCTCGACAGGCTGGAGAAAGAGCTCTCGGAACTGCAAGAGCGCAACCGCGCGTTGACGGCACGGTGGGAGGAGGAGAAGAAGGAACTCACCGGCGTCAAGACGATCAAGGAGCAGATGGACGCCGCACAGACGCGGCTGGACCAGGCGCAGCGCAAGGGAGACCTGGAGGCCGCGGCACGGGTCCGCTATGGCGAGCTGCGCGACCTGGGCGCACAACTGGCCACCGCCGAGCAGGCCCTGCAGGCGCGGCGCACGCGTGGGGACAACCTGGTCAAGGAGGAGGTCGATGCCGAGGCGATCACGGACATCGTTGCGCGTTGGACGGGGATTCCTGTCTCTCGGCTGCTGGAGGCCGAGCGTGAGAAACTGTTGAAGATGGAGTCGCAGTTGACCAAGCGTGTGATCGGGCAGGATGATGCGCTGCGAGCGGTCTCTGATGCGGTCCGCCGGGCGCGGTCGGGGTTGGGGGACCCGAACCGTCCGATCGGTTCGTTCTTATTCCTTGGGCCCACGGGTGTGGGCAAGACGGAGACGTGCCGGGCGCTGGCCGAGTTCCTGTTTGACACGCCCGATGCGATGATCCGCATCGATATGAGCGAGTACATGGAGAAGCACGCCGTGTCGCGGATGCTTGGTGCACCGCCGGGCTACGTCGGCTATGAGGAGGGTGGGACGCTGACGGAGGCGGTGCGTCGCCGGCCGTATGCCGTGATCCTACTTGACGAGATCGAGAAGGCGCACCCGGACGTCTTTAACATCCTGCTGCAGGTGCTCGACGACGGGCGTCTGACCGACGGGCAGGGGCGGACGGTGGACTTCAAGAACGCGATCATCGTGATGACCAGCAACTTCGGCAGCTCGATGATCCAGGAACTCGCCGCGGGGGGCGCGGAGGACTGGGAGATCGACGCGGCGGTGCGCGACCTGCTCAAGCGCGGTCCCTCAGCCGCGGCGATCGACGAGGTGGGCAAGGCGGCGGGCCTGCCGGCGAATGTTCGCCAGGCGATGGTCAAGGCCCAGCAGAGCATGATGCAACTGACCGGGGGCCAGCCCTTGATGCGCCCCGAGCTGCTCAACCGCATCGATGAGGTGGTGGTCTTCCATCAACTCAAGCAAGAGCACCTGGCCGGGATCGTCGAGATTCAACTCGAACGCCTGCGTGCACGCCTGAAGGCCCGCGGGATGAGCCTGGTGCTGACGGACGCCGCGAAACTGCTCATCGCCAAGGAAGGGTGGGACCCGGCCTACGGCGCACGCCCGCTCAAGCGGGTCATCCAGCAGCGATTGGAAAATGTCTTGGCTAGCAAGATGCTCGCCGGTGAGTTTGGCGATGGGGACGCGGTGCAGGTGGACGCCAAGAGCGATCGGCTGGTGATCACCAGGGCGTAGCGGGGGGCGTTATCCTTCGGCATGCCCACCCCCGACCCCGCCGTTGTTGCTGCCAGGCAGGCCATGAGCCAGGGGCAGATGGCCCAGGCTTCGCAGTTGCTCGCGCCGCTGCTGGCGCAGCACCCGCCGCACGCCGAGGCCAACTATGCCATGTCGATGCTGACGCTGCTGACGCGCGGCCCGGCCGCGGCGGAGCCTTATGCGCGCACGGCCCACAACGCTGAGCCGGCTTACTTTGATTACCACCTGCAACTGCTCAGCACGGTGATGCTGCAGGGGCGCAACGCCGAGGCCGTCGAGGGCTTTGAGCGGCTCGCCTTTGCCAACGCGGCGGACCCGCGCGGGTGGGTGATGCTCGCCTCGACGCTGCTGAAACTCAACCGCGCCGCCGAGGCCGAGCGGCACTCGCGGACCGCACGCCAGCACCACCCCAAGCTCGGCGAGGTCCTGCTCAACCACGCCACCGCGTTGCTGCGCATCGGCGAAGGGGCCGAGTCGCTGCAGATTTTGCGGGACCTGATCCCCAACGAGCCGCGCCTGCTGCGCGCATGGATCGGCTTTGCCAGCGGGATGAACTACACCCCGGGCGTTGCGCCGCAGGAGCTGACGAGCACGCACAAACGCGCCGCCGAGTTCTTCGGCACCCCCGCGCCCCGCGCACGCCCGGCCAATGCCGACCCCGCACGCAGGCTGCGCGTCGGCATCCTCTCGCCGGATTTGCGCGACCACTCGGTGGGTTACTTTGTGCCCCCGCTGCTCTCGCGCCTTGCGCCGCACGGGCTGGATATCACCGTCCTGGACTCGGGCACCACACGCGATGCGATGAACAAAAAACTCCGCACGCTCGCGGGCTTCTCAGGGGGCAAGTGGATCGACCTCGGGCAGCTCACCAAGCCCGCCGACACAGAGTCGGCCATCCGTGCCGAGAACCTCGATATCGTCATCGAACTCTCCGGCTTCACCCAGGGCCAACGCTACGCCTCCCTTGCCAAGCGGCCCGCGCCCGTGCAGATGACCTATCTCGGGTACCCGGCCACCACGGGCTGCCCGTTCATCGACTTCCGCCTCGTCGACGCACTCACCGACCCGCCCGGCAGCGAGGAGCACTGCGTCGAAGCACTCGCGCGCATCCAGACGTGCTTCCTCTGCTACACGCCCCCGGCAACGCGCCCCGGCCCGCGCCAGCCGGCGGATGCACCACCTGTCTTTGGGTGCTTCAACTCGATCCAGAAATACTCCCACCCGATGCTCTCGGCATGGGCGAAGGTGCTGCTGGCCGTGCCGGACTCGACGCTTATCTGCAAAACCGCGGGGTTCGAGGATGACGACGTCTGCGAACGCACGCTCGCACGCCTAGAAGCCCTCGGCATCGAGCGCGACCGCGTGCAACTCATCGGCCGCATCGAAGACTCTGCGGGCCACCTGGACCTTTACAACAGCATCGATATCGCGCTGGACTCTTTCCCCTACCACGGCACGACGACGACGTGCGAGGCCCTGGCGATGGGCGTGCCGGTTGTCTCCCTGGTTGGCAACGTACACGCTTCGCGCGTTGGGCTGTCGCTGCTGTCGGCCATCGGGCTGGGGCACTTGGCCGCGCCGAGCGAGGGGGAGTTTGTTGCCGCAGCGGTTAAACTCGCCAGCGACCGCGAGCACCTCTCGCACCTGCACCAGACGCTGCGCGACCGCATGGAGGCCTCGCCGCTGTGCGACGCTGAGGGCTTCGGCAAGCGGTTTGCGAGTGCCGTGCGTGCGGCGTGGACGCAGGCGTGTATCTGGTAAAGAACCCCTCCCCCGAGGGGAGGGGCAGGGGTGGGGTTAGCGAAGTGACAAAGTTGCAAAGTTGCAAAGTTGCAAAGTTGCAAAGTTGCAAAGTTGCAAAGTGAGGTTACCAATCTCGCCTGTCTTTATTTGGTCATTTGACCATTTGGTCATTTGGACATTTGGTCATTTGACCATTTCCCCTACAGCACCCGCACCTTTGTAACACTCCGCGCCGCCTGCCCGACTGTCTGCTCTCCCCCGGCACGGAGCCAGGCGTCGAGTTTGAACTTCACGCTGGCGTTGGGCGCACAGACCGTCAGCACGCCGCGCTTGATGTGCCGCAGTTCACACTGGCCGCCGATCTCTGCTGGCACCACCTTCCCCCACGCCTCCCCGGCGTCGCCGAGCGCGCGGGCCTGCTGCTTGATGTGCGTGAGCAGCATGCCCATCTCTTCTTTGATGGTTACATCTTTGTCCACGATGCCACGCGTCGCCCGCAGGCGGTCAAGGTGGACAGGGTTGTAAGGCTGGCCGTGCATGGTTGAAGCCCGTGCATCTGCAACTGCATCTGCAATTCACGCTCACGCCCGCAGCACGCCCGCGGCCAGTTTCTTGTCCGCCTCGCTCAGGCCGTCGACGGGCGTCTCTTTGAGCAGCGCATCGATGATCGCGTCGGCGGGCACCTGGTCGGCCTCGGCGTTGAAGTTGAGCATCAGGCGGTGCCGCAGCACGGGCTTGGCAACCTCGCGCACGTGCTCGGGGGTCGTGTGCGTGCTCCCGCTGAGCAGCGCACGCGCCTTGGCCGCGAGCACCAGATACTCACTGGCCCTCGGCCCGGCACCCCATGAGACATACTGCTCGACCATCTTGCCGCGTGCCGCGGATTGACCAATCTCACCACCACGCTGGCCCACACGCGTCCCACGCACAATCCGCAATGCATACGCCAGCACGTGCTCGGCGATCGGCATCGCACGCACCAGTTCCTGCACGCGCTGGATGTCCGCCGCCCCCAGCACAGGCCCGGCCTCTTCACGCACGCCCCCGGTCGTACGCTGCACGATCGAAAGTTCCTCCGCCTCGCTGGGGTACCCGATCTTGATCTCGAACATAAACCGGTCCAGCTGCGCCTCGGGCAACGGGTACGTTCCCTCCTGCTCGATGGGGTTCTGCGTCGCCAGCACAAAGAATGGCCAGGGGAGCGCGTGCTGCACGCCGCCAACGGTTACCTGCCGCTCTTGCATCGCCTCCAAAAGCGCCGCCTGCGTCTTGGGGGGCGTCCGGTTGATCTCGTCGGCGAGGATCACGTTGGCGAAGATCGGGCCCTTGACAAACCGGAGCGAACGCACGCCCGTGGACTTGTCCTCCTCGATGACCTCGGTGCCTGTGATATCACTCGGCATCAAGTCCGGCGTGAACTGCACACGCGAAAAACCAAGGCTCAAACTCTTGGCCAGCGTGCTGATCAGCAGCGTCTTAGCCAACCCGGGCACGCCGACGACCAACGCGTGCCCCCGGCAAAACACCGCCAGCAAAATCTGCTCGACCACCGCGTCCTGCCCGACGATCACCTTGTGGACCTCATCGTTGAGCCTGCGATACGCCCGCCGGGCGCTCTCGGCGTCGGTAACCAGCGCCCCCGAACCGTCCTCAACACCGGCACGCGACTCGCTCATGGCTCATCATAGCAAAGCCCCACCTCGGCCAACCACGCCCGCGGGTCTGTCTGCAACCCGCCCGCCCCCCACTCACAACCACCCGCGCACAAGCACCAGCAGCAGCACAAGAATCCCCACCGCCGCGGTAACAACCACCCACACGGGCTTGCCCCCACCGCGCCGGGCGCCGGGCGTATCCATATCCGCATCGCAGTGGTAGCAGCGTGTTACGTCGTCGAAGACTTCCTTGCCGCACTCCGGGCACGTGCGTGTAACGCCGCTGAAGCGCTCGATATCCCCCGGCAGTGGGCCCTCGTCGATCCCGCCAACCTCGCCGCCCGGGCCACGCCCCCGACCCCGGATGACAACCTGCCCCTGCACGCCACGAAGGCGAAGGCCACGCCCCGTGTTGTCGTTTGTTTCACCCATCGCCTCGGCACCCGCTCACTTGACACACCGGTAGACAAACGCAGGGGGAAGGTTCCACCACACCACCTTCCCCCGGCTGACCTTGTCAAAGTGTTTGGGCAGCAGCCGGCGGAAACCACGCCCCTTGGCCGTGCACACGCTCAGGCCAGCATACGCAAAGGTAACAAACAACCCGCCGGGACGCAATATCTGCACCGTCCGCTCGATGATCGTCGCCTGCAACTCGGGCCCGAAACTCGCGAAGGGCAGGCCCGAAAAGACGATGTCCACGCAACTGTGCCCGTTCATCCCCTCCTGCCGGCAGAGTTCGGGGGCGTCCGCCGCGCTGCCGAGGTAAAGCCGGGTATCGGGGAAGCGTGTCTGAAACTTGTCTGCCAACCTGGGCGAGAGCTCGATGGCAAAGTAGCGCGCCCCCTTGGGCAGGTGGGCGAGGATTTCGCCGGTGAACGCCCCGACGCCCGGGCCATACTCGACGACGCATCGCGCGTTTTCGATCCCGCTGCCGGCGACCATCTCACGGGCCAACCCTGCCGAGCTTGAGGCGATGGCACCGACGGTCCCGTGGCCGAGGACGATCTCCTTGACAAAGACCCCAACGGAACCAACCCCCCCACTTGCACCCTTGCCCTTCTCCTTGCCCTTGCTCTTTGCCTTGCCATTACCACCCGGCTCAGCCGGCTTGGCACCCTCGCCGGCAGGTGGCCGGCCGGGTTTCGCACTTTCAACAGGGTTGCTCTGCACAGGCATAGCCAAACCATAGCGGCCCAAAGGACCCGGCTGTGAAGGCCGACGAGCAGGGCGTCCATGCTTGAAGTCAAATCAAAACAGACATCAAATGGCCACCAACCCACTCCAGGTCGATCTCAACAAGGGCGGCGTCGTCGATGCTCAAGATATCTTCGAGCTCATAGACCTGCCAGCTAGCCGTATGATTCAACTATGCTGCCCGATCGCTCCTTGCCCACACCGAAGGCCGTCGATTGTTTTTCCTTAGAAATAATCGGCTGTAAAAAACATCTTTGCACACTTGTGCTTGCGCTGGCGGTGGCTTTGGCGCTCCCAGCGTGCCGTCGCGCTACAAACCCCACATCCGCCGGGCAGGCCACCCCCAGTACCGCCGGGCAGGCCAGCGGAGCAACCGAAAGCAAAGAGCGACAGGCGGAGGTTGCTGCAAAGACCTGGTCTGGCCTCCTGAGCGATCTCGCGCCGGGCAACGAGAATCCGACAGGGGGTTGGTTCGCGCTGCTCGATGCGCCGGAGTCCTCTGGTTTTGCCACTGTGGAATATACCGTCTTTCCCGGCCCTTACTTGGGCATGCTGGATGCGGGCGAAGTACAGGTCAAGAACCCGCCGGGGCAGCGGTTCGATTTCATCGATCTGGGCTTGGGGCGAGCTGATGCCGCTTGGATGCGCGAGATAGCAAAGGTCGATCCGCCCACCGCTGCAAGGCGGCTGGATGCCATCGACAGGCTTCTCACCGGCGTGATGCGCTCGGCGGCAAAACAAGACGCACGGTATTTCTATAAATATATCGGTGCCTGGCGGGGTCAAGTCCTTACCCGGCTAGCCGAGCTTGGCCCAGCGGGTGATCCCTACACACCCAATGAAAGACTTACAAAAATAAACTCGCTGATCCGGGCCCCGACCATGGCCACCGATCTTCCATAGATCACCCAAAACACCCCACATACCTGCTCAAAGCCGCCCGGCCTGGCGTAGCCCGCACAAAGGCTCGATCACGATTCGGGGCAGGCCCAAACCACCTCAGGCACAGGTGTCGGAAACCGTCTAAACTCCCACCATGAACCCCCGCAAGAACCCACGCGCGTCATCCGCACTGGCTTTGTATTGCAGAGGCCGCCGATGCTGCGGGCGATTGTGGCAAGTGCGTTATCAAATGCGGCCCTCAACCAAGCCGTTGAGCACAACGCCAGGAGGCACACATGCGAGCACTTATCGTCTCTGGCATCTTGTTGACAGCTGCTTTGTCAGGGTGCGAGAAGTCTGACGCACCCCCCGGCCAGATGCCCGTAACAGCCCAAGCCGTGTCTGCCGAGCGGGCATGGTCTGAAATTGCTGCCTTGGGTTCCGGCGGTGGTGCTGGATTGTTCGACACCCTAGCAACAAGCCAACCAGAGGCACTACGTGCACTCAACTACACCGTGTTGCCCGAAGCGTTGGGGGGATTGTTGGGTAGCGTGTCTGCCACAACAGGCGGCACCACCGTCGAACTGACATCTCAGGGGCTTCGTGCAGTCGATGATTGGATTACACGAGAATCTACCAATAGGAATCCCACAGAACTGGCGGCGGCGTTGAATTCGCTCGACCAACTGATTGCAGGGATGATGAAGTCTGCCGCCGATCAGGATGCCCTAACACTCTTCCTGATGGCAGGGGCGTGGCGTGCGCAAGTCCTTACGCGCCTTGCCGGGCTTGGCGAGGCGGGGGAACCGTTCCGCGCCAGCGAACGCCTAGAAAAGGTGCTGGCACTCTTGAAGGGCGGTAGACCCAATCCGGAAGTTCCTTAGAAGCCACATCGTCGTGTCTTGCCGCAGGCCAGCGGACCCGCACAGAGCCGCCCCGTTGCATGATCGCCAAATGAATCACAAGAGCAGGTCAAAGCCGCCCGGCCTGGTGTGGCCCGCACAAAGGCTCGATCACGATTCGGGGCAGGCCCAAACCACCTCAGGCACAGGTGTCAGAAACCGTCTAAACTCCCCCCATGAACCCCCGCAAGAACCCACGCGCGTCATCGGCACTGGCAACGCTGCTGCTCTCCCTGCTCGCACTGCCCGCCTGCGTTGGATACGCGACGTGGCCGCCCGTCAACGGCACTGAGAACGCCACGTTCACGCAGATCAACTACGTCCCCGCCCCGGAGATCATCGCCGAGGCCGTCTTGCGCGTCAGCCTGCGCTATACACCCGCCGCGGAGATGGACCGGGGGGAGGTCTACCAAGGCCCGATCGCCCTCTCACTGCCCCCCGGCGCCTCGGCGGCGACGTACCGCCTGATCACCAGCCGGGTGGGGCCAAACTTCGAGCCTGCCACCGAGGCCAACGCCGAGCTGCCGACGTACTACGTAACCCGCGTGAACATCCGCTCGACAGTGGCGGAGATCGACGTGCTGGCCCCCGCGCCCCGCTTTGGCGCGACCGGGCAGGATCGCTACCAGCTCGTGAGCGTCAACCTCGCCGGGGGGACGCAGCCCTGGCGTGTGATGAGCCACCGGGCCTACCCCGTGGGTATGTTCCCCCTGCCGGCACGGAACACCATCCCCGCCGAGATCGACCCGCTGACGACGCTGCGCTAACGCACTGGCCAACAAGCGTTTGAGGTAGCCGATGATATCGTGGCCGTGGGTTGGCCTTCGGGGCCAACGCCCTGGCCGCGTGCGTGCAGGCTCTCGCGCAGACCCCTCACCCCTTGGCCAAGTGCCCAGGGGGCATCTTGCCCGGCACGCTGGCGGGCTTGGCCCAACCTTCAAGCCCGGCCAGTTCATCGCCGTGCGCGTGGCCGTGCGCGTGCCCGTGCGCGTCGTGCGTGCGCAGGTGGTCGATTGCTTTGCTGATCGAGTCGGGCGTGGCGCAGAGGTGCATGGCCTCATCGACCAGGCACGCCGGCGCGCCCTCGCACAGGCCCAGGCATTCGAGTTCGACGAGCGTGAAGTTGCCGTCGTCGGTTGTTTCGCCAACCTCGATGCCAAGCTTGGCCCGCACGGCATTGGTTACCTTCTTGTGGTCGCAGACCTCGCAGGCGATCGACCTGCACACGGCAATGACGTGGTTGCCCTTGGGCTGGAGCCAGAACTCTTCGTAGAAACTGGCCGTGTCCCACGCATCGGCGGGCTTGAGGCCTAGGAACGAGGCGACCTCTTCGAGCGCCTGCCAGGGGATCCACCCCCAGGTGTGCTGCACCTCGTGCAGCGTCGGCAGCAGCGCGCCCTGGCGCGACTCGTAGCGCGTCAGCACGTCGCGTGTCAGGCGGTCTTTCATCTCGGCGGTGAGGTAAGGCTCTGCACGCCGAGGCACCGACATCGTCCCGCTCTTCTTGCTGATCCACGCCATAGCCAGCAGGATACGCCCCGTGGCGAGCGCGCGGAGCGGGGTGGTCTGGGGCGTGCGTATCTCCATGAAAGTGCGACCAAAACCTGCATTTGCCCCAGGAGGCGTTCGGCACCTTCGGGTGGACCTCTGGTGCCTCCCGAGCACGGACGCCCCAGAAGGGCTGTAAACGTCGCCGTGGGGGTCGCCACAAAAACATGGAGATGCCCCAACCCCTCACACCCAACACCAAAAACCTAACCCCTCACACCACCCCCTACCCTCGGCCATGTTCACCGGCCTCATCCAGGCGATCGGGCGTGTGGCCCAGGTTCGGGCTCAAGCCCAGGGCGTGCGCTTGGTGCTTGACGCGGGCGCGTGGGAGCACCGGCCTGCGCTGGGCGATTCGATCGCCGTCAATGGCGTATGCCTGACGCTCGCCGAGTTGGTTGCGAGCGCGCCCGGTGCGCCGATGTGGGGGTTTGATGTTGTTGCCGAGACGTTGACCAAGACGACCCTCGGCACTCTGGCCCTCGACGCACAGGTGAACCTCGAGCACGCCCTCACCCCCTCGGCGTTTGTCGGCGGGCACTTTGTCCAGGGGCATGTTGACGGCGTCGGCACCGTCGTCAACGTGCAAGAGGGTGGAGATTGGCGCTTGACAATCCGCCCGCCCAAGGGGGTGATGCGATTCCTGGTCCCGCAGGGGTCAGTCTGTGTCGAGGGTGTCTCGCTGACGGTTGCGCAACTCGGCGGGGATGCCTTCACGGTCGCGCTGATCCCGACAACGCTCGAGCGGACAACGCTCGGCACGCTCAAGCCCGGCGACGGGGTGAACGTCGAGGCGGACGTGCTGGTCAAAGCCGTGGTCGCGACGGTGGAGCGGATGCAGCTGCCGGGTGGGGCGTAAGACTGGCGGGGAGGCACCCGCGCGTCCTGCTGGAACAACGAGGCCGGGGTGCCAGATTGCCTTGGTTGATACTGCGGTAGTGCTGTTGTCGTGATTGATGTATAAAAGTGGTCAACAACGCTTGCCGAGCGGGGGGATGGTGCAGGTCTGTTCGACTGTGTGCACCGCTGCTTGACCAGGCGGGGCATAGCCACGGGTGAAGCCCGCGCTGCGCGGGCGCAACGCGTGGAAAGGCGCGTCTTCTCCTGGACCTGCCCGGCTGCGGCAGAGGAGGCAAACGCGGCGAGGTTCCGATAGGGCTTGGGATTCCTTCGCCCCGCCGGGGCGAGGAGAAAGTAGAGAGGCTCTGTCCACGGGTTGCGCGAGGCCCAGGGCGGCCTCGCTCCACCCGTGGCTACACCCCGTCGCCCCGTTGGGGCGGGGAGCTGGCTGCGGTGCGTCTACGCTTACTTCTTAAAGGATGTTTCAGAAACCCAGAGCTACGGGCTGGAAGCCCGTGCCACCGGGTTTTGCCCGTGCCACCTGGTTTTGCCCGTGCCGCCGGGTTCTGAAATAGTCGCTATGGCACTGTTTCACTCTGCCACTTTGCTACTTTGCTACTTTGCGACTCTGACACTTCTGCCGAGCGAACCCTCCCGCCCGCTCACGACGACCCTTCGCCCATGCGTGTGATTCCTTCGGGGAAGGGGTAGTTGGGGAAGACGCCGACGGTGCCGAGTTTCCATGCGGCGGGGGGTGGGTAGACGTCCCCTCTAAAGCCCGCGGCGTACATCGTTTGCAGCACGGCCTCGAAGCTTGGTTCGCGCTTGGGGTGTGTGCCCTGCTCGGCCAGGAGCTTGTTGGCGCGGGCGTTGAGGAACGAGACGCTGGCGATGGGGAGGCGGTCGGCTCGGCCGTGGACCATTTTCATCACTGTCTCGAAGCCGCGGTGCAGGTCGGTGAGTGTGAAGTGGTCGCGGCCGTGGGGGCGGAGGAGGGCGAGGATGAGGACCGAGTCGAGGTCGATTTTGAGGACATACGGCTCGCGGTCGCGTGCGGCGTGGATGCTGACGGACTCTTGGAACATGCGTGCGTAGCTGGTAACAGCCCGGCTGTTCCACTGGCTGGCGTGGACGGTGTCGACGAGTTTGTTGACGATGCCGTGGGCGTTGTCGTGGTCATTAACGCCGCAGACGATGGCGCGGTATCGGCCGTCGAGGACGTCGCGGAAGAGGTCTTGTCCCCACATGACGCGGATGCGTTGGGTGCTGGACATGACGCCGTGCTGGTCGTGTGCGTGCCCCTGGCCTGGCAGGAGTGTGACGCGGTCGGGAGCGAGGTCTGCGGGGATGAGCGTGTCGGTCTCGTTTTCGTAGAGCCGAACGTTGGTGTTGGGTTTGGGGTTGTGCATGGTGGCTCCTTGGTGGTGGAGGGTATGTGTGAGACCATCCGGGTGGGTCGGCTCTCCGAGCCGAGCGTCTTGGTCATTGGGTGGACATTTGTGTGAGCCAACCCCACCCCTGCCCCTCCCCTCGGGGGGAGGGGTTCTCACGAGAGGCGCTCGGGGACGAGCGCCCCACCTGATCACTACTCATCGCTCATCACTCGTCGCTCATCGCTCCGCACTGCCCGCGCGGGTGCGGACGAAGTGCCTGGCTTGTGCGTCGGCGGTGAGGATGTCTTGGGTGGTGCTGGCCGGGTGTGTGCCGAGGGCGTCGAGGGCCTCGG
>JAJTGZ010000090.1 GCA_021299385.1 Phycisphaeraceae bacterium | reverse complement strand
TTACCATCACATCGAATAACACGTCTGATACCTCAACGTTTGCGTGGATGATCGTTCGCCCCGCCTAACCCACCACCCCTCACAAAAAAGTGCCACCCATGCCCACCACCCGCATCGCCACCCAGTTTGACCAAGCCAACCGCGAGCATCGGATAGTCCCGTTTGCCCCCGCGGACCCCGCGCCAACCAAGCCCGACGGCGGGACACTGATTACCATCAACGTCGATGGGCCGATACCCCTTGGGTTCACACAGAACGTCATGGCGTCCATCATCAGTGCCATGACACACGCCTCGCCCGGCTTTGCTGCAAAGGCCGTCTTCGATGTTACGATCACGACGGAATGACGTGCGGTCGTCCTCGATCACGCCGCGACCATGATGCTCATCTTGGTTTGCTGCACGGCCCGAGCCGCCTGCATCATCGCCTCCAGCGGTGCCTGCGCGAATACCGGCGTGCCGTTGACGTCGGCAAACCCGCCGTGGTCGCGGACACGCTTTTCGGCCTCGCTCGACCACGTCTGGGCCGCGTACTCGGCGACGTCCTCGGCGTCGGCTGCCGGGTTGTCGGCGATGCTCCCGCGCGGCCAGACGAATATCCGGCGGTGCTTCTGCTCAACCATCGCCTGGTCAATGTCAAGGCCAAGGGAGCGGTGATGCTCCAGCCAGGGTGCGTAAATCTCCTGCTCCATCCACGAGGCCCCCTTGGTGGCCGTCGCGGCGATCATAAACTCGGTCTTGCGGTCGGTCCGGCGGCGGCGTAGCAGCTCGCGGTAGAGCGGCAGGGGTGGCTGCTCGTCAAAGATAACCAGATCGACCGGGATGCCCTGCAAAGCCTCCCAAGGGTTCTCGCTGCTGAACACCTTGATCGTGTCCCCGTGCGGCCAGACGAACTCGGTGGGAATGCCGTTGTTGGTGTGGACGACCTTGCACCCCGCCGTGCCCCAGCACTTGGGGCGAAGGGTGCCATCGGCCATGAACTTGAACTGCGCCAGCATGTTGCACACCCACAGGACCATCACGGGGTGGGGCGGCGTTGGTCGGTAGGGGTGGCTGTGCTTGACCCACCACGACGCCTCGATGCCCGCGACCATCGTCTTACCCCAGCCGTTGCCGGGGACAAGCAAGCGGATGGGGTGGGTTGATCGGTGGGCCTGCTCCTGGCCATTCTTGCCCGGCTGGTACCACAACTCCGGGTTGGTCTGCTTCATCGCTTCGAGGGTTTCTATCGCCTCGGCGATGGCCTCGATGTCCTGCTCTTCAACCTTCACGGCTTTGCTCGCTGACCACTTCCCGCAGGGTCCGGTTGGTGCCCCCGGCCTGAACGGGCAGCATGCCCGTTGCCCCGATGGACGCCAGCAAGGCCAAAGCCTTCTCCCGCTTGTCCGCGCTGGAGAGGTTGTTGTTGATCTGGATCAACACCTGGGGGTCTTTGCCCAGAAGCATGTGCGTTGCCTGCTGGCGAAGGTCGGCCATGTATTTGCGCCAGGCGATCCTGTTGGCGTCAGCACCAAAGGCGTCCCACTTTGGCTCCTCCTCTTCGAGCGCCTTCCAGATGTCGTCGGCAAGTCTCTCGATCCGCTCGGGTGTCGCCTTCTTGACGAAGATCGACTTGAACTTGGCCAACTGCGCCCCGTATGGCTTGGCCGAGCCGAGCGTGGTGGTGCCGGGGTGGCCGGGTGCAAACTCGGTCATGTGCCCGTCCTCCGCTGCATCGCCTCCACCTCGCGGTCGCTGCGGACCCGCTTCTTTGGGGTGGTAAGTGAGGCCAGATCGTCCGCCGCGATGATGACGCCGCCGCTTTGGAGGTACTTGATGACCTGCTCCCTGGTGTATTCGACCACGGGCCACAGTTCATGTGCGTTCGCCTGCGTGATCTCGCTGTCGCGCAGGAGGATGGTGAAGCCATCGCGCTCGCTGTTGGGTAGACCACTGACAACCCCCAACTCGCGCTTGGGTCCGCATCGGAGGTACGCGCTGCCAGTCCCGCGTTTGACGCTTACAAAGGAGGGAACCGGCACCCATACGACCTCGCCGATCTTGATCGTCAACACTCGTGTTTCTCCTTGCGCTCTTGTCCGCCAGTCCTGGCGTGTTCCGATAACCGGAAGTGCTGAAAGTATACCTATACCATCAAATCGGGGAATGTTGTTCGACGATGAATGTTGCTGTCGGTTGCAGTCCAGAACCCTCCCGGTACTTGTGGGCCGTCTTCCTGATCTCGTCGCGGTAGACCCTGAAGGTGCCCGCGATCTCGACCTCCTCGCACCCCATCTCCAGTAGGGCCTTCCAGAGTTCGCAGCGGCACCCCTTGCGGGTCTCCTCGGGCATGTTGGTTTCGGCCAGACCGAGCGCAAAGTCCCGGCTAATGCAAAGATGCACACACCAGCAGTCAAACAGGGCGTTGATATTCCGGCTGACTTCCTCGCTGACGGCTGGCTCTTTGGCTGCCCGGCGCGGGTGCGCGGGCCACACCACCCCCATGTGCCCCGGCGTGGGCTTGACGATCGCCCGCGCGTTGGTCGGGGCTGGGCGTGGCTTGGCCGGGGGTTTGGGCTTGACGGATGGCTTGGGCTTGACGGGCGGCTTAGCCACCTCCGGGGCCGGGGTGAGCCTCAGTGCCACCTTGGGCACCTCCGGGGGCCGCATCCGTAGCAGGTTGGTTGCCTTCATTGTGGTCATGGCTTACTCGTACCCGTCGATTCGGTCTGGTCGATCCAAGAACATATCTACATAAGCGCGATAGTCTTCCTCTACAGGAACGCCTGCCGGTGGAACCATGCTGGCCGCAAGGGCAACGCCCCAGCCGTACCGATCCTTCCACGAAGATGACTTTCGTACCACAATCTCGGGGTCTGTTTCTGTGCCTCGGTTCCAGTTGCACGGGCCACAGGCAGGGCGGATATTGGTGATCGCATTGGTGCCTCCATCGCACGCCCGAACAAGGTGTTCGATCGTGCAGGTGTCGTTAGTCAGTTCGCACTTGCACCAATAGCACCGCGCCCCGTACAGGTCCATTAGCATCTTTCGCCGCTGTGCACACTTGGAGCGTTTGACAATCCGGCCCTTTGTCTTGGCGGAGTATTCCGACACCTGAACCCGATCCTTCTCGCGTTGCTTTAGCAGTAGCGCGGCATACGTCTCGCGCGACTTCTTCGTTTTCATAAATAACCTACTTCTTTGCCCGTTTTCTTTTATCCCTCCACCGGCTCACACATCTCATCGAACCGCTGCTTGCACATCGCCATCATGATGCCGCCGTGGTTTGAGCCCTGCCCTTTGAGGATCATCATGCCAGCCTCGGCGGTGTGCTGGTAGCCACCTGAGCATGTGTAGAACAACAACCCCTCTGCGGCCAGCCCAAGGGCGACAGCATCAATGTCCTCGCCGTAGGCCCACTGGTAGATTGCGCTGGCGGATTGAACCGTGCCGTCAAAGAGCATGGCCTGGAACGTGCCGGATTCCGGGTGGGCTTTGCGCTGGTACTTTTGGGTGGTGGTCATGGCTTCTTTTCCTTGTCAAACTCCAGCCACATTTCCCATTTATCTAGATTGATCCAGAAACTGCACACCCAGCAGCCGACGCACCGAACCCGCTTGATCTTGGCGTTGGTGCGGCACCAGTATCCCTGCTCGTCGTATCCCCAGTCGGCAAAGACTGGCCCCTTGTCCTTCACTTCGACGACGCGCGGCGTCATGGGGTAGGTGGTCATGGAATGTCCTCTACTATCAGCAGTACCACGACACCAACAATCGCCGCCAGCGCAACGATGCGCAGGCCCAGGTCCACGGCAAAAGTGATTTTCTCTTTTCTGGTCAGGTCATCCCACATCGCTGGCCTCCTTCGGTGCGGGTGGCAGGGGAGCCAGTGGGTGAACCAGCGGTCTGAGGTGGGTCGGGGGGTAGGGCATCCAGTGCGTGTAGTAGTTCTTGCCGGGATGCTCTCGCTCCATGCCTCGGATGCGGCCCGCGTCGGCCTCTTGCCACTGCTGGCAGCGTCGGTCAAACGCCAGGACGCGGACACCGTAACCCCCTTCAGGCAACTCCTTCGCCGTCTCGCGGACGCGGGAGGAATCAGGCGGTTTGCGCAGGCGTTCGGCGATGATGGTGAAGGCGTTTCGCACCGGCAAGGCCCGCACATCGCCGGGGTGCTTCGCGGCAACCTCGACAAACACCTTGCCCATGTCCTCACACCACAACGCCAGTTCTTCGTTCGTGAGTTCCTTCTCCATCACTTGCTCCCTTCGATTGGCTGGGTGTGCCGCTCTCGAATCGCCGTGTCGATCGCGTCTCGCAGTTTGGGCCAGTCGGCAAGCGGCACAAAGATGATGTCTTGGTCGAGATACGTGTCCTGTTTGATCTTGATGTTGCCGGTGTGGGTCCATGAAACCGTGAGAAGCCCCGTAGCCATTCGGAAGCCGCCGTTTTGGTAAATCACTTCACCTCCAAGTCGCCAGCGGCGTTGACGGCGGTGCTGGCCCCATCGACGGCCAGTTCCAGCCGCGACATCTCGCGGAGTAATAAACGCTCCTCGCTATCTGGATTGGCCGATGGGAATGGGTAGACCAACAGGCCCCGCGCCTTCGCCGTGCCCATCCATGCTCGACACGCCCTCACCTCCGCCGCGAGCCGATCGGCACGGGCGTTGGCTTCGGTGATGCGGCGGGTGAGTTCGGCAATGGCAGCGTCGCGGTCGATGCGAAACCTTTGGCCACCTGAAAAGTGGTGGCCCTCCACCAAGTCGCTCACAATCAGTTTCGTCAGGTCCATCACTTGCTCCCTTCGATTGGCTTGGTGTGCGATGATGCCCACTGCTTTGGTGGCCTCTCGGTCTCGATCCGTGGGCCGTGCCCACTGACCGCCACAGCCCCACATCTCCCGCATGTTGGCGTGGGCGGGATCGTCCCGTTCCACACGGCGGGCACCGTAACCGGGCCTCCGCACCGCGAGCATGTTCCAAGTATCCTGTCCATCACTTGCTCCCTTCAGCGTTCTTGATGGCGGCTTGGCAGCGGGCCTTAAGGGCGACCCCCTCCTCCCAACCACCAAATCCGTCGTCCACCGGCCCGCCGTGCCCACCTAGCTGTCTAATGCCAACCAACAGGTCGTACATGACCTTGGCGACTGACAAAAGTTCGGCTTCGTGTTTCTGTGCCGCGTCGTACTGCCG
>JAJTGZ010000002.1 GCA_021299385.1 Phycisphaeraceae bacterium | reverse complement strand
GCGACTGATGGGTAACTTGCCGACGATGGCAGGTGTCGCGGGCGTGCTCAGCGAGGGTGGGAAGGTTACAGAGGGGCGTGGCGGTGAGCGTGCTGATGCGCGGTCTGAGATCTGGTCGCTTGCTGGTTTGACTGGGAAAGTCGGCGGGCCGAGTGCCAGCGGTGTGAGCGGCAAGGGTGGGGGGCTTCATAGTGGGGGGGCGGGTGCGCCGGTTGAGCAGCAGTTGGCCGAGGGGATGTCGGCGGTGCTTCGGCACATCCCGTCGCCGAGCGGGCAGCGTGTGGTAACGATGCGTTTGGAGCCGCTGGAGTTGGGTTCGGTGCGTGTGCAGATGCGTGTGGCCGGGGACGCGGTGTCGCTGCACTTCCAGGTTGGGACGAAGTTGGCGCAGGCGGCGGTTTCCAAGAGCGTGCAGGAGTTGCGCCAGAGTGTGGAGCGTCGTGGTTTGCGCGTTGCGGGGTTGACGGTGGAGTTGGACGCAGGGCTTGCGCCACAGGTGCCCCCGGCGGGGGCTGGATCGGTTGGCACGCCGATCGCGGGTGGGGTTGATGCCGGGGTGAGCGCGGAGCGCGAGCCTGGCGTGTCGGCGCGGCCGGCAACGGGTGGTGATGGCGAGGGCGGAGTCCTCGAAACGTTGACACTTCGGCTGGACCAGGTGGCCTGAGAGGGTTTCACCTGGGGGGTTGTGGTGGCGGTGTTACGGATGAGGAGTCCCCCATGGCTGTTAACGCGATCGGCAGTAGCGGTGTTGCCGCAGGATCGACCGGCTCAAGTGCTGGCGGCGGGTTCAACCAGCTGTCCAGTTCTGAGTTTATGAAGATCATCACGACGGAACTGACGCGTCAGGACCCGCTCAAGCCCAACGATACCAACACGCTGCTGAACCAGATTTCGGGCATCCGCAACATCGAGAGCCAGCTCTCGCTGAGCAACAGCCTCGAGAAGCTGGTGGGACAGAACAGCTTTGCGTCGGCCAGTGGGCTGCTGGGTGCATCGATCTCGGGCGTGGGGACCAAGCTGAACGGGACGGCGGCGCGAGTCTCGGGGCTGGTGCTGTCGGTTGCCAAGACCAAGGACGGTCCGGTGCTGACGCTCGACGATGGCTCGAAGGTGGCCTTCAGCAACGTGGACAACGTCAGTGTCTTTTCAAGCAACGGGCCGCCAAGCGGCACGGGCGGCACGGGGACCACCAGCGGCACGGGCGGCACCGGCACCACCGGCGGCACGGGCACTACGGGTGGTACCGGCACCACGGGTGGTACTGGCGGCACGGGTACCACCAGCGGCACGGGCGGCACTGGCACCACCGGCGGCACGGGTACCACGGGTGGAACCGGCGGCACGGGTACCACGGGCGGCACCGGCGCCACGGGTGACACCGGTGGCACTGGTGGCACTGGCACGCCGCCGCCACCGTGATTGGTTGGGGGTCAGACGGGTTCGTCGGTCTGTATGTGTGTGTTGCGTGTTGGCAGGTATTGCAACGGGGTTGAGCTGTCATGAGTATGGATGCGATCAAGTTGTTATCCCGGCTTGCGGGTGCATCGACGCCCGGGGCGGGGGCGAGTGTGGGGGCGAGTGTGGGTGCGGGTGGTGCGGGCCAGTCGGGTGATGCGTTTGCCGCGTTGCTCGGGCAGGCGCGGGCCGGGCAGATCGAGACCGAACAGGTCGTCAGCGTGGGGCGTGCGGTTGGCTTGTCGCTCTCGCCCGAGCAGCAGCAGCGGCTGGGCGGTGCGGTGGACAAGGCGCAGGCGGCGGGCCTCTCGCGTGCGCTGGTGCTGATGGACGGGATGGCGCTGGTGGTGGACGTGCAAAATAGAAGTGTCCAGGAGCAGTTGAGCGACCAGTCGGGCGTGCTCGACGGGGTCGACGGCGTCGTGAGCGTGCCGCCTGTTACGTGGTCGTCGGCGGCCGGTGGGGGCACGGGTGATGATGCGTCGGTACTGCACGCGTCGGCCGATGAGCTGCTCTCTCGGCTGGTGCCTGGGGCGAGGAATGTCGGTGGTCTAGCACTTGGGGGATGAGTATCGGGGCGGAAGTAGTTGATCAAGGCCCGCGTCAAGGGGCCACAACGTCGGCAACAACAAGTGCAAGGAACATGGCGACGACAAGCCGCCAGGAAGGAAACGGATCATGGCATCAACAGTCGCAATGTTCACGGGCCTCTCGGGTCTGACGGCCAACTCACGCAACCTCGACACGATCGGCAACAACATCGCCAACGTCAACACGACGGCGTTCAAGAGTTCCAGGCTGATCTTCGCGACGCAGTTCTCGCGCAACCTGAGCCTGGGCGGTGGCCCGAGCGCGGCGACGGGCGGCACCAACCCCCGGCAGGTGGGCCTGGGCGTAACGATCGCCGGGACGCAGCGCGACTTCACCACCGGCTCGCTGTCGGCGACGGGTGGCCCGTCGGACCTGTCGATCACCGGGGACGGGTTCTTCATGGTCAACCGGGGTGGGCAGACGCTCTACACGCGTGCCGGCTCGTTTACGCGCAACTCCAACGGAGAGTTGGTCAACGTCTCGGGGGACCGGGTGCTGGGGTGGAGTTCGGACAACACGTTCCAGGTGGACCGGACGCAGCTGACGCCGTTGACGATCCCGCTGGGGAAGCTGCGGATCGCCGAGGCGAGCACAACAGCGATCATGAACGGGACGTTGAACAACTCGTATGACCCGGACCCTAACATTGGGAGCTTCGTCGCCACGACAGGCTCGGCCCACACGCTGGCGGCGATGACGGACAGTTCCGGCCCGATCGCAACGACGAGCCTTGTAACAAACCTGCGGAACGGGCCCGCACCGATCGCCGCTGTGGGGGACGTGATCGCGCTGCGCAGCGTGGACAAGGGGCTTACGGGGGCGAGCAGAAAGCTGCCCGACGCAACACTGACGGTAACTGCATCAACGACGCTGCAGGACGTGATGGACTTTCTTGCCCGTGGGTTGGGGATCCAGAACACGGGCGAGACCCCCACGCCGGGCGTTACGCTGAGAGTCGCAGTACACGCAGTTCAGCGTCTTCGACTCACTGGGCAACAGGGTGAACCTGAACCTGACAATGACAATGGTGGCTCGTGGCACAGCCGGGGTCCCCGGCAGCAGGTGGCGGTATGACATCAACAGCCCGGACAACGCGGGGGGGGACCCGCGTATCACCACCGGCACGATCGACTTTGACGTCAACGGGAATCTTTTGCCGGGCACGTCCCCTTCGATCACGCTCAACCGCGGCCCCGCCGGCGCGGAGGTGCCGCTGACGTTCACGCTGGACTTTTCTCGTGCCAAGGCGGCTGCCAACCCCTCGGGGGCCAACCCGTTGACGATGCAGTCGGCCGACGGAAGCTCGCTGGGGACGCTGTCGTCGTTCTCCATCGGAAATGACGGGATCATCACGGGTGGCTTTGACAACGGGCTGACGCGCACGCTGGGGCAGGTGCCGCTGGCGGCGTTCAGCAACCCCGAGGGTCTTGTGGAGGTCGGCCAGAGCCTGTTCACCAACGGAGCCAACGCTGGCACGCCGGTTACGGTCATTCCCGGTCAATCGGGCACCGGGGGGGTGCTTGCGGGTTCGCTGGAGCTTTCCAACGTGGACCTGTCTGCGGAGTTTGTCAACCTGATCCTGGCGAGCACGGGTTACTCGGGGGCGTCGCGGGTCATTACGACCACCGACCAGCTCTTGCAGCAGTTGTTGACGATCGGTCGGTAAGCCGAGGGAAGAAGCTCAACTTCGTAGCCGGGCCACCCGATAACAAGGGGAAGGAGTGCCCGGTGGTGCATGCGGCGTTTGCGTTGATCGGTGGGCTGGTCGGTGGCGTCATCGGCGCGATGGTGGCCGCCCGCTTGATGCGTCTGGACCGGCTGTGGACGCCTCGGGGTGGGGTGCCGGTCGGGCAGATCGCCGATCAGTTGCGCGCCGCGGCGCGGGGGGGAAGTGGGAACGTGCGTGTGGTCGATGCCGGGCACCCGGTGTTGTTGCGTGGGCTGGCGATGGTCGCGGCGGGGCGCAACGCGGCGGAGATTCGGCGTGAACTGCTGGCGCAATCGGTGGGGATCGCCCGGCGTGATCGGGTGTGGCGGTCGGTCGGGCGTGCGCTGGGGTTTGCCGCGCCGATCTGCGGGCTTGCGTTCATGGCCGGGGCTTTGTTTTGGGCGTTGGGAGCGTTGGAGGAGCCTGGTGGGATGACCAGCAACGGGGTGATCGGTCTGGTGATGCTGGTGGTTGCCGCGCCGATGATGCACGCGTTGGCGTGGAGGTTCCCGAAGATCGAGTTGGAGCGCACGGCCCGTGGTGAGTTGCTGGCGACGGCAATCGCCGAGGGTGTGGTGGCGATCGGTGCGGGTGAGGGTGAGGGTGAGGTGTTGGGTCGGTTTGATGAGGTTCTCGGGCGTGAGGGTGGTGGGATCGCCCAGCCGCGTGCGGCGTGAACTTCAGGCGGGGCGTTGGCGCGACGATGAGTGTGGTGGGGGTGGGGGGCGTTCGGGTGCTGGTTGTGGGTGTTGCAAGGAGTTTATGAGCCATGTCAGGCAATAAGGAAGAAGCCAAGGGAGCAGCGGAGGCCACGGCCGAGCCTGCCAAGAAGGGGCTGCCGATCAAGATGATCGGGATTGTGGGCGTGGTGATGATCGTCGAGGCGGTGGTGGTGGTGCTGATCTTCAGCATGATCGGGCCCAAGGCGAGCCAGGCGAAGCTGGAGGACGTGCAGGTCGTCAGCAGCGAGGGTGAGGGGATCAAGGAGATTAAGGTCGTTGAGGACAAGTTCCAGAACATGAAGGAGGGGCGTGTGTGGATATGGGACTTGTCGGTGGCGGTGCAGGTCAAGAAGAAGCACGCGGAGAAGTTTGAGGGGGTCATCAAGAGCCGCGAGGGTGAGATCAAGCAGGAGATCGGGCGGATGGTGGCCAACGCGGACCACAACCAGTTGGCCAGCCCTGACCGCGAGACGCTGAGCCGGCAGGTGACGGCGTTTTTGGTAAAGTTGGGCGGGATGGACGAGAAGACCAATGAGCCGGTGGTTGAGCGTGTGCTGATCCCGCGTTGCCGGGGGTTCCCGGCTGAGTTCTGAGCGGGCTTTGGTGGGGTGGTGCGTGCAGAAAATGCGCGTGGGGGGCGTGGGGGTAATGTGGAAGTGTTGATCTGTGCGCGTTTGCGCCGATGAGTGCGTTTGCCGGCCATGGATGGCTGGCGAGCAGGAGCGCCAGGATGGCCGACGAGATTCCCAACCCTACAACCGATGCGGCTGGCAACGCCTCAGCCGAGCAGGCCTTGCAGGCGGCCAAGGAGGCGATTGCCGCTGCGCAGGAGATGAACGCCAAGCCTGCGGCGGAAGCGGGCGCGTCGGCGGTCAAGACAGGCACGGAAGTGATGGCGGCGATGGAGGCCGCGATGCGCGAGGACCCCGGCACGGCGTCGGGGCGCGGAGGTGGTGGGCACAAGGGTGGGGCGCCCGCGGTGCAGCCTGTGAGCCTGCCGGACTTTGGGGGGTCGTCATCAAAGTCGTTGCCGGCGGGGATGGAGCTGCTCAGCGATATCGCGTTGAACGTGCGGATCGAGCTTGGGCGGACGAAGATGCTTCTGGAGGACGTGCTCAAGCTTGGCGACGGGACGGTTGTTGAGTTAGACAAACTGGCAGGGGACCCGGTGGACATCTATGTCAACGACCGGCCGGTTGCGCGGGGGGAGGTGCTGGTGCTCAACGACAACTTCTGCATCCGCATCAGCGAGGTATTCAGCAAGGAAATGATCGATCAGTTGACCGACAGCAAGCCTGCGGCGTGAGTTTATATGTCTGCCACGCGTGCCCGGGCGGAGCCTGGCCGTACACGTGAGCATCGGTGGTCGGCGGAAGCCCGGAGGGCGTATGCGGGCATCAGGTGTGGGACAAACTGGTATCTCGGCATCGGCGGGGTCGCCGATGCGCGTTCGGGGTGGTGGGATCGGCGCATCGCGGAAGGTGGCGATCGGGCTGCTGGCGTGGGTGCTGGCCTTTGTGCTCATGCTGCTGCTGGCGGCGAACGTCGGTGCCGCGCAGGTGGGGCCTGGGTCTGATGCGCCGGTGGCTGTGCCCGTTGCAGCGGTGGTGGGGGACCAGGGGCGGGCGTTGTTCCCGCCGGGGTATGTTGTGCCCTCTGCGCCTGCGGCGGTGGGCAAGAAGAGTGATGCTGGTGGTGATTCGTCGGCGTGGTCGGCGCTGGGGTCGATGGCGCTGCCGCTGGGGATCGTGCTGGTGGTGATCTTTGTGGGCATGGGGTTGCTGCAGCGTTTGCTGCGTGCCGGTGGGCACCTGACCAGCGGCGTGCGAGCGCCGGCGGGCGTGATGGAGATGCTCGGCAGGTATCCGGTTGGGCGCGGTCAGAACCTGCTGCTGATCAAGCTGGATCAGCGGGTGCTGCTGATCGGGCAGACGCTCGCATCGCGTGCCGGCTCGGGGACGCTGAGCACGCTGACAGAGGTAACCGCCGGTGAGGATGTTGCCAGCATCCTGCTGAAGGTATCCGAGAGTGAGAGCACCGGCCCGGCCAGCGCGTTCAACCGCATACTCGGCGAGGCAGAGGGGAAGGCCCCGGCCGGTGGACGCGGGTTGGCGGCGAGGTTGTTCGGGCGCTCCGGTGGTGTGGTGTGGGATGAGGCGTTGGTGGCGGGGGATGCGGTGAGCAAGGATGAGGCGTTACGGGATCGGTTGTCTCGGCTGAAGGTAGTGGCGTCAAGGGGTGGCGTGGCCGGGGGTGCGGCGTGAGGGGGCGTGTGCTGGGGATGGTGTTGTTGGTGATGCTGCTTGCGCGGCCGGGGGTGGCGCAGGTTGGCCCGCCGGATGATGGTGGGGCGGGCGCGAGGGGTGGTGTGGTTGGGATTCCCAGCGCGACAGTGCGGCCAACGCCCGCGGTGCCGGGGCTTGGTGGTGTGGGTGATTTCAACCCATTGTCGATTATCGCGGGCGCATCGGAGGCGCTGCCTGGCGGGAGCGGGGAGGGCGGTGTCGGTGGGATGAGCGAGGGTGCGGGCCGGCGGCCTGGTGGTGGGTTCTCGACGGGGATCAACATCCTGCTGGTGCTGACGGTGATCACGCTGGCGCCGACGATCGTGCTGATGACGACGTGTTTCTTGCGGATCGTGATCGTGCTGAGTCTTTTGAAACAGGCCTTGGGGACGCAGCAGATGCCCCCGACGCAGGTGCTGCTGGGGCTGAGCCTGATATTGACGCTTTTGGTGATGAGCCCGACGATCGACCGGATCAACACTGAAGCGATCGTGCCGTATAAGAACGGGACGATTACGAACTATGGAGAGTTGTGGGAGGCGGGCAAGCAGCCGGTGCGTGATTTCATGTTTGCGCAGATCGAGGCGACGGGGAACTATTCGTCGCTGTACATGGTGCTGAACTATCGGGGGATCGACACGAGCAACCCAGCGAAGTTGACGCGTGCGAACGTGGACATGATCTCGCTGGTGCCGGCGTTTGTGCTCAGCGAGATGAAGGTCGCGTTTTTGATGGGGTTCCGGATATATCTGCCGTTCTTGGTTATCGACCTGGTGATCAGCACGATTTTGATCGCGCTGAACATGATGATGCTGCCGCCGGTGTTGATCAGTCTGCCCTTCAAGTTGCTGCTGTTTGTGCTGGTGGACGGCTGGCAGTTGATCGTGGGGACGCTGCTGCAGAGCTTCGCCCGGCCGGCGGTGCCAGTGCCGGTGCCGATAGAGACGGCCGTGTCGCTCGGGCGTGAGGCCGTTGCGTGGGTGCACCCGTTGTTGTCGTTGGCCTGCTAAAAGGGGGATTGGGCGATGCTGCAAGACCAGGCGATGCTCGAGGCGGTGCGGTCGGCGCTGTTGATCACGATGAAGATCGCGTTGCCGATCTTGGCGGCGGGGCTGGTGATCGGGCTGATCGTGAGCATTTTTCAGGCCGTAACGAGCATCCAAGACCAGACGCTGAGCTTTGCGCCCAAGATGATCGTGATGATCGGGGTGTTGATCCTGCTGCTGCCGTGGACGGTGCAGCGGATGATCGAGTTTGCGCGGGAGATGTTTACGTTGGGGTAGAGGGGGATAGGCAATGGGCAACAGGCAATGGGCAATCGGCGCGTTTGGTGTGTGAGGTGGCTGTGGTGGTTGGTGATGGATGAATGAACTGGTTGTGCAGCTTGTGCCCCTGGTGCTCGTGGCGTTCCGCCTTTCGGGTTTGTTTGTCTTTGCGCCGCTGCTGGCGAACGTGTCGATCCCGATGCCGGTGAAGGTGCTGCTGTGCGCGGCGATGGCGGTTGGTGTGTTCCCGCTGGTCAAGGCCCCGGCGTTGCCCGCAGATATAGATTTTATCTCGCTGGCGGTCATCGCGGTGATGGAAGTGCTTGTCGGCGTGGTGATCGGGCTGTTGGCATTGATCCCCGTCGCGGCGGTGCAGGTGGCGGGGGTTTTGATGGGCCAGCAGATGGGCCTCGGGCTGGCGGCGATCTACAACCCCGCGCTCGAGACCGAGAGCGACCTGATCGGTGAGTTGCTCATCCAACTGGCGATGGTGGCGTTTATATCGCTGGGCGGCATCGAGGTGCTCTTCCTGAGCGTGGCGAGGTCGTTTGAGGCGGTGCCGATCGGGGGGTTTAGCACGGGGTGGGCACCGGTGCACCACGTGCTGCCGATGCTGGTCTCGGGCTTTGACCTGGCGCTGCGTGTGGCGGCGCCGATGCTGGGGATCATCCTCGTCGAGACGATCGCCACGGCGATGCTGATGAAGACGGTGCCGCAGATCAACGTGATGAGCTTGGGGTTTGGGCTCAAGATTCTGCTGGGTCTGTCGGCGTTGATCCTGTCGGTGCGGATCATGGACTCGGCGATCATGGATCACGTCGCGCAGGCTGGGCGCGAGCTGCTCTGGTCGTCCGGGCGTGTGGCGACGCCGGCGGGGGGGCACTGACATGGCCGAGGACATGGGCGACAAGACCGAGCAGCCGTCGGAGCGGAAGATCAATAAGGCCCGCGAGGACGGGAACATCGCCAAAAGCCCCGAGCTTGTCGCGGCGGTGGACCTGACGGCGGCGGTGCTGATGCTGTGGTACTTTGGCTCTGTGTGCGTGGAGGTCTTCGGCGCGATCCTTCGTGAGAATCTCAGCGCGGCGGACATGAAGGAGATACTCGACCCGAGCGCGGCGTGGGTGGCCCTGGGGCGTGCGTGCGTGCGTGGGCTGCCGGTGCTGGCGGTGGCCGTGGGTGTCATCACGCTCGTCTCGCTGCTGGGGCACCTGCAGCAGGTGAAGTTTGTGCTCAGCACCAAGGCGATCGAGCCGAAGCTCGAACGGCTTAACCCGGTGGAGGGGTTCCAGCGGATCTTCAAACTCAAGAACCTGGTCAAGAGCGGCTTTGCGGTGATCAAACTGGTGCTGATCCTGACGACCATCGGCGGCGCGGTGGTGGTCTATGCGCAGGAGTTTGCCTCGCTGCCGCTGCTGGACGTGGTGCCGGCGTTTAAGTTGATGGCGCTGCTGGTCTTCAAGGTGCTCGCGTGGGTGCTGACGATTTTGGTCATCATCGGGCTGCTCGATTATTTTTATCAGAAGTGGCAGCACCTCCAGGACCTGAAGATGACCAAGAACGAGGTCAAGGACGAGCGCAAGGAGACCGACGGCGACCCGGAACTCAAGGCGCGGATCAACCGCGTGGCGCGTGAAATCGCCAAAGGTCGAATGCAGCGCGACGTGCCCAAGGCGGACGTGGTGGTGACGAACCCGACGCACTTTGCGGTGGCGTTGCGGTACGACACTGAGAAGATGGCCGCGCCTGTGGTGGTGGCCAAGGGTGCGGACTTTCTGGCCTTTGAGATCAGGCGGATCGCGGTGGCCAACCGGGTGCCGATCGTTGAGAAGCCGGAGCTGGCGCGGGCGCTCTACGCGAACGTGAAGGTGGGGCAGGCGATCGACAGCCGGTTCTATCAGACGGTGGCGGAGGTGCTGGCGTATGTCTACCGGTTGCAGGGTCGTGCGGCGTGAGTGATGTTTAAGACGTGCATCTGCCGAGGGCGGCGTTGAGTTTCTAGATCTGGTTCGGGACGAGTGAATATGTCTGACCTGCCTTTGAATCCGAGTGCACCTGCGTGGGTCAACATGATCCAGAAGTACCGCGGGCTGATTTTGCCTGTGGGCTTTGTGCTGCTGATGATGGTGGTGGTGGTGCCGCTGCCGCCGTTCATGCTGGACCTCTTGATCTGCTTGAACATCGCGTTGTCGGTGGTGATTTTGATGACGACGATGTACATGCGTGAGCCGCTGGATTTTTCGGTCTTCCCGTCGCTGCTGTTGGCGACGACGCTCTTCCGTCTGGTGCTCAACGTCGCGAGCACACGGCTGATTCTGACAGCCGACGCGAGCAGCCCGGAGGAGGCCGAGGCCGTCGCCGGGCATGTGATCTCGGCGTTCGGGCACTTTGTCGCCGGCGAGTCGATCATCGTCGGCGTGATCATCTTCCTGATCCTGGTGATCGTGCAGTTTATCGTGATCACCAAGGGTGCCACGCGTATTAGCGAGGTGGCCGCACGTTTCACCCTCGACGCGATGCCCGGCAAGCAGATGGCTATCGACGCGGACTTGAACGCGGGTGCGATCAACGATGTGGAGGCCAAGCGTCGGCGCGAGCGTATCGCGCAAGAGGCGGACTTCTTCGGTGCGATGGACGGTGCATCCAAGTTTGTGCGTGGGGACGCGATCGCCGGGATCATCATCACGCTGATCAACGTCATCGGTGGGATCGCTATCGGGGTGCTCGACCGCGGGTGGCCGGTTGTGCAGAGCGTCGAGGTTTTTACCAAACTCACCATCGGCGACGGGCTGACGAGCCAGATCCCGGCGTTCGTTGTTGCGATAGCCTCGGCGTTGATCGTTACGCGCTCGGGTGCCAAGGGTGAACTGGGCGAGGCGATGAGCATCCAGATCATCAGCCAGCCGACGGGGCTGTTTGTTACCGCCGGCTTCCTGATGCTGCTGGCGTTGACGCCGTTGCCGACGATGCCCCTGCTTGCAACGGCCGCGGTGCTGATGCTGCTGGGTGTGATGCTCGTGCGTGGCAAAACGCAGCGTGCGGCGGCGGTGGTGGCGCAGACGCAGCACGCCCAGCAGGTCAAGGCCGAGGCGCCCGCGCCGGAAACATTCCTGAAGCTCGACACGATGGAACTGGAAATCGGCTTCGGGCTAGTTACTCTGGTCGACACCACACGTGGCGGAGACCTGCTCGACCGAATCTCTGCAATCCGCAGGCAACTGGCCGGGGAACTGGGGATCATCATGCCCCCGATCCGCATCCGCGACAACCTGCAGTTGCAGCCCAACGACTACCGCATCAAGATCAAGGGCGCGGTCGTTGCCCGCGGCACGACGATCACGGGCAAACTGCTGGCGATCGACTCGGGCATCTCTACCGGCCCGATCGAGGGGATGCCCGGCAAGGAGCCGGCGTTCGGGCTGGACGCGTACTGGATCGAGCCAACGCTCAAGACCAAGGCCGAGACGCTCAACTACACCGTTGTCGACCCCGTCTCGGTGCTGGCCACGCACCTGACGGAGACGGCCCGCACCCACGCGGCGGACCTGCTCAGCCGGCAGGAGGTTTCGGAACTCGTCGGGCAGCTCAAGGTCAAAAGCCCGAAACTCGTCGAGGAGGCGATGGCCGGCGCGGTCAGGACGGCGGACCTGCACCGCGTGCTGCAAAACCTGCTGCGCGAGCGTGTGCCGATCCGCGACACCGAGACGATCCTGGAGACGCTGGCGGACTGGATCGGCAAGACCAAGGACCTGGACGTGCTGACGGAGTATGTGCGCAACGCCCTCCGCCGGGCTATTTGCCAGCAGCACGCGACGACGGGGGAGAACGGCCGGCCGAGGATTGTTTGCTGCACGCTGGACCCGGGGCTGGAGGATCAGATCAACGCGTATATCGACCGCTCGGCTGCGGGGACGAGCCTGACGATGCCCGCGGGGGTTGCCCAGCGTGTCAGCGACCAGATCACGCGTGGGTTGCAGCAGGTTACAGCCGGGGGGCACACGCCGATTGTGATTGCTTCGCCGACGGTGCGTGCGGTGGTCCGGCAGATCATCGAGCAGGGTGCGCCTGGGGCGGTGGTGCTGGGGTACAACGAGATCGTGCCCGGGGTGGATGCCGAGTCTGTCGCGCTGGTGCCTGCGCTGAGCACGGGTGAGGGTGCGCGGTCGCCCCAGGCGGCGGCGTGAGCGCACGAGTTGCGCGTGGTGCGTCAAGTCTGCACGCATCGCGCACCGATGGCCGATGATGCATGCTTGCGCGGGCAGGACGCCGGCGTTTGCGAGGGCCATGGATGGCAGATATGCGATTGAAGACGTACCGCGCACCGAGCATGGCCGATGCGCTCGTGCTGGTCAAGAAAGACCTGGGCAAAGAGGCGGTGATCCTCCACACCCGCGTCTACAAGGTCGGCACGATCTTTGGCCTTGGCGGCAGACCGCAGGTAGAGGTTACCGCGACGATTGGGGTCAACACCATGCCGCCGCGGCGGAGGCCGCAGGCGCAGCCCCAACTTGCCGCTGTCGGCGCCACTGTCGGCAACGCTGTCGGTGCGCAGGTCGAGGCGATGCCGGCAGCCACCGCCTCTGCACCACCCCCAGCCCGGTCGGGGTTCGCTCGGGCGTATGCGGCCAGCATTGGCAACGCCGCCAAACCCAGCATTAACAACGGCCCGGCTGCACCCAGCGTGCCTGCACAGTCCCACCCGGCCAAAGAAGTCGCGGCGATCGCGCTTGAGGCCGCCGTGCTCGACAAGCCTGGCCCCAGGCTGGTGCCGGTCGAGGGTGAGTCGCTCCGCGACGAACTCGCGGCGATCAAGCGCATGGTCGGGCAGGTGCTGCAAACGACCCCGACGGGTGCGGCACCGATGCCCTCGGCGCTGCTTGACCATTACCTCAGGTTGATCGAGGCGGAGGTCAGCCGGGAACTGGCCGACCAGATCGTCGGGCAGTTGCGCGATGAACTGACCCCGGCGGAACTGAACGACGCCCAGGCCGTGCGGCAGGGGATGCTCCGGCGTCTGGAAGGGCTGTTTCCCTCGGCGAATCTGCACGTTCCACCGCCAAGGCCGGCCTCTGGAAGGCCGTTTACGCTCGCGCTGGTCGGGCCGACGGGTGTGGGCAAGACGACGACGCTGGCCAAACTCGCCGCGGCGCACAAACTCAGGCACGGCAAGCGTGTCGGGATGATCACGTGTGATACGTACCGCATCGCCGCCGTTGAGCAGCTGCGGACATATGCCAACATCATCGGCGTTCCGCTCAAGGTGGTGCTGACGCCCGAGGAGTTGCGCTCGGCGTGCGCGGAGCTGGCCGACTGCGACGTGATCTTGATCGACACAGCCGGGCGGTCCCCTGGGGACTCGGCAAGGCTTGATGAACTGGCCGAGTTTTTGGAGGCCGCCCAGCCCGACCAGACGCACTTGGTGCTGTCGAGCGTCGCCGGGCAGGGGAGCCTGACGCGTGCGGCTGAGCGGTTCGCACGGCTCAAGCCGGACCATTTGATCTTTACCAAACTCGACGAGGCCGTGAACTTCGGGCTGCTGGTCAATGTAACCGCACGCGTGCAGGCGAAGCTGCCCGTGCGGCTGAGTTACGTAACCACCGGACAGGAAGTGCCCGACGACATCGAGCCGACGCGGGCCGAGCGGATGGCCCGGCTGGTGCTGGAGGGGGCTTTGCCGGCATGACGGCCCTGCGGACCAACCCGGGCACGGCGGGTGCCTTGGATGACCAGGCGGCCCGTCTGCGCGCGATGGCCGGGGCGGGACGCCGGCAGGCGTGGCCCATTGACGCGCCGGCGGTGGTCGGGCCGAGGATCGTTACGATTACATCGGGAAAAGGTGGTGTGGGCAAAACGTCGCTGGCGGTGAACCTGGCGGCGGCCTTGGCGGCGCGGTCGGTGCGGACGACGCTGGTGGACATGGACTTTGGCCTGGCCAACGCGGATGTTTTGTGCGGGCTTTCGCCGCGTGCAAGGCTCGATGCCGCCCTCGACCCGGCCTGCCCGATTGAAGAACTGGCGATGGCCGCGCCGGGAGGGTTTCGGCTTATACCCGGTGCGGTCGGGATGGGGCGATTGCCCGATCTGCCCGAGCACCAGCAGGTGGCCCTGCTGCGCAACTTGCGTGCAAGCGTGGCCGGGGCGGATGTGGTGCTGCTGGATACCGGCGCGGGGATGGGGCAGTTGGTGCGGGCCAGCGCGTTGTGCGCGGACCTGACGCTGGTGGTCGTAACACCCGAGCCGACGAGCATTGCCGATGCGTACGCGCTGATCAAAACGCTCTGCCAATCGGCCCGGCGGATGGGCACCAACTTTGCGCCGCCGCAACTGGTGGTCAACCAGGCACTCTCACCACAGGAGGCGGCAGAGGTGGCCGGTCGCGTCTCGGCGGTGGGGGCAAGGTTTTTGGGGGTCCAGTTGCCCCTGGCCGGGGCGTTGATGCAGGATGTTGCGGTGCCGCAGGGGGTGCGGGCGAGGTGCCCGTTTGTGCTCGGTGCGCCGGCCTCGGGGGCGAGCCTGGCAGTGGGGCAGTTGGCGACGCACTTGGCAGGGGTGTTGCAGGTGGCCGTACGCGATGCCAACCGCCTTCCCCCGGCGATCGGGTTTTGGGATCGTTTGGCCCGTTTGGTTGGTGGGCGTGTGGGTTGAGGTCGGGGGTGGGGTTGCCCAGCGGGCAAAAAACAACGGCAATTTTCGCTTGGCCCGGCAGTTGCGGCTTCAGGAGCGTCCGACGCTGGCCGAAAGACCTCAAGTGCCACCGGCGGTGCGTGCGCACGCACTCAATGGGCTGGGTGGTTGTAGGAAGATCATCAGATGCACGATCAAGACGCAACCAAGTGCATCGCCGCGTGCACGGGCCTTTCGGGGTTTGTGGTGGCGATGCTGGCGAACATGTCGGTCTCCAACCCGATCGAGGTGGCGGTGCCAAGGGCGATCATGGCGATGGTCGTCTGCTCGGTCGTGGGGTACGTGATCGGGCGGATCAGCACGGGGGTGATCAGTGAAACGATCTTCAAGCGTGCCGAGCAGGCGAAGGAGGCCTCGCGCCTGGCCGCGGAGCAGGCGTTGGCGGAGGTTGGGCAGAGGGCCAAGGAGGCTCAGGAGGAGCCGGCGTCGGGGTGATGGGGTGTTTCTGTGCCAATCGGTGTGGGTAGATTGTGGATGACTTGTTGATAGTTGTGTGAGGACTTGAAAATTTCTTTTCGGCTGTTACGCTCTATCCGTCTGAAAACCCACGGACGGGCGGACAGGCAAGTGGACCATCAGGCGGGGCTCTTTTCTGGGCCTTTGCTCGGTGGTGTACGACAAAGCTCGGTGCTGAGCGCACCGGGCGGCCAGGAGCTGGGCATTCGCCCACTCTGGTTGCGGCGGGCACAGGATCGTGCATAGTGCTAGAGGCCGGGAGGCCGACGGGGCTGTGCAGGGTAGTTGTTGCCGGCTGTGTAGATGGGTCAAGGAGTCGACCATGTCTCGGATGAAGGCTTCAGCGGTTGGTGTTCGCAGTTCCGCCGTGCGTGGGGGTGCCGGTAGGGGCGCTTCTGCACGGGTTGTTGCGGTTCGTTCTCTTGCGCAGACGGATGGCCTGCCTGTGAAGCCCTCGATTGGCAAGGGTGTTGTGCCCGGTGGCAAGGGTGGGGGTGGGAGCAACAACGGGAAGCCGGCGATGAAGGGTGGGACGCGCAAGCGTCTGACGGCGGCGAACGCTTGCAGCAAGGTGGAGTTTGACCAGTTGCCGGTTAATGAGATCTGGGCGGAGTATGCCAAGACGCAGAGGCCGGACATACGGAACTATTTCTGGGAGCGGTACTTGCCGCTGGTGCGGTACATTGCCGAGAAGACGTACACCCGGCTGCCCGATGAGGTGGACGTTGGGGACCTGATGTCCGCCGGTCAGTTTGGGCTCATGGACGCGATCGATGCGTTTGACCTGGCCAAGGGTGTGAAGTTTGAGACGTACAGCGCCACGCGCATCAAGGGGGCGATCATCGACGAGTTGCGTGCGATGGACTGGGTGCCCCGGCTTGTTCGGCACCGGACGGCGAAGGTCTCGGTCATCCGCGACAAGTTTGAGATGCGCAACGGGCGTTCGCCGACGGACGACGAGGTTTCACAGGCGCTAGGGGCGACGGGTGAGGACCTGGAGAAGATCCTCAAGGACTCGGGTGCGGTGATGACGGTGTCGCTGAACCGCAAGGCGTTCAACAGCGACGGGAACAAGGAAGTAACCGAGATCGACGTGCTCAAGGACCACTCGCAGCAGAACCCGCTGCTGGAGACGCAACGGCGGGACATCAAGGAGATGCTCACACGCGGGTTGTCGCGTGCCGAGCGGTTGATCGTGATCCTCTATTACTACGAGGAAATGACGATGAAGGAGATCGGCTCGACGCTCGACCTCTCTGAGAGCCGGGTGAGCCAGATGCACAGCCTGATTTTGGCACGGCTCAAGAGCCAGTTGCAGAACCGGACGGATGAGCTTGAGCCGGATGATCGGGAGGATTGAGGTTGGGGTTGTAGACAGTGTGCGTAGGTGGGTGTTGTTTGCTGCGCGGGGATGTGAGATGGATCGCCGCTGAATTTCGTGCGTCCGAAGTGGATAACCCCACCCCAGCCCCTCCCCGCCAGAACGTTCCGGGGGAGGAGTTCTGAATAAGACACTTGTGCGATACGTATAAAAACGGCCCGCGCTGTGGGGCGCGGGCCGTGCATGAAGGCATGCTTTGTTATTGGCTGTGGGGATGAACCCGCAGCTGTTTCCAGGGCTGGGCCGTTCAGTTTCCCTTTGTGCGGCCCGTGGCCGACGCGGGGTGTGAACAAGCCAGCTCCGTCGAGCGGCTCTGAAGCTTTAGGGCTTCAGGCCAAGCCCTCCTGCGTACTTCGCAGCGAAACATGATCCGAAAGAGTTCTGCACTGGATCACCTCCTTTTCAATGCCTGCCGGGCGTGGGTGTTTGGCTTTGTGCCAAACAGTGCCAGGCAGTGGCCTTGCCGAGCCGACACCGGGGATCGCCGGTCGCCCAGCTTTCTTTCCGCAGGCCGTCGCCCACGGCACACTCTGGCCTGGTTTGCCTGGGACCATCCCAAGGTGGCCGGGCCAGAACTTCCAACAGATACGGCTGACAGGACGGGTGAAATCACGGGCCTTGACGCGGGAATCTTGGACGGGTTCGTGTGTGGCCGTCGGGATTTGCGTGGGCCTCTAGCGAAGGTATCTTCGGTTGCCAAGGGGCTTTGGTTCGAGGGATTTGAGGATTTTTTGCGACCCGGCGCGGGGGGTGGTCGGGAAGGTTGGTTGGGGGTGTAAAGATGGGCAAGCCTGGGGGTGCCTGATCGGGGTAGCCGGGGCTAGTTGAGTTTGAGGGCGAAGAAGAGGATGGTGAAGATCATGTCGGCGATGACGATGCAGACGATGGACTGCACAACGGTTTGGGTGGTTGCCTTACCTACGCCGGCCGCGCCGCCGGTTACGCGCATGCCGTTGCTGCATGCGATGAGGCCGATGAGCAGGCCGAAGATGAGGGATTTGGTCATGCCGGTGATGAAGTCGATGGGCTTGGCCTGCTCCATGAGGTTGTCCCAGAAGGTCTGGCCGGGGATATCGACGATGGTTACGGCGACGGCGAAGCCCGACAGGATGGCGACGACGTTGCTGAGCACGGTGAGCACGGCTAGGCCGATGATCGTTGCGAGTACGCGCGGGACGACGAGGAAACGGATGGGGTTGAGGGCCTGGGCTTCGAGGGCCTCGATCTCTTCGCCGACGACCATGGTGCCCAGCTCGGCAGCGATGGCGGCGCCGGCGAAGCCTGTAAGGACCATGGCGGCGATGAGCGGGCCGAGCTCGCGGAGGACGGAGACGCCAAGGATGTTGGCCGAGAGGTCCTTGCGGCCAAAGTCGTCGAGCGGGGGGGCCATCTGGAGGACGAGGATGAGGCCCACGCACCCCGAGACAAGCGAGACGATGAACATGCTGCGGACGCCGACGCGGACGAGTTGGGCGATCACGTTCGGGCGGCCGATGCGGACCTTGGGGCGGACGATCGAGCGGTAGATCCACTTGATGATCTGCAGCAGGAGGTTGGCGGTGGCGCCGACCTGCTCGATAATGCTGATGGTTTTGGAGCCGATGACCTCGACGATGCTACGGAGCCAGGCCGTCGGCCTGAGCTTGCCTAGGCCGGTTTTGGCGGCGGCGCGGGCGACGGATCTGGAAAGGTCTTCCATCGCACGAGGTTAGCCCGCGTCCAGGGTGGGTGCGTGGCAAGACGGCGTGCGTGGGGCGATAGGATCGGCGATGAATCAGGCTCTGCGGATGCTTGACGCCAACCTCAACCGCGCGCGGGAGGCGCTGCGCGTGATGGAGGATGTGGCGCGGTTCTGCCTCCAGAGCGAGGATTTGTGCGGGCGCCTCAAAAGCCTCCGGCATGAGGTCGCGGCGGTGGCGGCGGGCGTGGGCGAGCCAGCGTTGCTGCTGGCGTGGCGGGATACGCCCGGGGATGTGGGCACGGGGATCAGCACCGAGGCGGAGGGGAGGCGCAGCGGGTTGTATCAGGTCGCCAGCGCGGCGTGCAAGAGATTGACCGAGGCTCTGCGGGTGATCGAAGAGTGCTTGAAGATGCCGGGGGTGAGTAAGGACGCGGGCTTGGCCCGGCGTGTCGAGCAGATGCGGTACGCGTCGTATGAGGTTGAGAAGAGGTTGCTGCTGGCGATGGGCGGGGGCGTGCGGGCGAGGCAGTGGGGGGTGTGCGTGCTGGTAACAGAGTCGGCGTGCAAGCGACCATGGCAGGAGGTGGTGCGCGGGGCGATTGCCGGGGGTGCTGAGTGCTTGCAGTTGCGGGAGAAGGAACTCGACTCGGCGGAGTTGCTTGGGCGTGCGCGTGCGCTCGTGGAGATTGCCAGGCCCGCGGGTGTGGCGGTGATTATCAACGATCGGGCGGACATTGCGTTGCTGGCCGGGGCTGATGGTGTGCATGTTGGGCAGGAGGATGTGCCTGTGTGGGGGGTGCGCAAACTGGCGGGGGAGGGGTTGCTGGTGGGTGTATCGACGCACGACCTGCGCGAGGCGCGTGCCGCGGCTGAGGATGGTGCGGACTACTGCGGCGTGGGGGCGATGTTCCCGACGGCGACCAAGCCGAGGGTTGTCAGTGGGCCGGGGTATCTGCGGGAGTATCTTGCTGATGCGCAGGTTGCGCGGCTGCCGCATTTGGCGATCGGGGGGATCACGCTGGACAACGTCGGTCAGTTGCGGGCGGCGGGGTGCGCGGGGGTGGCGGTGTGCGCGGCGGTGTGCGGCTCGGCGGACCCGGCGGGTGCGACGGCGGCGTTGGTGGCGGCGGTTAGGGGAGGATGAGCATCGCGTCGCCAAAGGAATAGAAGCGATAGCGCTCGGCGATGGCGAGCGCGTAGAGGTGCTGCAGGCGTGCGACGCCCGAGGCGGGGGTATGGGCATCCCCCGGGCCGCCGAGCAGGCTGGCGACCATCGCCATGAGCGTGGTGCCGGGGAGGTGGAAGTTGGTCAGGAGGGCGTCGGCGTTCTGCCAGGTGTGCCCTGGGGTGATGAGCAGGCGTGTCCAATGCTCGCCGCCGGTGGTGAGGTGGTGGGGTGAGAAACTCTCGAGCGTGCGTGCGCTGGTGGTGCCGATGGCAAGGATGCGCCCGCCGGTCTTGCGAGTGGCGGTGAGGGCGGCGGCGGTTGCGGGGGGGATCGTGCACCACTCGGCGTGCATCGGGTGCTGCTCGACGAACTCGGCCTGCACGGGCTTGAACGTGCCCAGGCCGACGTGCAGCGTCACGGCATGCCGGGAGATCCCTGCTGTCTGCAACGCGGCTAGGAGTTGGGGTGTGAAGTGCAGGCCGGCGGTGGGGGCGGCGACGGAGCCGGTCATGGCGCTGTTGGCGTAGATGGTCTGATAGACGGCGCGGTCGTGTGCGTCGAGTTTGGGGGTGGGGGGGTGCTCGCCACGCGTTCGGGCGGCGCGGATGTAGGGTGGCAGGGGCGTGCTGCCGACGGCGTCGAGGATTGCCACGGCTGTGGTGAGGTCTGGGCGGCCGAGGGCGTGGACGATCCAGGCGGCGTCGTTGCTCGTTTGCTCGGCGGTTTGATCCTCGGCTTGATGTCGATGGTTTTCGGTGCTGGTGCGGCTGAGCAGCTCTAGGGAGATGCCGGTGTCCAGCCCGGCGGGGTCGGTCAGGTCGATGCGGCTGCCGACGCGGGGGCGTTTGGCCTTGAGCATGACGCGCCAGGTGCGTTCATCGCCGGCTGTGGCCAGGAAGAGGCCCTCGACCTTACCCCCGGTGTCGTTGCGTGCGCCGGTGAGGCGTGCGGGCAGGACGCGCGAGTCGTTGACGACCATCGCATCGCCGGGGTTTAGGAAACTGGGCAGGTCGCGTGCGTGCGCGTGCGTGATGCGGGTGGGGTTGGTGCGGGAGACGACCAGCATCCTGGCCGAGTCGCGCGGGTCGGCCGGCTGGCGGGCGATGAGGTCTTCGGGCAGGTCGTACTGCAGCGCGGCGGTGGGGAGCATGGTGGGTTGTTAGTGCGTGCGCACGGCCATGTACCGGGCGAGTTCGGCCAGTGGCGCGGCGGTTGGGCCTAAGGGTGCGATGGCGTCGAGGGCCTCGCCCTCCAGGCGAGCGATGGCCAAGCGCGAGGCGTCTAGCCCGAGCAGGCCCGGGTAGGTGAGTTTGCCCTTGGCGGCGTCTTTGCCTGTTTGTTTGCCTGCGTGGTGTGCTTCTTGGGTTACGTCGATAACGTCATCGACGATCTGGAACATCAGGCCGACGGCCTGGGCGTAGTGCGAGAGGAGGTGGACGGCGCGCTCGCTGGCGTGCCCGCAGAGTGCGCCCATGCGGCATGCGGCGCGGAGGAGTGCGCCGGTTTTGTTGCGGTGGATGAGGTCCAGGCGTTCCTGGTCGCTCAGGCCTGCGGGCAGGCCGCCGAGGGTGTCGTAGACCTGCCCGGCGATCATGGCTTGTGTGCCCAGAGCGAGTTCGGCGACCAGGCGTGCGGCTAGGGACGGGTGGGTGCTCTTCTGGACCAGGACCCCGAAGGCGAGGGTGAGCATCCCGTCGCCGGCGAGGACCGCCATGGCTTCGCTGGTGGCCTTGTGCAGTGTGGGCCGGCCCCGGCGGAAGTCGTCGTCGTCCATCGCGGGCAGGTCGTCGTGCACGAGGCTGAAGGCGTGGACAAGTTCGACGGCCGCGCCCGCGGGCAGGGAGTCTGCCGGGTTGCCCCCGACGGCTGCGCAGCAGTGCCAGGCGAGGACGGGGCGCAGGCGTTTGCCCCCGCCGAGGAGGGAGTAGCGGAGTGCCTCTTTGAGGTTCGACGGGATGTCCAGTCCATCGACGGTGGCGGCGAGATAGGCATCGATGGTTGGCGCAGGGGCCGAGGTAGCCGGGGGGTAGGTTGTTGATGAGGTGGTGGGCATGTGCAGGCCCTAGCGCGACTCTTGCTCTTTGAGCAGGGCGAAGAGTTCTTGGCCGGTGGCGGCCTGATAGATGCGTTCACGGAAGTCGGCGAGCATCATGATGCGGCTGACGCGAGCGAGTGCCTGGATGTGGTCGCTGTTGCGGTCGGGCGAGCTGGCGAGCATGATGATGAGGCGGACGGGCTTGCCGTCGATTGCGCCAAAGTCGATCGGCTCTGCGGGCTTGCCTATGGCCATGATGATCCCGCCGACGCCGGCGCACTTGCCGTGGGGGATGGCCAGCCCGTGCCCGATGCCTGTGGTGCGTGTCTGCTCGCGGGTCCAGATGGCGTCTTTGAGTGTTTGCACCTCGGCGACCTTGCCGGTGGCGGCCATGAGGTCGACGAGTTCATCGATGCACCCGCGTTTGCCCGTGGCAACCAGGGGTGCCTTGACGCATTCGGGCTGAAGGATGTCCAGAAGGTTCATGGCGGAACGGGCCTTTGCAGGGCGGATTGAGCGGGCGTTGGGGTGGAGGATAGCCGGGGGGATGTGAGTGTACCGCAGTGTGGTAGTGTGGGCCTGCCCTGTCGCTTGTTGCGGCGTGGCCAGGGTGGTATGATGGGTATGTGCGGGCGTAGCTCAGTGGTAGAGCGACGCGTTCCCAACGCGTAGGTCGCGAGTTCAAGCCTCGTCGCCCGCTTTTTCTGGCCTGTCGGTGGCGATTTAGTCATGGCCCCCGGCCCGCTCTGGGGCCTGTGCCGAGGGCTTTGAGGGTGGTGCATGGTCCCTGCTCTTGCTGTGCGTGATCTTCGTTTTTCCTACCGCGCTGAGGATGGGCACTTTGTGCTGGCCGTGCACGAGCTGGAGGTTGAACCGGGCGGGGAGTTGCTGATCACCGGCTCGTCGGGGGTTGGCAAGAGCACGCTGCTGCACCTGATCGCCGGTCTGCTCGATGCCGATGCCGGCTCGGTTGCGGTTGCGGGCAGGGATATCCAAGCCCTGCACGGGCCGGCCCGCGATGCGCTGCGGGGCCGGCAGATCGGGATGATTTTTCAGACCTTCCACCTCTTGCCCGGCATGAGCGCGATCGAGAATGTGGAGTTGGCACTCTTGTTTGGCACGATGCCACCGGCGGAACATCGGGCGCGTGCGCTGGAACTATTGGAGAAGCTCGGGATTACCCACCCGAGGCGTCCCGTTGAGAAGTTGAGCGTGGGCCAGCAGCAGCGCGTGGCGATTGCCCGCGCGGTCGCGTGCAGGCCTGCGCTGGTGCTGGCCGACGAGCCGACGGCCTCGCTGGACCCGCAGAACACCGAGCAGGCGATGGAGTTGATGCAGAGCGCGTGCCGGGAGGTGAACGCGGCGTTGGTCTGCGTCAGCCACGATGTGTCGATCTCGCCGCGCTTTGCCCGGCGTGTAACGATGGGGGATTTGGCGCGGGGCGTGGGGGCGGGTGTGGGTGTGGGGGTACCGACGCACGCCGGGGGTGCTTCTAGCCGATAATGCCGCATGGCACGCATGGACTATCAAACGGCCGGTGAATCGCACGGTCCAACGCTGCTGGCGCTGGTCTCTGGTATGCCCGCGGGCGTGCCGGTGGACGTGGCGTTTATCGATGCCGAGTTGCGTCGCCGGCAGGGTGGGTATGGGCGTGGTGGCCGACAGCGGATCGAGGCCGATGCTGTTACGGTGCTCTCGGGCGTGCGCCTGGGGCAGACGACTGGTGCGCCCGTCGCGCTGCAGGTGCCCAACAAGGACTCTCGGCTAGATGACCTTGCCCGCACGCCAGCGGTCCACACGCCGCGCCCTGGGCATGCCGACTTGGCGGGGAGTATGAAGTATTTGACGACCGACTGCCGCGAGACGCTCGAGCGTGCCAGCGCGCGTGAGACCGCCGCACGCGTGGCGGCGGGTGCGCTGGCGCGGTGCCTGCTGCGGGAACTGCGCATCGAGGTCTTTGCGTTTACGCGCAGCGTGCACCAGGCGCGGACGGACGTAACCATCACCGAGGCCAACTGGCAGCAGATGCGAGCAGCACGCGACGCGAGCGATACCTATTGCCCAGACGCGGCGGCGAGCAAACGGCAGGAGGAGGCGATCCACCAGGCCAAGGTTGACAAGACGACCGCCGGGGGAACGATCGAGGCGCACGTCTTCGGCCTGCCGCCGGGCATCGGCAGCACGATGCACTGGTTCGAGAAGCTCGACGCGCGCCTGGCGTATGCGGTGATGGGTATCCAGGCGATCAAGGGCGTCGAGATCGGGCTGGGGTTTGAGTCAGCCGGGCGGTTCGGGCATGAGGTGCACGACCCGATCGCGTTTGACCGCGCAAGGCTCGAAACGCCGGGGCTGGGGTTTGTGCGCCCGAGCAACAACGCCGGGGGGACCGAGGGTGGGATGAGCAACGGCGCGCCGGTGGTGGTGCGGGCGGCGATGAAGCCGATCGCCACGCTTTTGCGCGGCATGCCCTCTGTGGACCTGAACACCAAGCAGGGCGCGCCGAGCGCGTACGAGCGTTCGGACGTCTCAGCCGTGGCCGCGGCGGGGGTGGTGCTGGAGAACGTTGTGGCCTTCGAGGTCGGGCGTTGCCTGCGTGAGAAGTTCGGCGGCGACTCGCTGCACGAGGTGCGCGGGCAGATGGAGTGGTACCTGGCCGAGGCACGGAAACTGCCCAGGGGGTAAGGGGCGGGGTGCCAAACACCGGCTAGGGGGAAGCGGGTGGTGGTGGGGCTGGTGGTTGGGGAGGGGGTGAGTTTCGGATTTCCGCCGCCCGCAGCGCGGCTGGGATCGAGCGGATTTGCTCGTCGCTGCAGGTCGTAAAGAGGCAGATCGCCAGCAGGTCCACGGCGGTGGTCGGCGGGCCAACCTTGAAAACATAATCCTCGGCCAGGGGCTTGGAGGATTTGTCGGCGTAGACGCTGATGATCGGGACTTTTTCCTTGCTGAACGACTCGGGCAGGATGACATACTCACGCCGTGGGGCGAGCACATCCGCAAACGGGGCCGGGAGGACAAATGACGTACGCCCGCGGACTTTCCAGTCAAAGTCAGGGGAGCTCACATGCGCACTCATCGGCCCGTTGCGTTCATCCTTCCACGGGTCGCTCTCCGCGTCGCGGAGCAGGCCCGTGCTCTCCCACAAGGCAAAGACGAGGTCGCCGCGAGGCGGCGGGGTTTGGTATTCAAAGGGCACGCCGGGTTCCCCGCGCCGCACAACTATGCCTGCTATTGAAGGGGAGACGCCGTAGGCCATGAACGATCCGTGATTGATGCCCAAGTCAGCGAGAACCCGCCCTAAGTAGTTGGTGTATCGCAGCCAGGTAGTTGTGAGGACAGACCAACGGTTGTTGGCGATTGTTGTAGGTCTGACATCCCTTTTCTTGATAAAGACGACATCGGCCCAGCGCGGCCATGGAGGCGCGAGAAAAGAGTAAGATGATTTCAAGGTCGTGGGTGCTATGTGCACTATGATACAGGATGTCGCCGGCCCATCGAGCACAGGGAAGCGACGCTTGTGCGGCGCGTTCTCGGCGTCATCGTGCTCGGGTGATGCGAGCCAGGCACGATCGATCTCGGCGGGGTCGACCAAGACATACACCGGGACCGGCTCGGTTGTGGCCGTGAGTGTGCCGGCACTGTTGGGGAAGTTCTCCAGTGAGCCAGGGGTATAGACTGCGCGAACCGGCCACCCGATCGGCCCACCGTCGGCCTTCAGAACCGAGTTGACGCGGTCAAAGTCCCGGGTCCGCAAGGTGGGATCGAGGCCTTCGTATCCCACCATGCGGATTGTGAGAGTTTTATCAAATGCGCCCTTGCCGATTGGCTTTTGCTGCTCAATGCTGTTGAGGGGGGAGGTGCCAGCGGTGGTGTCGACGGCAATCGGGGTTGGTAGCTTGCCTGTCGTGGCGTACAGCCTGAAGGCGGCCTCCACAGCCGGGTCATCGCGGCGGAGGTCGCTGAGCGTGTAGGACATACGCGTAACCCGGTCGAATTGCGCAAGGCGATGCGCATAGATCTTCTCGAACACAACCTCTGCGCCATAGAAGGGGGTCATCACGCCGGTGGGGGCGGGGTTGGTGAAGCGGAAGTTCTGGAACTCCGGCGACATGACGCCCGTGTCCTTGAACTCGAAGAACAGCCGGGCGTAGACGCGCGACTCGGCGATGTTCACCGGATCGAGGTAGTCCCAGCCGGGGCTTTTCACGCCGAGTTGCTGGGCGTTGGCACTTGCTGGCCAGAGGCACGCCGAGCATGCAATGGCCAAGGCAACGATCGTTCGATGCAAAAATCGAGCTAGACATGGGTGCGGACTGGTAAACACGGCAGACCTCCCTTGGAATAGTCCGAATTCCGCGGGACAGGACGACTGCTCCGCGGGACAGGACGACTGCTCCGCGGGACAGGACGATTTCAGACTGCTTCCAACTTTGGGGTTTGTCAAGGGGTGGAATGGATTTTGTGCAAAATATTTTTAGTTTCGGCTTTGCCGGGGGAAGTATTAGTTCGGCCGGTCCTGATCGCACTCACCCTTTTGCACATCCCCGCATACGAACGGCCGGCCGACGGTGTAGATGAGGTTGCCACGGGCGGTGGGGGGGTGGAAGACGCTGGGCAGGTCGTCAGGGGCGAGTGTCCACCCTGTGCCGGGGGGGTCGATGGCCCAGGCGTCCATGAGGTAGTTGCACCCGGCGGCGAGGGCGCGTGCGGAGTCGCGGAGGAAGACTTCGTTGACGTCGTCGCGCCACCCGCCGGGGGTTTGGTCGTCTAGGCGTAGGACGTGGGTGACGATGCCCCAGGCGTTCTGCTCGGTGCGGAAGATGCCCGCACGCCGGCGTTCGTAGGTAAAGATGGGGTGCGCGTCGTAGCGGTAGGCGAGCCACTCTTCGGGCGGGCGCACCTCGCCGGCGTGCAGGGATTGTGGCGGTGGTGTGGGGTCGGGGATGGGGTTGGTGTAGACCCAGCGTCGAACGGCCCGGCATGCGTAGCCGCGTTTGAGGTAGACGGGCAGCGCTTCTGGGCCTGCGCCGAAGGTGCCGATCCAACCCTTGCCGCGCCCGTCGGTGCCGACGGCTAGGCGTTGCATCTCGTTGAGCAGTTTGCCGCCGTGGCCACCACCTTTGAGTGTGGGCAGGACGTGCCAGAGGGCGAGCCAGTAGCTCTGCGGGCGTGGGTAGGGCGCGATGATCGCGCCGAGGAACCCGACGAGCTCGGATCCCTCATATGCACCGAGGACGCTGACGCCGAGGGGGAAGAGGCGCTTATCGACCCACTTGGTGCGGTACTGGAAGTCAAACATCCGTTCATCGCGCGCCAGCACGTGCCCGGTTCGCCAGTGCTGGTCGATATATTGGCGGAGTTGCTCTGCGTCTCGCACCGGCTCGATCGTGAACTTGGCCGGGGTGGCAGCAGTGGGGGGGGCGGCTTGCAGCTTGGTATGCGTGCTCATGTGTGGTCCGTGATCGGTGTGTGTGCGTTAGACGTTGGCGGGTTGGGCGGCTGTGCTTGTTGGCAGAAGCGCGGGCAGCGCGGCACAGTCGGTCCGCTGGGCCGTGGTGAAGCTGTGCGTATATCCCAGTTCGGCGACGAGGCGATAGGTCGTCTCATCAGCACGCCCGAACGGGAAGGCGATCGTGCGCGGGCGCGCGCCGAGCAGGCGGTCCATGGTCCCCTTGGCGGTACGCATGTCGGCGGCCTGGGCGGCCGCGCTGAGGGTGCTGTAGGGCAGGTGGTCAAAGCCGTGCGCGCCGATGGCGTGCCCGGCGCTTTGCAACTCGCGGAGTTGCTCGGCCGAGCAGAACCAGTCGCGATGGTCGAGGTGCCCGACCTGGGCGTTGACGGCGTGCAGCACCGCCGAGCTTTCAGCGGGGGTGAGGGCGAAGGCCATCAGGTATTTCAGCCAGCGTTTGTGCGGGGCCTCATAGTGGTAGAGGCGGTCCATCGCCTGCGTATCGATGCTTGGGATGTCGCCGGGGCGGTTTGAGAGGGCCTTGCGGACGAGGGTTTCCAGGCGGGCGAAGCCGAGTTCCTGCGCCAGCGCGTGCAGGAGGTGCTGGGTGCACCACCCGCTGCGACCGGCGGGGTCTGCTTGGCCTTTGGCGGCCTCGAGGTTGGCAAAGTCAACGCCCTCGGCGATCGGGCGCATGGGGGCGTAGAAGACCGCCGGGGCATTGTGCTCGGCCAGCACGGGGCCGGCATATTGGTACTGGTCCAGCACCGCGTCGTCAAACGTCACCAGGGCAAGGCCTGCCTCGTGCGCCTGCCGGGCGACAAACTCATCGACGCCGACGATGCGGTAGTGGGCTTTGACCTGGCGGAGCTGCTCGCTGAAGGCCTCGGGCGTCAGGCCGGTTACGCCCTCGCTGTTGCGTGGGCGGACGTAGTAGTACGCTAGGACCAGGTTGGCCGGCAGGTCCCCTTGGGGCTTGTATGCAGTATCGTGCCGGGGGGTGGTGAGGCTGTAGAAAAACACCCTATCGCAGGGTGTATTGAGGCGATTGCCGAGGGGTTTACTTGTATTTGTCGAGCCAGGAGATCAGGTCGCTGGCCCCGCGCCCGCCGGAGGTGCGGGAGACCTCTTTGCCGTTCTTGAAGACGACCATTGTGGGCATCGACTTGATGTTTAGTTTGCTGGCCACGGCCTTGTCTTGATCGACATCGACATAGATCGCCTTGCCGTTGGTAGCGAACCAGGATGCAACTTTGGGATCGGGCCAGACTTGTTTTTTCATCTGCTGGCAGGGTGGGCACCAGCTGGCGGACATGTTGACGACCAGGGGCTTGCCGCTGGTGGCGTTCTCAGCCAGGGCCTTCTCGAAGGAGAGATCGGCGAAGACCGCCGGGAGGTTGCCATGCCCGCCGGAGGAGGCCTGATCGCTCTGACCACCACTGTACGACCCGCCGCCAAGCCTGCCCTTGCCAGGCCCGGCAACAAAGTACCACGCGCCGATGCCCAGACCAAGAACCAGCAGGAACGCAATGAACTTGCCCATCGAACACCTCCATCAAAGCGGTGAATGGAAAAACCCAAGCGATGCCGGTCAAGTCTAGCCGATCTGGCCTGGCCTGTGGGGTAGATTGCTATTGTTCCGCCTTGGCGTGCACCACGCACGCACCCGCCCGCAACCCCGCAACCGCACTCTTTTCACGGACCACCGCTGATGTTCGACCGCCTGACCGACTCGTTCAACGGGCTTTTCCGCAAACTCTCGGGCAACGCCAAGTTGAGCGAGAAGAACATTGCCGATGCGGTTGCCGAGGTCCGCACCAGTCTGCTCGAGGCGGACGTTTCGCTGGAGGTCATCAACGATTTTACGACCCAGGTGATGCAAGAGGCGGTGGGCAAGGAGGTAACCAAGAGTCTGCAGCCCGGGCAGGAGATGATCGGGATCGTCTACGACAAGCTCGTCGCGCTGCTCGGCGATGCCCCGGCAATACCCGCGGGGGCTACGCCCCAGCAGGCCGCCGAGGTCATGATGCAAGACGGCCCGGGCGTGCTGCAGATCACCCCGGGCCCGACGGTGGTGATGATGTGCGGGCTACAAGGCAGCGGCAAAACGACCACCTGCGGCAAGCTGGCCGGGTGGCTACGCAAACGCAACCGCTCGGTGATGCTGGTGGCGGCGGACCTGCAACGCCCCGCGGCGATCGAGCAGTTGCGGACGCTGGCCGAGCAGGTTGGGGCAATCCCCGGCAGTGGGCCCGGCGGTGGGGCTGGCGTTGGGAAGGTTGTGTTTTATGGTGAGCCTGACAAGGCCGCCGAGTATGGCCAGGCGGTGGGCGTGGCTGTGGGGGTCTGCCAGCGAGCGCTCGCGCAGGCCCGGCGTGAGGGGATCGACACGGTGATCCTCGACACCGCCGGCCGCCTGCACGTCAACGACGAACTGATGGGCGAACTCGAGCAGGTGAACAAGGCGCTGCGCCCGCACCAGATTTTCCTCGTCGCCGACGCGATGACCGGGCAGGACGCCGTCAAGAGCGCCAAGGCCTTCCACGCGCGTCTGCAAGTCGACGGGCTGATCCTGACGAAGTTTGACAGCGACACGCGTGGCGGGGCGGCCCTGTCGGTCAAGGCCGTTACCGGCGCGCCGATCCGGTTTATCGGCACGGGTGAGAAGTTGGACCAGATCGAGGAGTTTCATGCCGCGCGTATAGCCGGGCGCATCCTGGGCATGGGCGACGTGCTCAGCCTGGTGCAGAAGGCCAAGGAGCAGGTCAGCGACGACGAGGCCAAGGCCCTTGAGGAGAAGATTTCTAAGGGGCAGATGGGGATGGACGACTTCTTGGCCCAGCTCAAGAGCCTGCGCCGCATGGGCCCGCTCAAGCAGTTGATGGGCCTGCTGCCCGGCGTGGGCAACGAGATGAAAAACCTGCACATCGATGACAAGCAGATCGACCAGGTCGAGGGGATCGTGCACAGCATGACCCCCAGGGAGCGGCGCGACGTGTCGCTGCTGAACAACAGCCGGCGTGGGCGTGTGGCACGCGGGTCGGGGACCAAGGTCGAGCAGGTCGGGGGGCTTGTTAATCAGTTCAAGACCGTCAGCAAACTCATGCAGCAGTTCGGGGGGATGAGCGCGGCGGACCGGGTCAACGCCGTCAAAGGGATGGGCGGCGGTGGCGGCCTGCTGCCGGGGCTGTCGGGGATGCCCGGGCTGGCCCAGCAGCGGGGCTCGACGTTCACGCCGAGCATCAAGAGTAAGTTTAAGAAGCGGAAGTAGGCTCACCAGCGACGCGCCCGCGCCAGACGCGCCGGCCGGTGATGTGCAGCCACCAGCTGCGCCACTGGATAGCCGTCATCAGCAGCACGCCGATGGGGTGCAGCAGGACGCCGACGATGGGCTGGCGGAAGCGGACCATCAGCAGCGTGCGCTGGAGGATGTTGGCCAGCACGGCAAGGGCGGCAAAGACAAGCCCCGTGGCAGCGAATCGCGCCATGCCGAGTTCGTCATGGGGTGCCACCGTAACGAACGCCGGGATGAAGACCCAGAGCAGCACCACCACCCACGGCAGCACGTGCGCCAGCAGGTGCACGAGCGTGATGAACCCCAGCAGCCCGATCGAGCCGAGGCCCTCGAATGCGTTTTTGGTGAAGCCGCGCCAGGTCTGGGCCAAGCCGGTGTACATGCGGACACAGCAGAGATCGGTGCCGTCGAAGAGGTCGGTCTTGAACCCAGCCCGGCGGAAGGTGCGGGGCATTTTCACGCCGTCGTGCATGGAGTCCTTGAACGCCGCGTGCCCACCGCTGGCGAGGTAGGCCTCACGCCGGGCGAAGAGGAACTGCCCGCACCCGGCTGAGGCCGCCGGGTCGTTTGTACGCCGCATGCGCGGGAAAGGGAGGTAGGAAAAAAGGATAAAAAAGATCATCGGCACGGCGAGGCGCTCGCCGAGGGTGCCGGTGATCTGGCGGGGGAAGGTGCTCAGCAGGTCCAGGCGCATGGCTTGTGCCTGGGCGAGCGTGCGGGCGAGGGCATCGGGGTGGAAGCGCACGTCGGCGTCGGTAAACAGGAGCCAGTCGCCCCGTGCCGATCGGCCCAGGGTGTCGCACCCAAACTGCTTGCCGTTCCACCCTGCGGGCAGCGCGCGGGTGGGGGGAAGGACAACCCGGCCGTCGAGAGAGGCCATCTCGGCGAGGATCGCCCCGGTCCCGTCGGTGCTCTGGTCGTTGTAGACGAGCACCTCGATGTGCTCTAGCGTACCGCCCAGCAGCGACTGCACGCACGCGCGGATATTCGCCGCCTCGTTGCGCGCGGGGATGCACACTGAGACGACCGGCTCGGAATCCCTGCCGCCAGAGCCACCGACAACGCCCGGGCCCGCAGCCGGCGCGGGTTGGTAGAGGCGCAGGTTGATGCACGTCATCACCAGGGCGACGATCGCCATGAAGGCCCCGGACGCGAGCACCCAATCGACTGCTGTCATCATCCTGCCTTTCCTTGCCCGCCGGGGCGTGTGAGAGGGTAGTGGTATAAATCGGTTTGTTTGCTCAAGGTTGCCCGGTGCTATCGCGGCGTGGGGGTGATCCGGTTGCCCCGCCCGCGTAGGGTAAGCCAGGCGTCGTAGAAAATATTTGTGCGTGCGGCACCGCCGCCGCCTATGACGATAAAACGCCCGGGGTCGCGTGTGATGGCCAAGTCGCGCAAGGCATCGGCGTTCGCCTGCATCGCCCGCGTCAGGGCGCGGTGCCAGGAGGGGGTGCTGGGCGAGAGCGGGGCCGCAACGGCCGCGGCGCGGATGAGCAGCTCGGGCTTCTTGTCGGTCCAGAAGACCATCTCGGTGGTGAGGCTGACGACCAGCGGGGGCGTCGGCAGTGAGGCGGCCACCGCGGCGGCGCCCGGGCGCAGGTGGATCGGCACGCGCGGGTCGGCAAACTGGCCCTGCGGGGTGATCCACAACACCGCGCTGCGGTCGCGTGCCCAAAGTTGCCCGAGGTAGGCCGACATCAACGGGAGGGTGGCGGGGTCGTCGGGATCGACGCCGAAGATGCCGAGTTTTTTGAGGATGGCAAACTTGGCCAGTTGTGCCCGCTCCATCGGGGCATAGCAAGGACGCCCCGGGAGGTACTTGCCCGACAGCCAGAGCCCGAGCATCGGGTCCCACCAGGAGTGGTGATTCATCGCCACGATCGCAGGCCCCTTGTGAGCGGCCAGATCATGCAGGGGTTGATCGCCAGTGTCGGCAGCCAAGCGCACGGCGTGCCAGGCCCGGCGGACCATCGGCCCGAGCACACGGGCGTTAAAGAAGTTGAGCATCCAGGGCTTGAGCTCAGCGGGGACAACCTGGCTGGCCTGCGGAGTGGTTGGGGGCACGGACAAGTATCCGCACGTCGCGCACGCCCGGCAGTTGGTCGTTTGCTGGGTTGCCAGCGGGTACGAAAGCGCCCATCACGGGGCCGGGCGCGGGGGGAACGGTGCTTGGATGATCGGTCAGAGTTTCGGGCCTGCGCCGGGGCCAGGGGACCGGCCGCTGGAACGTGGCCCGCGCCGGCTGCGCTCGGGAGTAGTCGTCTCGGAAGGGGCGACCAGCCCGCTCTGGACCGCGATGCGGGCAAGGTCCACACGGTTGCGCGCCTTGAGCTTGATGCCCAGGCTCAGGCGGTGCGCCTCGATGGTCTTGCGGCTGCGGTAGAGGCGGTCAGCGATCGCTGCGGTCGTTAGGCCCTGGCCGATCAGGGCCAGGATTTCCAGTTCGCGGGCCGTGAGGTGGGCGAGCTGCCCCTTGTCGACGTGCTGCGCCTGGACGACCTCAAAGTCGGCCTGTGCCGCTCGCGTCTCATCGGATGGGACTGTCCCCCGGCCGACGATCAGCACGCGGTCGATCGTGCCGGCGGGTGAGCGGAGGGGGCGGATCACCGTGCGGGTGCGGATCCCCTTCCACGCCGCGTGCAGCATCACGGGCTTGCCCGTCTCGATGACGCGTTTGATCAGCGTGATGCGTTCCTCGGCAATGGGCCTGGGGAAGACCTCCAGCAGGTTCTTGCCGATGAGGTCGTCAGAGGCACGGATCGGAGCCCACCATGACAGGACGGAGCTGATGAAGTGGATGCGCCCGTCGGCGCTGCAGATCGCAACGTCCGCGCCGGAATCAGTGTTCAGACAATGCCAGACCTCGGCCAGATCATTCGGCAGAGGGTTGGTCCCCGCCAACCCAGAAATAGATGCAGATGCAGGCATTCGACCCTCCAAGCCCACGGCTGACGATACGTATTGAGTCTTGATCACGTGTATATCTCCGTAGTGCATACGCCGACTGATCCATGAAAGTGCGGCATTTTTAGACCGGTCGGCCAAAAAAGATGCCCCACAAACCGCCGGCGGAGTTTCTCTTGCCCCTACAGATCGACCCCAAGGTCCGCATACAACGGCCTGGCGTCTGGCCCCCATCGGCCCGTTGCAAGCATGGTGTCATAACACGCCGCTACAACTCAAGCAGTTGCCGTTCGGGGCGCTCCAGAGCGTTCTTGATCGAGACGAGGAACGTAACTGCATCAGAGCCATCGAGCAGGCGGTGGTCGTAGGAGAGGGCCAGGTACATCATCGGGCGCAGCGTGATCTCGCCGGGCTTATCGGGGTTCTCGACGGGGCGGTTCTTGATCGTGTGCATGCCCAGGATCGCCGACTGCGGGGCGTTGAGAATCGGCGTGCTCATCAGCGAGCCGAAGACGCCGCCGTTGGTGATCGTGAAGGTGCCACCTTGCAGGTCGTCGAGCGTGAGCTTCCCCTCGCGGGCGCGGGTGGCCAAGTCCTTGATCCCGCGCTCGATGCCCGCATAAGAGAGTTGACCGCAGTTGCGCAGCACCGGCACCGTCAACCCCTTGGGCGTGCTGACGGCGACGGCGATGTCCTGCGACTGGTGGTACTCAACTTCCAGGCCGGTCTGTCCCTGGACGAGATAGGCGTTGGCAATGGGGATTTGCTTGAGCGCGTTGGCCGCGGCGGTGATGAAGAAGGACATGAAGCCAAGCCCGACGCCGTGCTTCTTCTCAAACTCTTCCTTGTGCTTGCTACGTATCGCCATGACGGCTGACATATCGACCTCGTTAAAGGTCGTGAGCATCGCGGCGTTGTGCTGCGCCTCGACCAGGCGTGCGGCGATCCGCTGGCGCAGAGGGCTGAGCTTCTCGCGCCGGTTGCCGGGCTTGTCTGCCGGGGTTCCTTTGGGGGGTGCACCGGCGGCGATGCCACCGGAGCCGATGGCCTGCGCTTTGCCGACCACCGAGGCCGCCGCGAGCACGTCGCTCTCGCGGATGCGCCCGCCCGGGCCGGTGCCCGGGACGCGGGCGAGGTCCACACCCTGCTCATCGGCGACCTTGCGGGCCAGGGGCGTGGCGCGGACCTCGGCGTGGCCGTTGGTCTCGGCAGCCGCGGCCGGGGCGGGCTTGACTGCTGGTGCCTGGGAAGCAGTGGGGGCCTCGGCGGGCATGGCTGTCGGTGCCGGTCCGGCGGGTGTGCCCTTCGCGGCTGCGGGGGTTGCGCCGCTGTCGAGAATCTGCCCGACGGTGCTCTTGACGGGCACCGTGTCCCCCGCCTTGGCCGCGTGCTTGAGCACGCCCGCAGCGGGGGCGACGACCTCGGCGGTTACCTTGTCTGTCTCCAGTTCCAGCACGGGCTGGTCGCGCGCGACGGTCTGCCCGTCCTGAACCAGCCACCGGCTGATGACGCCGGTGGTAACAGACTCGCCAAACTCGGGGATGATGATGTCGGCTGGCATGGTGGCTCTCTATCGGCACGCCGGCGTGCCGGGGTGCATCGTCAAACAGACTCGTTGGCCCGATCCCAAACTCGGCGCGCCCCCCAAGGGCCTACGCCTTGACCGCCTTGCTGGCGTCCTTGCCCGTGGCGGGGGCGATGGCCTCGGCCAGGATCGCCTCTTGCTGCTTCTCGCTGAGTTTCTTGCTCCCCGTCGCCGGGGCCGCGCTGCTCGGCCGGCCGATATAACGCAGGGCTTTGACCCCGCACTGGTTGCGCAGCACATCGTCTATAAACAGGAAAGCCCCGGCGTTGCGCGGTTCCTCCTGGCAATAGACCAGCTCCGCCTTGGCCGGGTAGGCCTTGATGATCTCGGCAAAGAGGTCCGCGTGGAAGGGGTAGAACTGCTCGACACGCACCAAGGCCGTGTCAAACTTCTTGGACTCCTCGCGCCGCTTGGCCAACTCGTGATAGATCTTCCCGGCACAGAGCACCACACGCCCGACGCCCTTGCGGTCCGGCCCTTGCTTGCCATTGGTGCCCGAAGCCCCGGCAAAGAGCGGGTCATCGAGCAGTTCGCTGAACGTGCCCGTCAGCAACTCCTCGGCCTTGCTCGTCTGCACGCGCAACATGCTCTTGGGCGTCGCGACGATCAGCGGCTTGCGGAACTTGCGGTCGGGGCTGCCCTGGCGGCGCAGCAGGTGGAAGATTTGCGCTGCCGTGCTCGGCATTGTTACTTGAATGTTGTCGTTGCCGCACAACTGCAAGAACCGCTCGATCCGGCAGGAACTGTGCTCAGGCCCCGCCCCCTCGTACCCGTGTGGCAGCAGGAGCGTCAACCCCGACCACCTGTTCCACTTCAACTCTGCACTGGCGATGTACTGGTCGATGAGCACCTGAGCGCCGTTGACAAAGTCGCCAAACTGACCCTCCCACATCACCAGCATGTTCGGGTCGGCCAGGGAGTAGCCGTAGTCAAAGCCCATCACGGCCTCTTCGCTCAGGGGCGAGTCGTAGACGCACAGCCGCGCCTGCGTTGGCTTACCGTCGGGGTCAGGCTTCCCGGCATCGTCGGGCAGTGCGCTGATTGGGCGCATGTTGTTGAGCGGGGTGAAGGGTTCGCCGGTCTTCTGATCGCGCACCACCGCGTGGCGGTGGCTGAAGGTGCCCCGGCGACAGTCCTGCCCGCTCAGGCGAAGGGCCACACCCTGCAGCAGGAGTGCCCCGAGCGCGATGCTCTCAGCATCGGCGTAACTGATCGGACCCGTCCCCGCGCCAAGCGCCTGCCGCGCGGCCATCAGGGCACGCACGTTCTTGTGCAGGTCCATCCCCTCGGGCGCGTGCCCCAGCGCATCGCAAACTTCCTTGAGTGTGGCCTTTGAGATTGCCGTCTTGACCGGGTGGAAGGTGAACTGCTTGCCATACCCCTTCCAACGCCGACCGCCGGGGTCGATGCTCGGCGGCTTGCCCTTGCTCTTGGCCAGGTCTTGGGCGCTGTTGAGCTGGGCCATCAGCGACTCGCGTAGCGTGGCCATCGCCCCCTCGCTCAGCGCGCCCTCGCGCACCAGCCGCTCGGCATAGATGGCCACGGGGCTGGCCTTGGCCTTGATCATCCCGGCCATCACAGGCTGGGTGTATGCCGGCTCGTCCTGTTCGTTGTGCCCGTACTTGCGGTAGCAGACCAGGTCCACCCAGCAGTCGCGCTTGAACCGCTGGCGGAACTCCATGCAAATCTGCGCCACCGCCACGGCGGCCTCGGGGTCGTCGGCACAAACATGGAACGCTGGCGCGTCGTTCTGCAACGCGATGTCGGTGCAGTAGGGGCTGCTGCGCCCATCCTCGGGCACGGTCGTGAAGCCGACCTGGTTGTTGACCACCACGTGGATGACCCCGCCGACGGTGTACCCCTCGAGCTGGCTCATGTTGGCAAGCTCTGCGACGATCCCCTGCCCGATCACCGCCGCGTCGCCGTGCATCACGACCGGGACGACCTGCCGGCGTTCGGTATCGTTGCGCAGGCGTTGCTTGGCCCGGCAGCGCCCCATGACAATGGCTCCGACGCTCTCAAGGTGGCTCGGGTTGCTTGCCAGGGCGAGGCCCATGGTTTTGCCGTTGGGCAGCAGCCGCTCGCCGGAGAAGCCTTTGTGATACTTCACATCCCCGCCGCCGTCGGCGTAGTCGCTCGGGAATGTCCCCTCAAACTCGGTGAAGATCTGCTCGTAGGTCTTGCCCAGCGTGTTGATGAGCACGTTGATGCGCCCGCGGTGGGGCATGCCCATCATCAACTCGCTCACGCCCAGCTCGCTGCCGGCGAGCATCAGGCGGTCGAGGACGGGTATGAGTGTCTCGGCACCCTCAAGGCTGAATCGCTTGTCGCTGGGGTAACGCACCTGCAAAAACTTCTCGAACTGCTCGCTCTTGTTGAGGGCCTCAAAGATGCCGGCTTTTTCTTTGGTGCTCAGGGCAATGGCCAATCGCGACTGCTCAATGCGCTCTTGCAGCCACGTGCGCTGGGCTACCTCGGCGATGTGCATGTACTGCACGCCCACGCTGCCGCAGTAGATTGACTTGAGCGTGTCGAGCACTGCCGCGAGGGTGCACGCGGCACCACCGACGGGCAGAGTCCCAGCATCGACGATCTTGTTCAGGTCGGCGGCTGTCAGGCCGTGCGCTGCAAGGTCTAACTCCGGGTGCCCCGCGCGGGGCCGCTTGAAGGGGTCGAGTTGTGCCGCAAAGTGCCCGAAGCGGCGGTATGCCGAGATCAGCGAGGCAACCCCGGCGTGCAAACGAAGGGCCTCGCGCAACTCCCCCCCGGCGGGCGCGGGGCCACCACTTGCAGCCGGGCCAGCAGCCCCACCCGGCACCGATCGCATCGCCAGGTCAAAGCCGGCAAAGAACGAGCGCAGTTCGCTCGTCAGCGAGCCCGGGTCGGCCTGGTACTGCTCATACTGCCCCTGGAGATACTCGGCGTTCCAGCCGTTGACCGATGCAGGCGTGGCGGCAAGGGTGGTACTCGTGCTGCTCATGGACATGGCCCGTTTGCATGGTGCGGCGGGCGGCGCACCGATCTAGCGAATCGATCAAAGACCGACCACCGGGACACCCCGGCCAGGCCGACGTGGGTGCAACCTCCCATGCCGCACGCCACGACCCAAGGATAGGCCCCGGCACCCGCACATGGGCATCGCGGCCGGGGGATTCGCTTGGAGGGAGCGGGGCGTGTATAGTCCGCCACAGACGGGGCGTAGCGCAGCTTGGTAGCGCGTCTGGTTCGGGACCAGAAGGTCGGAGGTTCAAATCCTCTCGCCCCGATTTTTCGAGAGATCAAGCCCTTTGACGAGCGCGTCGAAGGGCCTTGTTGTTGAAAACATGGCACTTGCGCCATCGAGTGTATAGTTCAAACATACGATTTCGAGGAATCGCCGCTTTGTGGATCAATCGGCAGAAACCGCCAGATTACGCAGTGTTTGGGAGAGTTCGAACACCTTGGCTGTGAGCTTGGTGGTTTCGTGGTGGGAGCGATCTGGAGCCTCCAATTGCAGGTTGATCGCCGGAAGACTGTCCCGGAGTTCGCTGGGCTTCCGGGCGAAGGTGTACTGATTCAGGTCATCGCCGACGCTCTGCCGCTGGCGGAAGGAATACGACAGGCGCAAGGTCGATCGGGCTAATGCCGGGATTTTCAGCGCATCTCGTACGTCAGTTGGGGAAAGGGGAGCGGCTTGTTCAAGGGTGAGCGGGGCGGGTGTCGGGTAAGGCCGCGGCGGTGTACAGTGGGTCGATGAAACAGTTCCTACTCGCGAGTATGCTCTCGTTCCAGCTCGTGTGTTCGGCGTTTGCGGGCGTTCACCAGCCTCCTGTGCCGGCAAAGCATGAGCACGTGATGGAGATGCACGGACAGAAGCTCGTTGATCCGTACTTCTGGATGCGGGAGCGCAAGAACCCCGAGTTGGTGAAGCACCTGGAGGCGGAGAATGCCTACGCCGAAGCGGTGTTGGTGCCGACGAAGGCGCTTCAGGAAACTCTGTACAACGAGATGCTTGGACGCATCCAGCAAACGGATTTGTCGGTGCCGTATCCGTACCGTGGGTATTGGTACTACGCACGGACGGTGGAGGGACAATCGCACCCGATTTATTGCCGAAAGAAGGGAACGCTGGAGTCGGCGGAAGAGGTGCTGCTGGACGTGAACGTGCTTGCGGGCGAATACCCAAATGTGAACGCGGGTCCGGTGGTGATCAGCCCAAACTCTCAGATCATGGCGTACGCGGTTGATCCTACCGGCGGGCGGGTGAGCACGATCCGCTTTCGGGACTTGAACACGGGAAAGGACCTACCAGACAAACTGCAGAACGCAGCGGGGGACGTGGTGATTGCGGCGGACAACAAAACGGTGTTTTTCAACACGCTGGACCCGGCGATCCGTAGCGACAAGGCGTGGCGGTATGTGCTAGGGTCCGCGGACGGAGGCGCGAAGCCGGAACTGATACATCACGAGGTGGACGAGAAGTACCTTGTGGGGGTGGGCTCTTCGCAGGACGAGAAGTATGTGTTCATGTCGCTGTACAGCATGAAGACGACTGAGACGTGGTACGTTCCTGCGGACAAGCCGGCGGAGGCCCTCACGGTGATCTCGCCGAGGAAACAGGGCGTTGAGTATTCGGTGGAGCATCACGACGGTGTGTTCCTAATCACCCACAACGACCAAGCTATCAACTTTCAAGTGGAGACCGCGCCGGTGCGAACGCCCATGCGCGAGCACTGGACGCCGCTGATACCGCACTCACCAGATGTGTATGTGCAGGGCGTGCTGCCGCTGAAGGATTATCTGATCGTGCAGGCGCGGGAGAACGGGCTACCGGTGATTCGCGTGCGGGGGTACGGCGCGAAGGAGACTGGTCGGCTGATCACGATGCCCGAAGCGAGCTACACGCTCGGACTTTCATCGAACGCAGAATATGACACGGCGGTGCTGCGGTTCGGATACAGCTCCCCGGTGACGCCCCAGTCTGTGTTCGAGGAGAACTTGAAGTCGGGCGAACGGAAGCTTCTGAAGGAGCAGGCGGTCCTGGGCGGGTATGACCGCACGAAGTACGAGGTGACGCGTCTGATGGCACCGGCACGCGACGGTCAGCAGGTGCCTTTGACGATCGTGAGACAGAAGGGATTGAAGGCGGACGGGGCGAACCCGACCCTGATGTACGGGTACGGTTCGTACGGGGTCACGCAGGATGCGGGGTTCCGGTCGGCGGTGATCTCGCTGCTGGATCGCGGGTGGGTGTTTGCAGTGGCGCAGATCCGCGGCGGGAGCGACAAGGGCCGCGGGTGGTACGAAGACGGGCGTTTGATGAACAAACGGAACACGTTTAACGACTTCATTGACTGCGGCGAGTTCCTGGTCAAGGAGAAGTGGACCACTCCGGCGAAGCTTGCAATTGAGGGTGGATCGGCGGGCGGGCTCTTGGTGGGGGCGGTGGCGAACATGCGGCCGGACTTGTTCCGAGCGGTCGTGGCCCAGGTGCCCTTTGTGGACATCATGAACACGATGCTGGACCCTGATCTGCCGCTGACGGTGACCGAGTATGAGCAGTGGGGGAACCCCAATGAGAAAGCGGCGTTCGAGTACATGCTGAGTTACTCGCCCTATGAAAACGTGGGGAGGAAGGCCTACCCGCGGATGCTGATCAGGACGGGCTTCCACGACACGAATGTGTCGTACTGGGAAGGGGCGAAGTGGGCGGCGAAGCTGCGCGAGAACACGACGAGCGGAAATCCGGTGTTGCTGATGACGAATATGGAGTCTGGTCACGGGGGATTCAGCGACCGTTACAAAGCGATACGCGAGCGGGCGGAAGACTTCGCGTTTTTGATTCAGGCGATGGAAAAGTGAGCGGACGACGGGAACGAAGCGATGGGCCAGTTTTGACAGTTCCGGTGTTCGCCAGTGTTTAGGTCGACGGAACCGATGCGAATACTGTCGACAAGCGCAGGACGTGCCTTATTGCGACTGGAAACCACTCTGTATGGATTACCCATACCTCGGCCCCCAGTGCGCCTGCGGGCTTGCCGGCATTTGTCGTCCTGTTCCGGTCCGGAGGCGTGGCAAGCAGAAGCGGGCTGCCTGCCCCTCTGGACATTCACGGTTTCACGCTCAGCAAAAACCGCGTTTCTGGCTCCCATAGGCGGATTCCCTGGACAAATAGTTCAAACCGTGTCTTGTCACCCCGATTTTCGAGAGATCAAGCCCTTTGACGAGCGTGTCGAAGAGCTTTCTCGTTCCACGGGCAGGATTTGAACTTTGTCGAAGATGGGTGATGCTCACTTATCACGTTGCGCCAACAGGGCTGCCCGAATCGCTGCCTCGCATTTGGGACCGAACGACTCGTGCATGGCCAAGAGCATGCCCACCATCGCGGGCTCGGCGTCGGGGCTGGTGGGCGAACCGCTGTTGAACGGTGGCTGTGGGTCGTACTCCATAAACATCTGCACGCCCTTGGCGTAGGTTGTGCCTCGCCACTTCTGCACCAGATGGAGCGCGAAGTCGATTCCGGCGGTAACGCCCGCGCCGGTGACGCGGTTGCGGTCTTGGACATATCGCTGAGCGACGGGTTCAGCGCCGCCGGCCTTGAGCGCTTCACGCGTGAGCCAGTGGCTGGTGGCCTTGTAGCCCTTGAGCAAGCCCGCAGCGGCAAGCACCAGCGAGCCGGTGCAGACGCTGCCGATCCACTCGGCCTCTGCGCCTTGGCGACGAAGGAACTTCATGGTCGCCTCATCTCTCATCGCATCGAGGGTGCCGGTGGTGCCGCCGGGCACGAGTACCAGTGTCTGCTTGTCGGTAATCTGGTCGAACGTCGCGTTGGGTGTGATCGAGAAGCCCGTATCGCTCGGCACCGGGTCGATGGTCTTGGCGACCAAGAGCACCTTGGCTCCGACCATGTTGATGAAGACGTGATGCGGCCCGATCACGTCCAAGGCGGTGAACTGCGGGTAGAGCACGATGGCGATGCGTTCCTTGCCAGGACGGAGGATCGCCTCGTGCTGCTCGGGCGTCATCGCGCCCTGCGAAGCGCGGGGCGAGGTGGCGGGCTGCTGCGATACCGGCTGAGCGCTGGCGATGGCAGCCAAGCCCGCGAGCGCGCCCAGCGACCCGATCCCAGCGAGGATCGCTTCGCGTCGGCTTAGTTCATTTGACGAATCCGAAATCCTTTGCATGTGTGCTCCATTATTCAGAAGTAGTAATTGCCCATGAATGTCTGCAACCGCAGGTCCGGGCTTCCGATACCATTGAGGTTGATCTTCGAGCCCGGCAACCACTCGACCGAGCCGTCGCACCAGCCGCGATGGATGCCATCGACCTCTCGGGTGTGAAAGCGGAAGTCGCTATACCTCGCGGCATTGGGGACAGTGTGAAAGACCTCATACCGGCGATCTTCGGTGCTCGGGAACTCAGTGAGGATGTCAGCCCACAGCACACCGCGATTCATCCCGCGGAACTCAGCGGCATGTCCCTTGTTGGCGACGGTACCCAGGCCCGTCCGGACCAGTTCCGAATGTTCGAGCCCGCCGACGTATGCATACCCGGTGTAAAGACCGCCACCGACCGTGAGCCCTTCGGCGTACCCCGATGTTTGCGCGAAAGGGCAGTTGATCCATTTCGGTTGATCGGGGCGACGCGGCCAGTCGATAGCCTCTCCCTCCGGGACACTCAGACCGAAATACTCGCCGATCTGCCGGAGACGCGCGACGCTGATGCTCGTCGGGACATATCGACTCATCGCCGGGAACTGCTTGTTGTCGTTCAGGTACAGCGTGTCCGCTGCGGCGAACTGCCGAATGTTGTTCATGCAGACGACCTTCCGCCCCGCGCGTCGGGCACCCGAGAGCGCGGGCACGAGCAGTCCGATCAGCACGGCGATTACCGCGATGACCACGAGCAGTTCAATCAGCGTGAAGGCAGTTCTTTGACGATGCACAGGAATGCCCCTCTTTTGCGACTTTAACGCACACAAGACTCCGGTGCGTGTTTCCACGCCCCGGAGCAGACTGCTCAGAGATTCAGGCGCGACGGCGACGGGCGGCGAGCAGGCCACCGAAGCCGAGCAGCCCCGCAGCGCCCGGGGCGGGGACCAATGTCGCCGTGAAGTTGAAGTCGCCAGCGTCCAGGCCCAGGTTCGACTGCGGGAAACCGAGGGCGATGAGGCCATCGGACAGGAGCATGTCGCCGGTGATCGAGAGCGTGTTGCCCGTCACCGAGATGTTGGCGTTGCCGATGTCCACGAACGTGGCACTGGCAAAGTCGATGTTGCTGGTCAGGACCAAACCCGAGCGGATGTTCGTGGTCGAGCCCGCGAACGTGCCGGCGCGAGCCGGGGAGTAACGCAGCGCCCAGTCACCGAAGAGCAGCACGCCGGGAATGCCCGGATCGAGCGTCCAGCGGGTCATTCCGCCGAAGCCGATCTGCTCGCCGCCGATGGCGAACGCGCCGAAGTCGCTTGCCACCGCGCCCCAGGTGCCGAGCACGTTGGCGGGGTCGATGGTGAGCGTGGAGCCCTGGATGGTGCGGCCCGTGGGGCTGGGCGTGCCCACCGGGTTGGTGGCCCAGGTCTGCGACGCCGACGGGTTGTTCCCCGGCAGGCCCGAGAGCACCTGGGTGCGGGTCTCGGTAACACCGAAGGCGGCGTCGAACGTGTTCAAGGGCGATTGCCCGAGAAACGTGGGAAGGTCGAAGGACATGGTGGCCGAGCCACTGGCGATGCCCACCTCCGCCGCATTGGCGGTGCTGACGGCCAGACCGGACAGAACGACAAGAGCAAGAACAGACTTCATCTCTGAATCTCCTTCAGGAGCGTGTTGAACAAATGAACGTGTGAGAACAGACCGCCTTCTCGTGCAACGACGAGACGGCGTGATGCGTGAATGGGGATCCCGCTCGGCGGCCCGCGGTCGAGCCGCCGGGCGGGATCGGTGTAAAGAGTGCTTCCGGAGAGTCAGGCCCGACGGCGGCGAGCCGCCAGCAGGCCGCCCAGCCCGAGCACGGCGGCCGCGCCGGGGGCGGGAACCGCCGTCCAGTTGAGCGTCACCTCGCCGGCCGTGGAGCCCGGTGTTGCCACGCCGTTGGCATCGCCGAAGTAGACGCGGTAGATCGCGGTGTAGTCGCCCGGCGTGTTGGCCGCGTACCAGTTGTGCAGCATGGTGCCGCTCCACTGGATGCGCGGCGAGGACCCATCGGTGCCGAAGATGGGCGAGAAGGTGCCCTGGTTCATCATCGTGCCGCCGCTATAGGCGAGCAGGCCCGGCGTCGCCGAAAACTGCTCGATCCACAGCAGCGAGCCGGAGGGCGGGGCCCAGAAGCCCTCGACCATCCAGCCGTACTGGGCGTTGTACATCGTGCCGTTGAGCACGCTGGCGTTGCCCGTGTACGTGTGGCCGTAGTTCTGCATCACGGGCGTGGGCACGGACGGATCGGCCATCGCCTCCAGGGATGTGCCCCCGGTGAGCGTGACCATGATGTGCTTCATGGGGCCGCCCATCCGGGGCGTCTGGGCCAGCGCGGAGCCCGCGAATGTCACGAGGACGAGCGTGGAAACAACGGAAGAAACGGACTGCATACAAAGCTCACTTTCTTGGTTTGACGCGGCCTATCTGGCCGTCATCGGGTTGAAGCTGTCGATACTGGTTGAAGGTTCGAACACGGACGGGAACTTGACGTTGGCGGCGTGCCCGTCCAGGAACACCACGCCGGTCGTGTCGTTGTGGCGCTTGGGATCGATCTCCGGCGGCGCGTTGAGCTGCGTCCAGAAGTGGGCCATCGCGTGGTCGGCGCTGGCGGTGGGGAGCAACTCTCCGAAGACCACCGTCGCCGCCGGACGGGGCGTCTGCCCCATCCGGTTCCATGAATGGCCCAGCGCCTCATCGCGGGTCAGCTCGAAGTAGACGTTGTAGCCGTAGCTCCAGCGTTCGGTGCGCCGGTCCATCGGGCAGCGGTACGGCCCGTTGAACACGGCCGCCCACATCGCATCGCTGGTGGTGTACGCCGAACCCGTGACGTGCTCGAAGAACGCATAGCCCCACGGCGCAACCCTGTTGGGGAACGCCGAGTGCTGGCTCCGCGGCATCAAGTCCGTGTTGCCGTCGGCGTACATCGCCGTGAACTGCCCCAGTGCCCTGAGTTGGCTCAGACACTTGACGGCCCGTGCGCTGTCGCGGGCCCTGCCGAGCGACGGCAGGAGGATCCCGACAAGCAACGCGATCACCGCGATGACCACCAGCAGCTCGATCAGCGTGAAGCCGATCCGGCCGCGCGTGCGGACAGACACCATGGAATGACTCCGGCGCGAAGCGGGGAAGTCCCACATCGCGTGCCACAACATCAAGGACGCTGAACAACGCCGGATCGAGGCGCATCACGCTCGCGGCGGCGGCTCGGGCACATCAAGGCTTCGGGAGCTGTACTCGGCGTCTTTGGGCCACTCTGGCACGAACGGCACCGGCTCGGGCAGGATGATGTCGACAACGCGCATCGGCGGCGCGGGCGGCAGCGTCATCGCGAGCAACTGCTTCAGACCCTTGCAGGATAGGGCCGAGAAGGACGGCCCCGGCCACGACGATTCTTCCTCGTCAGCGACCTTAGCGCAACACGAGGCGCCCTTGCCGGTATTTGACGCGACCGCCGTGCCGCAGCACGACTTGCCGCACGCCCCGGCGCATGAGCCATCGCACAGGCATGACGGGTCGTGGATCGGCTTCGTCGCGATGCCCTCCCGCAACTCGCCCTTGATCCGCTCCACGCACATCACGCAGTGAGCACTTCCCGGCTTCACGGCGTTCGCCGCCGCGATCCACTGCTCATCGCTGAACTCGACCACCGGCGGCGGCATCACCCCGTTCTCGATCGCCCACACCAGCCGCTGCTGCTCGGTGTGGCAGCAGCAGTGCGTCCAGCATTCGGTGGCCGACGCGCACCCGCAGCCGCAGGATTCGCATGGATAGAGTTCGCCCACCATCTGCCCGAACCAACCCATAACGACCCTCGGCGACGGAATCACGCCTAGGGATGCGACCAGATACACCACCAAAAGCAGCACGGAAATACCCGTCAGCAGGCCGGGATGACGGCGAAAAAGCGACAAGCTTGAGTGTAGGCATCCATACACCACTATCTATGGCCGCCCCCCGCCATCCTCCCCCGCGCCGCATCGAACTCCCCCGCCGCCGCGTTGAACGCCGCGACCACGGCGGGGTCAAACTGCGTCCCGCTCCCCTGCCCGATGATCCTCGACGCCTCCGCATGCGACATCGCCGGCTTGTAGACGCGCGGGCTTGTCAGCGCGTCGTAGACATCCGCCACCGCCACGATCCGCGCCGGCAGCGGGATCGCCTCACCCGCCAGCCCCGATGGGTATCCCGCCCCGTCCCACCGCTCGTGGTGGCACGCGGCGATCTGGTCGCTCATCTGCAGCAGCACGTCCCCGCCGTTGCGGGCGAGCACCTCGGCTAGCACGCTGTGCCCCAGCCCCGGGTGCCGCTGGATCACGTGCCGTTCGTCGTCCGTCAGACGGCCCGGCTTGCAAAGCACGGCGTCCGGTATACCCACCTTACCAATATCGTGCATCGAACTGGCCACGCTCAGTGTCTGCACCCAGTCGTCATCAATGAACGCCCGGCTGGGGGCCATCTGCCGAGCCAGCAGCCCGCAATAGACGCTGATGCGCTCGAGGTGCGAGCCTGTATCGGTATCCCGAAACTCCGCAAGCTTGGCAAGCCCAAAGATCAGCGTGTTGCGTGCCAGCACCTGCACACGCTTACGCTCGGCCTCCTCGCGCACCGCCGCTTCGACATACCCCCGCACACGCCTAGCCACCACCGCGCCGGCCACACCCGTCATCGCCAGCACCACCGAATAAGAGAGGTACACCGGCAACGCCGACTCCTCAGCACCGCTGACGGCAAACGCCCGCACCGCCAGCACCGCGTGCGCCCCTGCACCGGCAAGCCCCGTCCACAGCGTGAACGCCGGCCGCAGCCGGAGCACCGATAACAGCACCAGCATCGGCAGCACCAACAGGGCCGGCGCTGAGAGTGCCGCCACCTCACCCCTCGGCGAGAGCAGGTGCAAAATCACCAGCAGCCCCACCGCGATCAGGACCTCTATCGCCGCGTTCAAGCGCCAACGCCACTCCGCGATCACCCGATCGGCGGCAATGGCCCGCCTCGCCGCCAGCAACATCCACGCCTCGTACGCCACGCCAAGCCCGAGCAGGCCGAGCGTCCACCAGAAGACCGGCGAGTTCATCACCACGCCCCCGGCAAGCCGGCGCAAAACCGCCAGCACGGCCAACGCCACCAGCACGCCGATGACCAGCCGCACACGCACCTGCTCACTGCGCTGCGCGAGCAGCTCAAAGGATGAAGCCGCAGGCTTGCCGATGGTGGGCATAGTCGATCATACCCAAAGTGCCCAAGGCCGCGCCACCCCGAGCGTGCTCCCACAGGCACCCTATGCCCGCCGCTCCGCCCACCCCAGCCTCTTCACCCCCGCGTGCCGGCGCACCCAAAGCAGTATCCCCGCGCCCACGAACGCCATTGCCACACTCAGCCACTGCCCGCGCGACAACCCCATCGGCCGGCCCTGGGCAAACTGCGCGTCGGGCAACCTCCAGATCTCCGTAACAACCCGTGCCACGGCGTAGGTGATCAGCCACCACGCCGTGACCACCCCGGGCGACCTCCTCTTGGCCGCGATCAACCAGACCACCACACCCACCAGCAACCCTTCCCCCACGGCCTGATACAACTGGCTGGCGTGCCGGGCCGAGACGAGCGGCTCGAGTTCCGCCCTGTACCGCCCCGCCGAGGCGACCAGCCGGGCCAGGCCCGCGTTGTAGCCGTCCATCGGGGAGGCGACCTTGTCGACCAGCGCCGTTAGCGCGCCCTGCTGCTGCGGGTCAAGTGCCGGGGCTTGTGCTGTCCCCAGTTCCTGCGGGTAGCGCACGCTCCACCACGGCGCGGGCTTGCCCGGCCCGGCCACGATTTGCCCGAGCAGCTCCCCGTTGATGAAGTTGGCCAGCCGCCCAAAGAAGATCCCGATCGGTCCGCACAGCGAGACGATATCAGTTACGTGCAAGAAGCTGGTCTGCCCTTCGCGCAGCGCTGGGTTGTCGCTGCGCCGAAACCCGCGCGAGATAAACCAGCACGCCACACCAACGCCCGCGATCCCCCCGTGGCTGGCCATACCACCTTTATGTATCGCCAGCAGGCTCCAGAAGGGGAACGAAGAGCTCACGCCGGTGAGCAGGCCCCGGTCATAGACCAGCGCATACCCCAGCCGGCCGCCCAGCAACACCCCGAGCACCAGCAGCAGCAGCGCGTCGGCCACGCGGTGGGGGGGCAGGTCGATCAGCCCCCGCTTAGCCAGCCGAACGAGCAGGAAATAGCCCCCTGTGAACCCGAGCACATACGCCAGGCCATACCAGCGGATCGCCAGCGGGCCAAGTTGCACGGCAATCGGGTCCAGCGCGTTGAAGTAAGCCGCAAGGATCATGGACAAGCAACCTTACGCGCAACGCCCCCAGCAGGTGCGCCTGCGCAACGCCCTCAAGTGATCCCAAAGAACCGCGAGCAGTTGGCGTTGATCTGCGCGTGGAACACATCCCAGGGCACGCCCTTTTCACGCGCGACAAACTCCGCAGTGATCCGGCTCATCGCCGGCGTGCAAGGGCGCTGCCCACGCACAGGCTCAGGCGGCAGGAACGGCGCGTCCGTCTCGATCATGATCCGCTCCAGCGGCGCCAGCGCCAGCGCCTCACGCACACCCTTGGCGTTCTTGTACGTAACGACACCCGTAAAACTCACCATCGCGCCGATATCCAGCAGCAGCCGCATATCCCCCGGCGTTCCCGTAAAGCAGTGGAAGACCATCTTCTCCGTCGATAGCCCCGAGCCCCGCAAGATCGGCACCAGCTCATCAAACGCCTCCCGGCAGTGCAGGATGATCGGCTTATCAACCCCCCTCCCCCGCGCCGCCGCGATAAACTCCAGCTGCTCGTGCAGCACCGCCAGTTGCGTCCCCTTGTCGGGCGTTGGGTAATGGTTGTCCAGCCCAAGCTCACCCCACGCCACGCACTTGGCGTGCGCGATGCACGCCCCGAGCTCGGCCCAGTTGTGCGGCCCCCTGTCCGCGTACCCCGGGTGTACCCCCGCCGAGCAATACACACCCTCGTGCGCCTTGGCCAGACGCAGGCACTCGACCGCATCCTGCGTCGTCGTCGAGATCGTGATGACCCCGTCCACACCCACCCGCCGCGCCTCGGCCAGTGTCTGCGGGACCACGCCCGCAAAGTCAGGGAACGTCAGGTGGCAGTGCGTGTCGATCACACACGATCATTGCCGGCCCAGGTGGGGCGGGCTTCCAGCCCGCCGCCAACTCCGGCCTCAAGTGGGGCGGGCTTCCAGTCCGCCGCCAACTCCGGCCTCAGGTGGGGCGGGCTTCCAGCCCGCCAACTCCTCAATGCTTATAAAACCCACTGGACTCATCACCCACATAATGCACCGCCAGCGTGTTGGCCGCACCCTGCACCCCCAACGGCCTCCCGGCCAGCAGCACCACACCCTCCCCCGGCTTGGCCCACCCACGCCCAAGCAGGTCCGCATCGACGCGTCGGTTCCACTCCGCCAGCGACGACCCCGCAGGCGCGGCCACGCACAGGGCCGTTACCCCCTTGAGCAGCGCCATCCGCCGAGTCTCCCGCTCACTGGACGAATACGCGATGATCGGTATCGCCAGCCCCGTCTGCGACAGGTACCGCGCCACCCCGCCGCGCTGGCTCCAGCAGACGATCAGCACCGCGCCGATATCGTGCGCCACGTACCACGCCCCGTGCGCCAGCGCCGCGGTGCGGTACCCCGTCTGGATCACCTTCGCCGGCGGCGTCGGCGCCTCGTTGCGATCCCCGGCGATGCTCCCCTCGGCCGCCTGGATCACCCGCCGCATCGTCTCGACGGCCAGCACAGGCCACGCCCCCGTGGCCGTCTCAGCGCTAAGCATCACCGCGTCGGCCCCCTGGACCACCGCCGTCGCCACGTCGCTCGCCTCCGCCCGCGTCGGCACCGGGCTGACGATCATGCTCTCGAGCATCTGCGTCGCAACGATGCACACCTTCCCAAAAGCGTCGGCCGTCTTGATGATCGTCCGCTGCACCACCGGCACCATCGCCAGGTCCATCTCTACGCCCAAATCCCCGCGAGCCACCATCACCCCATCGCTCGCTGCGGTGATCTCCTCTATGTTCGCCAGCGCCTGCGGCTTCTCGATCTTGCTGATAACCGGGATCGCAGCCGCCACGCCACCACCAACGCCATCAACACTGCACATCCCCGCCAACTGCTCCTTCAGCTCCAGCACCTCCCGCGCGGTCCGCACAAAGCTGAGCGCCAGATAGTCCACCCCATTGCGAACCGCCCACTGCACACATTCGAGGTCCCGCGCCCCGATCGCCGGCAGCGAGACCTCCGACTCAGGCAGGTTGATCCCCTTGCCACTGCTGATAAGCCCCCCCGTCGTAACACGCACACGCAGCACCCCACCCCCATCACCCCCCTCACCCTCGACGGCCAACCCGCGGATCGCCCCATCATTAATCAGTACCCGGTGCCCCACACGCACATCACCCCTGATCCCCGCGTGCGTACACCCAAACCGGCTCGGCACCCCCACCCCAGGCGACGCCACCGCCAAAGCAAGCCTCGGGTCCAGCACGATGTCCTCACCCGCCTGCACCCCGATCCCACCCTCGGGCACCCTCCCGATCCGTATCTTCGGCCCAGGCAGGTCCCCCAGCACCCCGATCGGCACCCCCTTCTCCGCCGCCACGGCACGGATGCGTGCCAGCCGCACCGCATGCTCCTCCAGCGTCCCGTGCGAGAAGTTCAGCCGAAAGCACGCCACCCCCGCGTCGATCAGCCTGCCGATCACCTCGGGCTTCTCAGACGCCGGGCCGATGGTCGCCAAAATCTTCGCCAGCGTCGGCCTCGGTGAGGGCATCACCGAGCATAAGCCCCCACCGGGCCACCCGCCTCACGCCGGGCGCAGCGTCCCAACCGTCGCCGGGGCAAAGGGGAACCGCTCCAAGAGCGCCCGCACATCCCCGACAGACACGGCGTTCACACGCGCCAGTTCATCTTCCAGCGATGAATACTCCCCCAGGTACATCCACAACCTCCCCAGCCGGTGCATACGCCCCTCGGGCCGTTCGCCGGCAACCGTGATCCCCGTGGCAACCTTCGACCGCACCATCTCTACGTCCCTGGCCTGGATGCTCTGCGCCAGCGACGCGATCTCCCTGTGCACCAAGGCCCAGGCCTCTTCAAGTTTGTCCGGCTCCGTCGCCACGAAAACTCGATAAACGCCAAGCCCATCCATCGGCTCATAACTCGCATCGGCCTCCTCGGCTAAGCCAGGCTCGACCAGCGACCAGTGCAGCCGGCTGTTGTCATGCTCACCCAATATCTGCGCAGCAACAAACGCCGCGTATCGCGCAGGGTCATCGCTCGCCGGCGCAGGGGCCGAGAGCATCCGATACGCCCGCGCGACCTTCTCATCGGTCAGTTCAAACTGCTCCGCACCCGTCCGAACCTGCCCGTGCGCCCGCCCCGCCCCCGTGCGCTTCCACCCCCCGCACAACTCGGCCAGTTGCGCCACCGCCGCGTCAAAGTCCACACGCCCCGCCAGCGCCACGGCTGTGTTGTCCGCAGAGTACCGCTGCGCAAAGTACCCGCGCATCTGCTCTACACCCAACCCCCCGATCGTCCCCGTCGTACCCAGCACACGGTGCCCCAAGGGGTGCTGCGGGAAGTACCGCTCACCCACCGCGTCGCTAAGCACCCACACCGGCTCGTCGGCATACATCGCGATCTCTTCAAGGATCACACCCTTTTCCGTCGCAAAGTCCTCCTCACGCAGCGCCGGGCGCATCATGTCCGCAAGTAGCTCGGCCGCCTTGGGCAACTGCTCGGGCAGCACCGCGGCATAGAACGCCGTCATCTCACCAGACGTATACGCATTCGCCCGCGCACCCATCGCGTCAAACTCGCAGTTGACCTGCTCGCCGCTCCTCTTGGCAGTCCCCTTGAACATCATGTGCTCAAGAAAGTGCGACACACCCATGACCTGCCCATCCTCATCGCGGGCGCCCGTCTTGACAAAGAACCCCACCGCCGACGTATGTGCACAGGGATCACACTCCCCGATAATCGTCAACCCATTGTCAAGCACGGCCTGTCGGAATGCAACACCCATGCCCCAAGCGTACCCGATCCCAGCCGCCCTGCCACCCCGGCCCCGTCCCCCACGCATGAGCCTAATATCTCAACCCGATCCCTTGCGAATAATGATCGGTATTTGTTTGGTTTACCCCTAGGAGCGTGCCCACAAGCACGGCAAGTCTAATCATCATGGCCCAGCCAACCACCCCCGCAAACCCGACCGCACCCGCACCAACCGCCGCGCCAGCCCCGGCCGCAAACGTAACTAAGGAAGTCATCGGCGTCCCCTCCGGCGAGGCCAGGCCGCTGGTCCCCGCAGGCACGACCGTCGCACCAGGCTCGCCCGCACCCGCCCCATCCACCCCCCCCCCGGGCGGCAGCGCCACCAGCCAGATGTTCTTCCCGCTCATCCTCATGGGGGGGTTGGTCCTCCTGATCGCCATGCAATGGTTTGGCGGGCGCAAAGAGAAGCAAAAACGCGTCGATATGCTCGGCCAACTCGCCCGCAACGACCGGATCGTCACCACCGGCGGCATCGTCGGGCAGATCGCCGAGATCCACGAGGGGGAACTGGTCATCAAAACCGACGACGCCAGCAACACCCGCGTCCGCATCGTCAAGTCCGCCGTTGCCAATGTCCTCAAAAAAGCGGATACCGCCAAGGCCTAATCGCCCCCTCTATACGTACAACCCCCACGGCCCAATCGACCGCAGGCACTTTCCTGCTCTGACCCACAACCCCGCGGGCGCCACGGACCGGCCCCCCGCATGATCCTTTCATCGAGGCTGGCGAATGCGGAACATCTACCTGCACATCGGGCTTATCCTGGCCGTCATCGTCATCCTCACGCTGGCGATCCTCCCGCCTGAGGAGAAACTACGCCGGGGCAAGGACCTCGCCGGCGGCTCGACGCTCGTCTATCAAGTCGACGTTCGCCCCACCGACCCCATCGGCACCATCGACAAGGTCAAGGACCTGATCAAAAAGCGCCTCGACCCCTCGGGCCTCCTCGAGATCGACATCGTTACCCAGGGCACCAACCGCATCGAAATCTCGATGCCCCTGCCCAACCGGCGCGTCCAGACGCTCAAACGCGAGTTCGAGGCCGAGATCGAAAAACTCGGCACCACCCAGGTCCGCGACGAGCAACTCTCGGCCATCCTCGAACTGCCCGAGGCTCAGCGAAAGGCCGAGCTCGACCGCATCACTGCCGGCGACCCCGAACGCCAGCGCCTCTTCGCCGAGGCCGCCACCACCCACGACCTCTGGGCCGCCGCCCGCGCCACTGAGCGCCAAGCCCGCCCGGCCATCGAGGCCGCGATCGCCGAGGCCCAGGTAGTCCTGGACATTGCCCGAAAGGACGCCAGCCCACCCGAGGTCATCACGGCCTTGGAGGCGGCCCTCCGCACAGCCGAGGACCGCCTCTACGCCAACGCCGAGCCGGTCGCCAAGGCCGAGCTTGCCTTCGAGCAGGCCAAGACCTCGGCCCTGCGCAGCGTCCTCTCCGCCGCGGAGATGCGCCGCGTGCTCGAACTGCCCGACACCATCCGCAAACTGCAAGCCGGCGGCGGCAAGGTCATCGAGATCCCCAGCCCCCGTGCCGAGGCGATCAAACGCCTCCGCTTGGCCCACCCGGGTGCCAACACGCTCATCGACTCGGTCATCGGCAAGTGGAACACCTACCAGGCCGAGCGCAAAACCCTCGACGACCCCGCCGACGTCCGCCGGCTCCTCCGCTCAGCCGGCGTCCTGGACTTCCGCATCACCGCCAGGCGTGGCGAGATCCCCGACGAGGCCCGCCTGCGTGCCGAGCTCCGCGCCAGCGGCCCCCGTGGCGTCCGCTCCACCGAGGCCCGCTGGTTCAAGCTCAACAAACTCGACGGGTGGCTCCACGACCAGAAGGCCTACGAAACCCTCGCCGCCCTCGGCCCCGCGGCCTACTTCGGCTCACTCGGCTACGTCGTCGAGGAGTACGACGGCGAATACTACATGCTCGCCTGGGACCTGCCCGGCCTCCGCCTCACCCAGGCCGAGGGCAACTGGGGCGTCGCCAGCGCTGGCTCGACCATCGACGAAATCGGCAAGCCCGCCATCAGCTTCACCATGGACGTCCTGGGCGCCAGCAAGCTCGGCGACCTGACGGCCGCCAACGTCCAGCGCCAGATGGCCGTCCTGCTCGACGACCAGGTCTACACCGCCCCAACGCTCCAGAGCCGCATCAGCAACTCCGGCCGCATCACCGGCGAGTTTACGCAGAGCGAGATCGACTACATCGTCCGCGTCCTGGCCGCCGGGAGCATGGCCGCCAAACTCAGCCCCGAGCCTGTCAGCGAGAGCACCGTCGGGCCCGAGCTCGGCGCCGACAACCTCGCCCGCGGCCTCCGCAGCGGCGTTATCGCCTTCGCCCTCGTCGCGGCGATCATGGTCGTCTACTACTTCGGCTGCGGGATGGTCGCAGTCTTTGCACTCTTCATCAACGGCCTGCTCATCCTGGGCCTCATGGCCCTCAACCACGCCGCCTTCAGCCTCCCGGGCATCGCAGGCGTCGTGCTCACCTTCGGCATGGCCGTCGATGCCAACGTCCTCATCTACGAGCGCATGCGCGAGGAGATGGAACGCGGCGCCGACTTCCGAAACGCCGTCCGCCTCGGCTACGCACGCGCGCTCCCCTCCATCGTCGACGGCAACGTTACCGTCCTGATCGTCTGCATCGTCCTGGCCTTCACGGGCACGCAAGAGATCAAGGGCTTTGCCATCACCATGATCATCGGCTCCATCACCACCTTCTTCACCCAGCTCTACGTTACACGCGTCATCTTCCACATCCTCGTCGAGATGCTCGGCTGGCGCTCCGGCACCATGCTCGCCATCAAGATACCCGCCATCTCCAGGGCCTTTTACCCCAAAATCGACTGGATGAAGTACCGCCCCTACATGCTCGGCCTCTCCGCGCTGCTGGTCATCTCCAGCATCGTCGTCGTCGCCAAACGCGGCATCGACGTCTTCGACAACGACTTCCGCGGCGGCACCAAAGTAACCGTCCAGCTCAAGGCCGACGCCACCGGCAAGCCCACGCTCATGCACCTGGACGAAGCACGCGAACGCTTCCGCAACACCACCAAAGGTGCCGACTTCACCAGCGTCCCTGACCTGGCCGCCGCCGAGGTCCTGGCCATCAACCCCGACCCCGACAACCGCGCCAAGAGCAGCCGGTTTACCATCAAAACCGTTGAGCAAAACACCAAGCTCGTTCAAGAGGCCGTCCTCCTGGCCTTCAAGGACGTCCTCGACGAGCAGCCACCCGTCAAGTTCGCGGGCATGGAGATCACCGAGCAGCGCCTGTTGCCCATCAAGCCGATCACCGAGAAGGCCCTGGGCGACAACATCGACCGCCCGGCCGTCCGCACCGACGTTGCCGAGTTCGTAGGCGGCGGGGTCATCATCCTCGACGATCTCGAGCCGAGGCCCACGCTACAGACCCTCGAAGAGCGCCTCCGCCAGATGCGCAACGACCCCCTGCACACCCAGGCCGCCTCGCGCACGCACCGCTGGGTCATCCTCGGCGGCGACGAGAGCGCCATCTCCTCCGCCGCTTTGCTCGTCCGCGACGACGCCGTCAGCTTCCTGCAAGACCCCGACCGCTGGGCCGCCGCGATGAAGTCCAGCGAGTGGAAACTGGTCCTCGACGCGCTCAGCCGCAGCAACTCACTGGCCGGCGTCGAGAGTTTCAGCGCCTCGATCGCACAGACCTTTGTCGCGCAGGCCATCACCAGCGTCCTGCTCTCGTGCGTGCTCATCATCATCTATATCTGGCTGCGGTTCCAGAGTTTCCGCTACTCGATCGGCGCCATCTGCAGCACCCTGCACGACTGCGCCGTCGCCACCGGCGCGCTGGCCGCGTGCGGGCTGCTCGTGGAGCGCTACCCGCAACTCGCCCAGACCCTGGGCATCGAGCCGTTCAAGATCGACCTCAACGTCGTCGCCGCCGTGCTGACGATCCTGGGCTACTCCCTCAACGACACCGTCATCGTCATGGACCGCATCCGCGAGACCAAGGGCAAAAACCCCTTCGCCACCCGCGCGATCATCAACGACGCCGTCAACAGCACCATCAGCCGGACCATCATGACCGCTGGCCTGACCATGGTCGCCACCATCGTCCTGTTTATCTTCGGCGGCGAGGCCATCAGGCCCTTTGCCTTCACCTTCATGATCGGCGTGCTGACGGGCACCTACAGCTCCATCTTCATCGCCGCACCACTCGTCTGGGTCAAGAGCAAGGACCAGACGCAGGTCTTCCCGGCCAGGGCGGCCCCCGCTCGGGCTTAAGCAAAGCACACCCTCACCACGCACACCCGAGGCCCGCTCGAGTTATCAGTACGCCCCAAACGCACCCACCAAACGCACCCACTAAACGCACCCACTAAACCCACCCCCCAAGCCACACCAGAACCTCCCGGCCAAACTCCCGTATACTTACGAGCCGTCTGCCAGGCCCCGCCCCAGGTTCTCGGGTGTGGCATGCGCCCCGACTTTGGTGTATCTTTCTGCCTCCCACACACCCCAAGCACAACCCCTCCCCGGAGCTCGCCCATGAAGCCCGCCACCCGCACCGCTCGCCAGGCCCTTGCGATCTGCGCACTCGCCCTGCCCCTGACCTCCACCGCGCTGGCCCAGCCCCCCGCCCCGGGCCGGCCCGTGCCCACACCTAATCCCACCTTTAACCCCGCCGTCAACCAGGTCGCTAGCGCCCAGGCACCCCTGGCCCCACCCGACCAGAGCAAGTGGCCACTGAAGTTTGAGGTCCCCACCCACGACTTTGGCCGCATCGACGATGCCAAGCCCGTCGAGTTTTACTTCGTCTTTAAGAACGAAGGCCCCGCCCCCGTCAACATCACCAACATCCGCACCAGCTGCGGCTGCTCCGCCGCCGTCCCCGATGGGGACAAACGCTCCTTCGCCCCAGGCGAGTCCGGCAAGATCAAAGTAACCTTCGACCCCCGCGGCCGTCGTGGTGAAGAACGCAAAACCATCACCATCGAGACCGACGCCAAAGAAAACCCCAATATTGAGCTCCGCCTGCGCTCCGTCGTCCTTCCCAGGCTCCTGACCGAACCATCTACCGTCTACTTCGGCGAGGTCCCGATCAAAGACCAGACCCGCACCCAAGACTTCACCATCACCGCCCGCTTCCCCGGCTTTGCCGTCAACAAAGTCACCCCCCGCGATGAGCGCGTCAAGGTCGAAACCCTCCCACCCGACACCATCGACGACAACGGCGAGACCCTCACCCGCCTCCGCTACCGCCTGACCATGCCCACCGACCTCCCCCTGGGCAACTTTAACAGCGTCGTTGTCATCGACACCAACGACACCAAGCAGCCGCAGATCAACGTCCCCATACTCGCCATCATCGTCGGCGAGCTGCGCCTGCAGCCCGAGCGCGTCCTGGTCCGCATGAGCGGGCCAGCGCAGCCCTTCATCGGCGAGGCCGTCGTCACCTCGCGCGACAATGCCCCATTCTCCATCTCCTCCGTCGAGCCGTACGACACCCTCCCCGAGATGAAGATCACCGTCGACCTGGTCCCCTCGGGGCCAACGACTAAAAACAGCTACCGCGTCCGCGTCGCCGGCCTCACGCCACGCCTCATCACCGACATCAAAGGGGGCGTCCGCATCCGCACCGACCGCAAAGAAATGCCCACACTCGATATCCCCCTCATGGGCATGTGGACCGGGCAGATGGTGCCCCAAGCAATCCCAGGCGTAGGCGGCGGGCCAAAGCAGTAACGCCACGCCCATCGCCCCACCAGACCGGCGAGCACACATGGCCGCGAACAACCACTTCCTATTGACCCTCAACCGCGCTTGCGCCATCGGCGTGCTCGCGCTCGCCCTCGGCGCGATCCACGCGGCGGTCGTCCCCCTCCCCTTCAGCGCCGCCGAGGTTGTCAAACCCCAACCCCCAGCACCCCCAGCACCACCCCTCCAAGGCCAGACACCCACCTTCAATCCACCCCCCCCCGCCCCCTCGGCACCAGGCCTGCTCATCAACCTGCCCCAACTCCAGCAGCTCATGGCCCAAGAGCCGGTCCAGTTCGTCGATGCCCGCTCCGCCGCCGACTTCGCAACCTCCAGCATCCCCGGCGCAGTGCATCTCTCGCCGGACATGTTCGCCGGCAACCTCCCCCCCGCCGCTCTGGCCCTGGACCGCTCACTACCGGTCGTCATCTACTGCTCGGGCGGCACCTGTGAGAGTTCCCACCTCGTCGCCATCCGCCTCGGGCAGCTCGGCCTGACCCGCCTGCACGTCTACGAAGACGGCTTTGACGGCTGGCGCAACGCCGGCCTGCCCATACAAAGCACCCCCGGGGTCCCACAATGACCCCCGCTGGCACGCTCTCATTCCTGCTCCGCCTCTCCCTCGGCGGCCTGCTCATCCTCTCAGGCTCCATGAAACTCGGCCTCTTCAAGGCCCTGGGCATCAACGCCCTGGCCATGGACCCACTCGACTTCGCCTTCTCCATCCGCGCCTTCCAGCTCGGCCTGCCCGACACGCTCATCCGTGTGCTCACCTTTGCCGTCCCTTGGGGTGAACTGCTCGTCGGCCTGCTCCTCGTCGTCGGCTTCTGGGCGCGCGGCGCCGGCCTCGCCGCCGCCGGCCTTATGCTCATCTTCATCGTCGGCATCGCCTCGCTCATGCTCCGCGATCTCGACGTCAACTGCCCCTGCTTCGGCAAACTCAAACTCTTCTGCGGCGACGCCCCCATGGGCACCTGCCACATCATCCGCAACTCCGCCTTCGCGATTGCCGGGCTGCTCATCGCTATCCTCGGCCCAGGCCCCGCCGCGCTCGACCGCCGCGTCAGGCCCGTGCCAACACGCCTCTGAACCACCCCCAACCAGCTTGCGTACGAAGGGATGCCCGCACCCCGTTTGACCTATCATTCTCAGCGACAGCCCCGCCGCATGATGAGTAGACGCGATGAGCCGCAGCAGGGCCAGCGCCGATAGAGACAACGACCCATGCCCGAACTCCCCACACACAACCCATCCCAGCCCGAGCAACCCCCAGACAACAGGGGCGACAACAGGGGCGACAACCGCAGGCCCAACGAACCCCTCGAAAAACGCGGCCCAGGCCCCGACCGCCCAGGCTCAGGCCCAGGCGGCAAACCCTCACGCAGCCTCTTCGGCATGCTCGCCGTTGTTTCCATCGCCATCCTCTTTATCCTCATCATGAGCCCGGGCATGTCCCGCGGCGGCGCGGAACTGACCTGGAAAGAGTTCGCCGCCAAGTACGAGGCCGGGCAGATCGACAAGGCCTCCGTCCGCTACGTCCAAGGCTGGGGCGTCCGCGCTACCACACGCGGCTCAACCGCCGGCGACGCCAACGAGCAACCCTCCGAGGTCATCGTCCGCACCAACGGCCAGGAAAGCTTCACCAAAAAACTCGACGACCTCACCGCCAGCGATTACAAGGTCGAGACCCAGCCCGTCTGGCAGCAGGCCCTCTGGACCATCCTCCCCTTCCTCCTCATCGCCGTCCTCCTCTGGGTCCTGTTCATCCGCGGCCTCCGCTCGGCCACCGGCGGCCCAGGCGGCATGCTCGGCAACTTCGGCAAGAGCCGGCACCGCGTCTTGCAAAAAGAAAAAACCGGCATCACCTTCGCCGACGTCGCCGGCATCGACGAGGCTCGAAGCGAGGTCGATGAGATCGTACAGTTCCTCAAAAACCCCAAAAAGTTCACCAAACTCGGCGGTCGCATCCCACGCGGGGTCCTGCTCGTCGGCAACCCAGGCTGCGGCAAAACCCTCTTGGCCAAGGCCATCGCCGGCGAGGCCGACGTCCCCTTCTTCTCCATCAGCGGCAGCGACTTTGTCGAGATGTTCGTCGGCGTCGGCGCCTCACGCGTACGCGACCTCTTCAAGCAGGCCAAAGAAAGCGCACCCTGCATCATCTTCCTCGACGAGATCGACGCCGTCGGTCGCCGCCGTGGCGGCGGCTTCAACTCCGGCGGCAGCGATGAACGCGAGCAGACGCTCAACGCCATCCTCGTCGAGATGGACGGCTTCGCCACCGGCGACGGCATCATCGTCATCGCCGCCACCAACCGCGCCGACGTCCTCGACCCCGCACTCACACGCCCAGGCCGCTTCGACCGACAGATCACCGTGCCCCTGCCCGACGTCCGCGGCCGCCTCGAAATCCTCAAGGTCCACGCCAAGGGTAAAAAACTCGGCCCCAACGTCAACCTCGAACGCGTCGCCCGCGCCACGCCCACCTTCAGCGGCGCCGACCTCATGGCCATCATGAACGAGGCCGCCATCGCCGCCACGCTCGCAGACAAAGACTTCATCGAGCACGAGGACCTCGAAGAGGCCCGCGACAAAATCCGCTTCGGCCGCGCCAACAAGAGCCGCATCCGCGAGGCCGATGACAACCGCTCCACCGCCTACCACGAGGCCGGCCACGCCGTCCTCAATGTCCTGCTCAAGGACGCAGACCCACTGCACAAAGTAACCATCATCCCCCGCGGCCCCTATGGCGGCGCATCCTTCAGCCTCCCCGAGCGCGACCGCCACGGCTTCGGCCTCAAGTGGCTCAGCGCCTTCATGCGCATCAGCTGCGGCGGGCGCATCGCCGAGCTCCGCGCCACAGGCGATATCTCCTCCGGCGCCTCGGCCGATATCACCTCCGCCACACGCACCGCACGCGTCATGATCGAAGAGTGGGGCATGTCCCCCAAACTCGGCTTCGTCCGCTACGCCGGCGAGGACACCAACCGATCCTACATCCCTGAGAAAAACTACTCCGACACCACCGCCAAGATCATCGACGAAGAGGTCAAGCGCCTCGTCGACGAGGCCTATACCGACGCCGAGCGACTCTTAGACGAAAACTGGGACAAGGTCGAGGCCGTCGCCCAGGCGCTCATCAAGCACGAAACCCTCGACGCCGCTGACGTCCTTAAACTCATGCGTGGCGAGCCGATCGGCAAGCCCTCCATCAGCGACATGCTCGCCGCAGAGGCCCGCAAAGCACGCCCAACCCCCGCGCCAAGCCTCGCGCAGGACGATGCCCCCCAGCTCCCACCTGGCACGCTCCCAAACCCCGCGTAACGCAGAACATCCTCTGTGTACCCCGATGGGACCCCTGGGTACCCCGGACCTCCGGGCCGGGCGTATGTGCGCACCACACCACCCCCGCCTATCGCACAACAAACGGCATCACCCAAGCCCACACCCACATGTGCAGATACAGCACGCCGGCTATCCCCGCGTGCAAACCCAGCACCACGTTCGCCCGGTCCACCCGATGCCCAAAGAACAAAAACACTATCCCCCAATACGCACCACCCGCCAGCAACGCCTTGATCACACCCCCCACCCACGGCACCGGGATCGACAGGCAGATCACGGCCAAAAACGCCGACACCGCCACAAACACCCGCGCCGCCGCCAACCCCAGCGGCCCCAACTTGCACCCTAAAAACTTGCAAGCCACCCCGAGGGCCACCAGCCCCGTCCCCGTGTGGATCGCCGCCGCCGCCAGCACCACAAAGACACGCGCCGCACGGTGCAACCCCGTCGCCTCCGCACCCAGCCCAACCCCCGTGCCCGTATCGATCTGCATCGGCCCCATGTTGTACGCCCCCAAAAACGCCGCGCTCAACGCCAGCACAACACCAAACCCGATCACCACACCCCTGGGCACTCCCCCCGGCGGGCTGATGAACTCCTCGTGCAAGTCCAACTCCACCTCCGCAGGCGCAGCAGGCTCGGCACGCACAAACGCATTCGCAGGCTCAACCGCCGCCGCGGCACTCACACCCTCGCGCGCCAGCGCAGGCTTTGCAAACTCACCCCCAGCACTCCCCGGCGCAGCAGCAGACAGCGGTGGGGGGGGTGCCGGCGCCTCATCAAGCTCAAACGGCTTGACAACCTCACCACCCGGCGTAAGCGACCCTTGCCCACCCGCATCTCCCGCCCGCGCCTCGTCTGCCATATCCAGCTCCCCTTCTATCTTCCCTTGACCGACGCCAAACCACCACGTAAAAAAAACTCCATCAGCTCATGCCCGTGCGCAATATGCAGGTCGCTCTCACCAGCGTTCACCTCATCAAACGGCCCCGTCCTGTGCCCACGCACAAACTTACCCGCCATCGCAAACGGCACCGGCGTCGCGTCGTGCTTCCGCGTCCCGCACAGCGTGTAGTGGTCCGGCATCACCAGCACACGCCAATCCTCCCCCTCACCCTCGAGCTTCCTCAACACCGGCAGCACCACGTGCGTATCGATCGCCTCCAGCGCCTGCACCTTGCCCGCAAAGTCCCCCTGGTGGCTCAGCTCATCCGGTGCCTCAACCTGGCAGCAGACCACGTCGCACACATCCAATGCCCCGCACGCCGCACGACCCTGCCCGGCATAGTCGTTGTCCGCGTAACTCGTCGCCCCCGGCACCACCAGCCTCTTCCAACCGATCAACGCCGCCAGGCCCGACAACAAGTCCACCGCCGTCGTCATCGCCCCAGTCAGCCCAAACCTTGACTGAAAACTCGGCATCGCCGGCTTCGTCCCACCCCCCCAGATCCACGCCATATTCGCCGGCCTCTTCCCCGCGCCCACCCGCGCCACGTTCACCGCGTGTGAGGGCAGAAACTCCGCTGACAACTCCATCAGCCGGCACAGCACGTCGCTGCTCGCGTTCGCCGGGCCGCTCCCGTGCGGTAAATGCGCGTCCCAACCCAGCCCCGGAATCTCATGCGGCGGCACCGTCCGCACACCCACATACCCACGCCCAGACCGGTCCAGCAAAATCCCCCGATAACTCACACCCGGATACACCCCAAGCCCAGACATCAACTCCGGCTCACGCAACCTCCAAAACCCCTCCAAATCCCCTAGCAGCACCCGCGCCTCCGCATCGCTGATCCCCCCGGCTGAGTGGTCCAGCATCAACCCCTCCTCCGCCGAACCCTCCTGCCCGACCGTTACCAGGTTCACCCGAAACACCCAGTCCGCCCCACCCATCGGCACACCCAGCGACGCCGCCTCCAGCGGCGCACGGCCCGTGTGATACACCGTCGGGTCATATCCCAGCAGGCTCATCGTGCATACATCACTACCCGCCTGCCAACCCTCAGGCGTCGTCCGCGCCGTCCCCAGTCGGCCCATCTGCGCAACCCGGTCCATCCCAGGCGTCCGCGCGACCTGCAACGGCGTGCGCCCACCCAACGCCGCGATCGGCATGTCCGCGGCCCCATCAGCGATGATGATCGCATACTTCACAGTCCGAGGTTAGGACGCAAGCCACCAGCAGTGCGCAACCCATCCCCCAAGGGGAGGGGCAGGGGTGGGGTTGGTATCTTCGAAGCCGCCTGATTCAAGATGTTCGTGAAGGTCGCGAAGGTTGGCGAAGGGACGCGGAGTCAATACCAGGTCTGATCCACAGCGCATTCAACCTCATTGAATTTGCAGGCTGTATCGTCTCCAACCCCGAAGGGGTTGCGGGCTGTAGCCACGGGTGGAGCGCAGCGCAACCCGTGGAAGCGGTGATAGAACCGCGCCCCGCCCCGGCAGGGGCGGCGGAATCCCCCGCCCCTACCGGTGCGGCCCGCATCGACTGCCGCGCTTCCACGGGTTGCGCCCGCCAAAGCGCGGGCTCCACCCGTGGCTACACCCCCCGGCCCCGTTGGGGCCGAAGTCACCCCACAAAGCCGACCCAAAAAACCACTCTGAAAACCTCCCCCCCTCCGTCCTCTGAGTAATTCCCCGTCTGAGCGCTTCCCCTCAGGGCCCTCTGGGACCTCTGGAGTAAAACTCGTTTCCCTCATCCCCGCAGCATCCACAAATACCAAAACCCCACCGGCGCGGCAATCAAAAGCGAATCAAGCAGATCAATCAACCCCCCAAACCCCGGTATGTTCCCAGAATCCTTCACGCCCGCATCACGCTTAAAGACCGACGCCGAGAGATCTCCCAACTGCCCCATCACCGCGAGCAACCCGCCGAGCGCGACCCCCTGCACCACCGTAAACGACCGCAAACTCTCCAGCCCCTCCCACCCCCAGCGCCCCGCCAGCAGCGACATCACCGCCCCGCAGACGCACGACAGCGCGATCCCGCCAACCAGCCCCTCCCACGTCTTGCCCGGGCTCAGCCACGGGATCATTTTGTGCTTCCCGATCGCCTTGCCCGTGAAGTAGGCACCGATATCGCATGCCTTGATCGTCAGCACAACGCCGACCATCACCCACACTTCGTAGTCCCGCCGCAGCGCCATCAGAAAGCCGAGCATCAGCCCCACGTAAACAAACGCCACCACAGCCCCGGCCACTGCCCCAGCCGCACCGCGCGTGTCCTTGTCGCGCACAAACGCCAGCATCGTTAAAAAAAGCGAAAGCCCCGCCCCCGTCGCCAACACCGCCCCGGCCTGCTCCCCATGCAGCGGCGCCGACGCGCCCACCGTCAACGCCGAGGCGATCAACCCCGCCGACGCGCAGAACGTCAAACTCTTGGCCGAAGCCGCGATCCCGCTGCTGCGGAACAGCCGCGACAACTCATACCCCGCCCGCCCGCACAAAATCACACCCGCCACCAGCATCGGCAACCCCACCAACCCCCTCCCATCAGCCCCGCTCAAAAACTGCAACGCCCCCGGCATCTGCACCCGCGCAAACCACCAGTCCACCCACATGAGCAGAACCAAAACCCCAATGAAGACCGGTCCCAGCAGCAGCCGAGCCACCATCGACCCCCTGGGCTTGGCCTGCACACCCACCACGCTGGACTGACTATCCACCACCCCCAACCGTACGCCCCGCAGACGCCCGCCCAGCACTCCCTACTTCCCCCCCAGCACCAGCATCCGCCCCTTCACCCACACCACCGCCGTCTGGCTTGATTCCGAGAACAGCCCGGCAAGTTCCAGGTCGTCGATCTCCACCGCCCGCACACCCTTGGGCGCCACGCTCAACCTCGACAGCAACCCCGGATCGCTCACAACATACTCAGCACGAACCACCCCCGGCCCCTTCGGCAACACATCAGGCACCACCGGCCCAACTGGCCCAACCGGCCCAACCGCAATCGGCTCCGGCACCACCGCCGAGTTCCTCGGCACCACCACCCACACCGCCGCCACCACCAACATCAGCCCAAGGCCCAGACCGCCCCCCACACGCGCCACCATCCGCCGGCGCCTACGCCCCTTGCCGACCTCGAGCATCATCGCCAGCACCCGCTCGCGCCGCGCCTCACCCGCTGCCGACAGCGTAACGCCCACATCCTCCTGCCCTGTCAGCACTTGCTCATTCATCTCCAAACCGCTCCTTCCCTACGCGCCGCAGCGAATCGAGCAACCGGCGCAGCCGACCGTGCGCCGCCGGCCCACTCAGCCCCGTCGCCTCACCCGCCTGGGCTAGTGTCGCTCCGTCGGCAAACCGCAGCCGAATAAGCCGCCTGTCCACTTCGTCGGCACGCGAGAGCGCATCCTCCAACCACGCCAACCGCTCGGCCACACCCTGCTCAGGCCCATCACCACCCTCCACACGCACCCCCGCACCCTCCGCCCGCAACCGCCGTATATCCGCCCGCATCCGGTCGATCGCGCACGAGCGCACCACACGCTCAAACCACGCCCCCAACTCCGCCGAGGTCTGCACCGCACGCACACGCCTTGCCGTCCGCATCATCGCCTCCTGCACAACGTCCAGGCAGAGCGCCTCATCACCACCGGTCACCCGACGGGCAGATCTGTATGCTCGACCAAACCAGCACCGGTAAAACTCCGCCAAGTGCTCGGCACTCCCCCGCGACATCCCGGCTGAAACCTCCACCGCCCAAGCATCACCCTCGGCAGCACCATCACGACATGACTGGCCCTCAGCTTCAGGCAAGACAAGCTCGTACAGCAGAAAATAGTCCGACCACAGCAGTCAACCGGCCATCGAGTCTACTTCCTCCTACCCCTACTTTTTCCCCTCCCCAGCCGCTCGCAACGCCGCGACCTCGTTGCGCAGTTTCTCGACTTCCTGGCGGAGCCGGGCCACATCGCCACCCTGCTCCCGAAACTGGCTGTTCCGTAGTGCCCGTTCCGGCAAGTCGTCCGCACTGATCCGGAGGCTGTCGAGTTCAATCTGTGTGTTTCTCAGCGACTCAGTAAGTAACTCGATTTCTTTATCAATCTGCCGGCTATCTGGCGTCACCTCGCCAGGCTGGGCCGCATCCTTCCGGCGCTGCGCAAGCGACCCCAGCCGACTCTTTGTCTCCTCCGATATCTTCTCTAAATCCTTGATGTTGACCTCCCGTTCCTTCCGTAGCCGCCCAAGCTCTTCCTCAAACACACTGCCCGGCTCGGCCTCCTTACGCCGCAATGCCACGTCCGTGCCCAGCCTCTCGACAACCTCTCCCGCCACGTCCACCTGCCTGCTGTAGCCCTTCACAAGCACGAGGTTCGACTCGCGGTGCACCACCACCTTCGCCGGCGGGCGCGATGCCCTCCCTGTCGTCACCTCGGCGTCAAGGCTCAACGCCGCCTCTATCGACTGCACCACCTGCTCCAGGCTCATCCCCGCCCCTTCCTCTGGGCCGCTGCTGAGCAGATCACGCACCGAATACGAACGCGTTACGGTCGGTTCTGAAAAAATCGTTGCCCGCGGCAACATCTCCAGCACATACACCGGCTCGGCCCCCGCAGGCTTGTCGATCATCGAAACCCGGAACAGCGGGCTTTCCCCGCTCTCACGCGTAAACACAAACTCCAGCGACCGTAGCGCACTGAGCACCGGCACATTCTTCAGCGAGATCGCCGGTAGCGTCATCTCACTGGCCTCCCCGGGCATCACCACGTTGATCGGCCGCGCCGACCCACGCTTGAGCGCCTCCACAAACTCCCTGATCGACCCACCCCCAAACTCCACCGACACCACCACCCCCGCGCCGGCCGGTGCAGGCTGTGCTCCCTTGGAATCCAATATCACCACCTCACCCTGCCCACCACCCCCATCCTGCCGTGCCCCCGCCCCAGCCACCAGTAACGCCAAGGCCGAACCGGCCAACAACATCATCGCACGCTGCCGCATAGTCGTACTCCTTGTTTACAGCCCACACACCCTTATACGCCCCCCACCCCCAAACTTGGCGCAATCCAACCCCACACGCCGCAACCTCCCCAAACACCCTCCTCTTGCCACCCCCGCACCCCCACGCTATCCTTGCCCCCCTCGGTACCATCCGAGGCCGATCCTCACCCTTTACACGCCCAAAACCACCCTCCGGAGCCTCCCTTGTCAACCCCCGGCACCATCACCCAGGTCATTGGCTCCACCTTCGACGCACAGTTCGCCGAGGACAAACTCCCGGCCATCTACAACGCCGTCAAAATCCAGGCCGATACACCCGCCGGCCACCTTAACCTCACAGGCGAAGTCCAGCAGCACCTCGGCGGCGGACGCGTCCGCGCCGTCGCCCTCGGCACCACCGACGGCCTCCGCAGAGGCATGAACTGCGTCGACACCGGCAGCCCCGTTACCGTACCCGTCGGCGAGGCCGTCCTCGGCCGCGTCTTCAACCTCCTTGGCGACCCCATCGACCGCGGCGCACCCGTACCCGCAAGCGTCAAACGCAACCCCATCCACCGCGCACCGCCCGAGTTCAGCCAGCTCAACCCCAAAACCGAGGTCCTCCCCACGGGCATCAAGGTCATCGACCTGCTCTGCCCCTTTGTCCGCGGCGGCAAGATCGGCCTCTTCGGCGGCGCAGGCGTCGGCAAAACCGTCATCATCCAAGAGATGATCGCTCGCGTCGCACGCAACTTCGGCGGATACTCCGTCTTCGCCGGCGTCGGCGAACGCACACGCGAGGGCAACGACCTCTGGCGCGAGATGAAAGAGGCCGAATACATCGACAGCACAGGCAAAAAATGCCACGTCATCGACAAGGTCGCCATGGTCTTCGGCCAGATGAACGAGCCGCCCGGCGCCCGCCTCCGCGTCGCCCTCTCGGGCCTGACCATGGCCGAGAACTTCCGCGATGAATCCGGCAAAGAAACCCTCATGTTCGTCGACAACATCTTCCGCTTCACCCAGGCCGGCTCGGAGGTCTCCGCACTCCTGGGCCGCATGCCCAGCGCCGTCGGCTACCAGCCCACACTCAGCACCGAGATGGGCGACCTGCAAGAGCGCATCACCAGCACCGACAAAGGCGCCATCACCTCCGTCCAGGCCATCTACGTCCCCGCAGACGACCTGACCGACCCCGCACCCGCCACCGCCTTCGGCCACCTCGACGCCTTCGTCGTCCTCGCCCGCGGCATCGCCGAGAAGGGCATCTTCCCAGCCGTCGACCCCCTCGCCAGCACCTCACGCATCCTCTCGGCCGACGTCATCGGCGAACGCCACTACCGCGTCAGCCGACGCGTGCAGATGACCCTCCAGCGATACAAAGACCTTCAGGACATCATCGCCATCCTCGGCGTCGATGAACTCAGCGAAGAAGACAAAAAAACCGTCCAGCGCGCCCGCAAGATCGAACGCTTCCTCAGCCAGCCCTTCTATGTCGCCGAGGTCTTCACAGGCTTCCCAGGCGTAACCACCTCCCTCGAAGAAACGCTCGACAGCTTCGAGCGCATCTGCGACGGCGAGGGCGACAACCTCCCCGAGGGCGCCTTCATGTACGTCGGCACGCTCGACGACGCCCGCAAAAAGGCCGAGAAGATGGCCAAGGGCTAAACCCTCACCCCTGCCGCACCCTCCGCTGGCCCACCCTGTCGTCTCTGTTGCGCGTCAGAGCCCGCCCTACCCATCAGGGGCTCCTATTGTGTTGTTCCCGCGGTCTCGTGCATCACTTGCAACCGACCCCGGCATGTACAAAACCTCGCCCCGCAGCCCCGGCCTGATCCCAGGCCGGGCACAGAACGGGCATTTTCAGGAGCCTTCACGATGGATTCCGCAACCACAACACAAGACCCCACCGCCATGCAACGCGAGATCGACCGCCTCAAGGCCGACATCTCACGCCTGCGTGGCGACTTTGCCCACCTGGCCGAGGACGCCGTCCACGCCGCCAAGGTCGGCGCCTCCGAGGCCAAAGACAAGTTCGAGAAAACCGCCAAGGCCGCCGCCGCCAAGGGCCGCGAGTCCATCGAGGCCGTCGAGCACCAGGTCGCCGCCCATCCGCTCATCGCCCTCTCCACGGCCTTTGCCGTTGGCCTCGTCGTCGGGCTGGTCCTGACGCGCAGCAGAGACTAACCCCGTGCAGAAGATCACCGAACTGGTCGTCCGCATCGCCGACCTCCTCGAGGCCGAGGGCCGTCTGCTGCGTGCCACCACCATGCGCCTGGCGACGGGCATCGCCCTGCTCATCATCGCCGCCTGCACGGCAGCCGTGGGCCTCATCTTCATCATCTCGGCGGTCTTCATCGCCGTCGCCGAGCGCGCCGGCACCGCCGCCGGTGCCGCAACTACTGGCCTGCTCGCCCTGGGCCTTGGAGGGCTGCTCGCATGGCTGGCACGCAAGACCGCACGCTGACAACCGTCGCCGAGGCCAAAGCACGCCTCCTCGAACTCGGCCAACGCCCTGCCGAACCGCACACCCTGCTGGGCAACCCCATCGTCCGCGCTGGCATCCTCCTGGCCGGGGGCGCGCTCCTCGGCCGGGCCTTCGGCAAACGCAACAAGCACGCCCAGCCGGGCAAAGACCAGCCAACCAACTCAGGCACCGACCCCGGCCAAGCCTCACCCCTCCGGCACATCGCGATGCAACTGCTCCTAGCCGCGGCCCCCCTGCTCATGAAGCACATCGCCGAGAGCATCAGCAAAGCGACCGCCACAAGCAAACAAGACGATCCCCAACCACCGACATAATCCGAGTACCCCGGGTATCTGGGTACCCCCACGCTCCGCGTGGGGCCGCACACCAACATGCCACGCACAACACCCAGACCTGCTTTACTCCCCCAGCACCCCGGGTACCCCCACGCTCCGCGTGGGGCCGCACACCAACACGCCACGCACAACACCCAGACCTGCTTTACTCCCCCACGCGGAGCGTGGGGGTACCCAACCCCAACCTCACTTGAAAATCAAAACACTCGGCGACACCAGCACCACCGGCTCCTTCTGCATCTGCATCAACGCCTGCGCACTGGCCGAAACCTGCCTGAAGTTCGCCTCACCGATAAACGTCTTGGCCAACGCACCCATCTCGGCGAGCGGACCACCGACCATGGGCATCTGCCCGACCGGCGCACGCCCCGTCATCCCGCCGCCGTTGAACAGGTTCTCCATCACCTCCTGGAACGTCTTCGGTGCCGGGTAATCCATGATGTCATACTGACCATCCTTGAGCGTCAGGTTCTGTGCCAGGTCTCCCAGCGCAACCTCGATCCCCCCGATGTTGTCGGCCATCTTCAGGTCGATCGCTTGGTTCCCGGCAAAAATCCTCCCCTCGGCCGTCTTGCCCAGGTCGATCCCCTTGCGACCGGCCGAGACACGCTTGGTGAACAGGTCGTATGTCTCGGTCATCTTGCCACGCACCAGCGCACGGTCGGCCTCGCTCCAGGGCGACACGCTGCCAAACATCCCCGCCCGCGGCCCCCGGCTGCGGGGCACCACGTTCATGTGCAGCTTCGAATACACACCCTCCAAGGCCATCTTCCCACCCACAACACCGATCGACCCGACAATGCTCGACGGGTTGACGTAAATCTTGTCCCCAGACACGGCAATGTAATACCCGCCGCTCGCGGCCATCCCGCCGATGCTCACCCACACCGGCTTCTTCGCCGCCACGCGACGCACGCCTTGCCAGATGATCTCGCTGGCAATCGCGCTGCCGCCCGGCGAGTTGATGCGGATGACGACACCCTTGATCTTGTCGTTCTCCTCGATCTCGCCAAGCGCACGCCGGATGGTCCGCGAACCGACCGAACCCTCACCGCCAAACAGCCCGCCGCCGGTGCTGTTGCCGTCCACGATCGCCCCATCAATATGCAGCACCGCCAGCGTGTCGCGCTTGGGCGTGTGCGTCGGGGTCTTCAAGAGGTTGCTAAAGAGCGTAAACGGGTTGGCGGCCATCTCCTCGAGCTTCGCCTTGCTGTCGGGCATGATGTCGCTGTCAAAGTCCACAGGCGACGTCCCCAGCGCCTTGCCGATCTTCGTATCCAAGTCCGGCAGGTCAACCTGTGCATCAATCAAACGGTCCTTAATAGCCTGTTCACCGCTGGCCATCCACGCACGCTCCATCGCGCTGTCGAGCTGCGCATCGCTCAGCCCACGCCCGCTCTTGAGCTTGCCGCGAAGGTTGCCGTAGATGCCGTCGAGCAGCGAGTTGATGTTCTGGTCCCACTGCGGGCTGGGCTTGCTGTTGGCGAACATCTCCTGAGCGCCCTTGTAATCGCCGATCTGCACAAAGTCCGGCGTGATCCCCACCCACTTGAACATGTCCGCCAGGAACATCTCCTCCATGTAAATGCCCGGCAGGCTCACCTCCCCGCCCTGCTGCAGATAGACCTGATCGCAGAACGACCCGAGCGCCAGCGAAACATTGTCATACCCCTCGGCGTACAAGAAAACCTTCTTGCCCGCATCCCGCACACCCTTGATCGCGGCCCCGAGTTCCTCAACGTTCGTCTGCGTCAACTCCGCGTCCTTCAGCCGAATCGCCAGCCCGGCATAGTCGGCATCAGTTGCCGCGAGGTTGATCGCATCGAGCACATCACGCAGCGTCGTCCCCTGCGCAATCCCACCCAGACCGACAGACCGCACACGCTCGCCCAGGCTCCCTTGCAGTTCGATGAACGCGACGGTCGTCGCTTTGTTCGCTTTCGCGCCCTTGGTCTGCGCGTGCGCCGCGCCATTGGTCGCTGCCCCCTGCGCCAGCACCGACCCGGAGAGCAGGCACGTCGCCAGTGCAGCCGAGCAGAACACGCGCACGCCAACACGGCTGAGAAGTTTGGAACCAAAGGGAGTGGTCATGGTCGAGCCTTTCATGGTTTACAGGTGCTTCGGGCACACAGGTCGCACAGAAAATCATCTTAGCAGCACACACACCTACCCCGCACGGCGGGTCGGTAGCACATTGTTCCATGTGGAACAATCCAGGTTGCACGCATTTGCACCCCAAAATCCAGCATCCCCGCGATCTTGCGCCCAACCGCGACCATCAGCCACCGTAGACCAAAAATTCGTATCCCCTCTGACACCCTCTGCCCCTCCCTCCTCTGAGTAAGCCCCCCGCAGTTCTGGAGTTCAAGCGGTAATCAGCTGTACCCCAACTGATCCAGATCATCTTCATCAAGGCCGAAGTGGTGCCCGAGTTCGTGCAGGAGTGTGATTTTGATCTCTTCGCGCACGCGTGCGTCGGCATCGGTGCCGTCCCAGCCTCCTGCTGCGTCGACGATCGGGGTTCTAAAGAGGTGGATTTGTGTGGGCATCTCGGCGGGGGCTTCGATCTCCTGCTCGGTGAGCATTCGGCCTGTGTGCAGGCCGAGGATTTCGTCGTCGGCGTCTTCAATGATCCCGTCGCGCCGGAGTTCTTGCAGCAGAGCCGGGCTGGGCTGGTCCTCGATGATGACGGGGATTTGGTCCAACGACCGTCGGGCTTGGTCGGGGAGGTCTTTGGTCAGTTCGCGGACGATGGCGTCAAAGCGGGCGCGGAGCTCGGGGGTCATACCTTGGCTCCCTCTGCAAGAGAAGCCGATAGCCCGGCGGGTGTGAGCACGGCATCGAGGCTCGGGCCTGGGGTGATGACCGAGCGGGCGATCCGGACCGCATCGACAAGCCCGCCGAGCAGGCCCAATGTCAACAGGATCGAGCCGATGAGGACCATCGCTGCGCCGGCGGTTCCAATGCCGGTATAAGGCATCCCCGAGCCGACGCTGGCCAGGCCGAGGCCGTCGCCGAGGAAGACGACGGCGACGGCGGCGGCGATGGCGACCATGGTTTGGCGGTCGACGCGCCCGGTGCGCATAGCCAGCGAACGCGCCACCAGCGCGCGGGCGACGGGGCGGATGAGCACGATGATGAGCAGCCCGAGCACCCAAGCGGACCAGCGGTGGAGCGTGCGGTCGGGCGCAGGCTCCCAGAAGGTATCGACCTGCCAGCCTCCGGTGGCGTGCGAAGCGATGGTGCCGAGTTTGAGGGCCAGGATGCCCATGGGGACGTGCAACGCCGCACCCAGCAGTATGCAGGCGGTCATCCAACGCGGGATCAACCTGTGTGGCCGGCAGATGCAGAGTGCGCCGAGGCCGGCGGTCCAAATCAGCAGAGCGACGAGCAACCCCCATTGTTCTTGGAAGCCGGGCATCGGCGTCGGGGTGCTCCAGTTGACGATGATCTGCACCAGCGCGGTGAACCAGCACGCCAGCACGGCCAGGAGCATCCCGCCGACCCAGACGACCAGCCCGAGTGCGACAAGCCAGGGGAAGCGGATCGGTGTGAGTTCGGCGGCGCGTGGATCGACGCGGGCGAGGATGGTGGCGCGGATGGCGGTGCCACACTCCGGGCAGAGGCCGCGGATCGAGATGCCACGCAGGTCATACCGGCAGACAACGCACGGCAGCGGCCCGGCAAGGATGCGTTCAAGCCGCTCGGCGGTGGCGATGGAGTCGAGGTAAGCCTGTGTGTCGGGATCAGGACCGGCTATGCCTGGGTTCTGGCCGATTGTCTGTTCTGGTGGGTCCTCTGGCATCGCAAGGGTAAGGATAGCGGGAAGGGTGGGGGGTGGGGGAGAGTGTGTGAGTGCGTTCCTACCGTCGCACGCGGCCCCGTGGCGGAACGGCAGACGCAGCGGACTTAAAATCCGCGGCCCGTAACTGGGCGTGTGGGTTCAAGTCCCACCGGGGCCATTGTGGAGAATTAGGCACAAGCGAGTGAGCGGGGAATGCCGACGCGGCGAGAAATGGAGCCGGGGACCGCTGCGGGGGTGCCAGTAGGGTCGGTGGAGGGTTGGGACCAAGGCTGACGCGTCGGCGGCGATCGAGGGGCTCCCTTCAGCCTACCTAGCCATGATTCTCACCGCTTTACCCAAGGAATTGTGCCAATCCCACGGTCGCACAGAATGCGGACCACACAGAGGCGAG
>JAJTGZ010000111.1 GCA_021299385.1 Phycisphaeraceae bacterium | reverse complement strand
CGGTGTGCATGGGTTGTGGTCGCAAAGACACGGCGCACCCGAGCGGGATATGCGGCGACTGCACGGGCAGACACCACAACGAGAACGCCCATGCGGACAGGTGGCGGAAGCCCAGGAGCCTCAACGCGGACGGGACCAAGCGTGTGGTGGCGCCCGGCCCGGCACCGGACGAGAACGACGGGATCGACCTGGACAACAACGAGGGCTGAAAAGGAGCGGTAGATGCTGGTTCTGACGAGGCGGGTTGGCGAGCGGCTGCTGATTACCACACCGGGCGGCGCGGTGTTGACCATCTGCATCGGGAGGATCAACACACAGAAGAACCGAGAAGTGTGAGACCCCTTGCGGTTGAGTATACCAGCCGGTTCGACTCCGGCCCGCAGGTTTGGACAACGCCCCACAGGGGCAGAAAGTGATATGGAAGATGGCGAAGTTCAGGCACACATCTATTGTCGATGCTATCAGGATTTCTGAAGATGGATCAAACTGGAAAGATGTTTTGATTTTCATCGGAGCATCAAAAGATATGGCGGAGAAAGTCGAGATCGAAAACCCGCCGTCCTTTGATCTCAGATACGGGGAAGAAGTATACAAGTTTTCGCGCGGAGATTGGGCTATCAGGATTGATAGAGATTGTGTGTATCCACTTGACCACCAATCGTTTTCGGAGTCATACCAAGCAGTTGCAGATTGACCACACCAGCCCCACGCGGGGGATTGAGGACACAGGAGGCAGTATGAAACCACACCGCTACTACGGCACCGACTTCGCAAAGAACCGCACGCGCAGCCAGGCGGGCAAGCAGGCCAACAAAGCCGGGGCATCCTTCGAGGAACGATTGAACGCCAAGCATGATGAGTACCGCGTGGACGGACTGGCGATCGTCGAGCAGTTGCACAAGGCCACGGGTGGGTATGGCGCGTCCATGTATATCAAGGGCAAGGCACCGATCGACTTTGCAGGCAACCTTTGCAGCGCACGCGCGGTCTACATCGAGGCCAAATCTACGGCCCTGCTAGAGACATCGTAACGAACCAGTGGTTCGAGGCGGGGGTCGGGACGGGGATCGCGGCGGATCGGTTCGAGTGGCTTCCCAAGGGGTCGATCGACTGGTTGAGCGTGGTGCCCAACCACCCGACGGGGCTTGCGGCGTTGGCGGTCAACAAGGAGCGGATGCTGGCGGGGATGGAGACGGAGAAGTTGAAGCACCAAATCAGGATGTTGGGAGGGATCACACCATGACCGAGCAAGAGATCGACATTGTGGTGAAGCACCTGCGGCGAGAGTCGGCGAAGGCAGGCAGGGATGCACGGCGCGGGACCAACCACCCCAACCACACCAGGTATTTCTGCGAGAACGAAGCCGCCTTCGAGAAGGCCGCAAACATCATCGAATCGCAGAAAGGGAGGGGATCGTGAGCGACATACTTGAAGATGTGCGGTATTTTGAGAATGACGAGGTGTTGCCGGGAAACATTCGGGCGGTCGTTCGGTGCGCCGGGGACGAGATCACCCGCCTCCGCGCCGAACTCGCCGAGGCGCGGGAGGCGGTGGGGGTGTTGGGTGATTCGGTGAATGTGCTGCGGGTTCTTGCGTTCCACCCCATCAAGTATAAGGTCGCACTAAACAGCGTTCAGTGTATGTGTTGCAAGGTCATTACATTTGATCTGTACGAGGACGACGATGGCAACATAGACCACTCGAAGGTCCAACACAGTTCCAACTGCATGGCAACCGTTCTCCGCAAAACTTACCAGTCGGTCAACACCAACCCCATCGCCGCCGCCGCCGTGAAGAAGGCTGGGGGTGGGGCGTGAACGATCCTAGATCAGATGAGTTTCGCTATCCAGACGGCGATGAGAGCGCCGAACTCGCCAACTTCTATACCGTGCATGAGTACATTGCCCTTCCTGGTGATCGGGTGATGTATTCCGCCGTGAAGAAGGCTGGGGGTGGGGCGTGAGCATCTTTGACTGGCAGCGCAAGTACGGCGGCAACTGGATCACTCGCCTGCTCAACAAGTGGGACTGGTTCCACTACGAGGTGTGGATGGTGGTCGAACTTTACAGGGACCGACGCGAATACGAAGATCGGAAGGGCCACCTCTACTGCCTGTGGTGGGGTATGCGGATTCGGCACTGGGGCCAGATGCGGATTCGTGAGATGAGGCGCGAGGAACGGCGTGAACGAGCAGTAGCAGGAGCCAAGCCATGACCACCCCCACCGACCCATGCCAATCCTGCGGGCTGTGCTGCACCCGGCAATCATCCCCGCCGTTCATGCCCGACGAGATGGATGCGTTGCCACCCGACCTGCGCGACGGGATCAACCGCTACCTGGACTCGCCACTGTTCGACGACAACGCACCGTGCATCTGGCTGGACCGCACAACGACCAGGTGTATGCACCACGAACACCGTCCCGGCGTGTGCCGCGACTACCCCGTAGGTGGAAGCGACTGCCGGAACACTCGCACGAGCGTCGGCCTGACACTGGAAGGGCTGCCGACCGTTAGCCCGGAGGATGATGAACTATGACCACCCCCACCCCGCAGTGCTGGAGGACGGTGCTAGATCAATAACCCCGCCGCGTGGCGGACACGCCCGAGAGGGCAGAAAGTGAAGTGGAAGTGAAAACGATCTACCGAGTCGAAAATGCGCAAGAACTGTTCGAGGGTCTATACAAAGGCCCACGAGACGGCAACTGCATCCACCCCAGCCCATCCTTTGTTGGTCATCTTCGCATCGACCACAACAAAGTGAGTTTCGATGGGAACGTCGATGTGTCGTTACTCACCGCAGAACAGGTGTTGAAGGAAGCGGCGAGTCGGCTTGGGCTGGAGGGCATCACGATCTCGTGGCCCGCAAGCA
>JAJTGZ010000089.1 GCA_021299385.1 Phycisphaeraceae bacterium | reverse complement strand
CGGGGAACTCGGTCGCGCCAGGCGGTGCAGCGGTCGAGGGGGTGGAGGTTGTGGTAACGCTCAAGGACGGTCGGGTGTTTACGGGGATGCTCGCGTCGCGGGGCGAGGGGGAGATTGTGCTGAAGATCGCCGGGATTCCGGCGACGTTCAAGACGAGCGCTGTTGAGCAGGTGCGGGAGCTTGCGCCGGTGCTGGAGCGGTACAAACAGATGCGCGACGCGACGCCGGTCGATGAGGTTGAGCGGCGGGGGGAGTTGATCACGTGGCTGGTCGATCGGCAGTACATGGACGTTGCGTTGATGGAGGCGGAGGTGCTCGTGTCGCGCAACCCGCGCTCGGGGGCGGCGAAGAAACTGCTGGAGGACCTGCAACTGAAGAACCAGTTGCTGCGGCCGCCGACGAAGAGCAAGCCCGGGGCCGATGAGCCGGTAAGCCCCGAGGCGCCCGAGGTGACGGCAGATCGCAGCCTGTTGCCCGGGCCGGCGCCCGAAGTTGCGGCGACGCCGATCCCTGAGTCGATCCCGGTGGCGGACTTTCCGGTGCTGTCGGCCAAGCAGATCAACCTGGTGAAGGTGTACGAGCTGGACCTGTCGGCTGAGCCGAACATCATCATCCCGCGCACGGTTGTGCAGCAGTTGCTGGACACCTATGCCTCCAGCCCGCTGGTGCCCTCGACGCGGGAGGGGAGGGAGGCGATCCTTCGGCAGTCGCCGCTGCGGACGATGGACCTGATCTACCGGCTGAAGGCTCGCGATTTTTACGAGCGTGTGAATGTTGTCGATCACCCGGCGCCGCTGCGGCGGTTCCGCGATGACGTGAACCGGTCGATCATCCTCAACTCGTGCGCGACGAACCAGTGCCACGGGGGGACCGAGGCGGGGCGGCTGGTGTTTGCGACGTTCCGGCCGAATGCGGACCCGACGCTGTATACAAACTTTTACATTTTGCAGAAGTTCCGCAACGCCGAGGGTGAGGGGCTGTTGAACTTTGAGAATCCTGAGCGGAGCCTGCTGGTGCAGATGGGGTTGCCGCGGGATATTGCGAGGGTGAAACACCCGCCGGTGCTGCGGGAAGGGCGTGATGTGTGGAAGCCGTCGTTCAGCGGTCCTGACGACCACCGGCATCAGGCGACGGTGGATTGGATCCGGTCGCTTTATAGCCCGCGGCCGAGTTATGACTTGCAGTACGTGCCGTATCGCCCGTTTGAGCGGCCGCCGAGGCCGGTGTTTGAGAATGTGGAGCGGTAAGGCGGATCGCCGCTGGATGTCGCGTGTCTGAAGTTGCCAACCCCACCCCTGCCCCTCCCCTCGGGGGAGGGGTTCAGTATGAAAAACATCGGCGATCGGTGTAAGGCTTGTCTAGTAGCCGACTACGGCTTGCCGGGGGTGGGCTCTGCGGGCTTGGCTTGAGGCTTTGCATCGGGGTTGATTGATGCGCTGTTGATGCAGTAGCGGAGTCCTGTGTTTGTGGGTCCGTCGTCAAAGAGGTGGCCGAGGTGGCCGTCGCAGCGTGCGCAGACGACCTCGGTGCGTGTCATGCCGTGGGAGGTGTCGGCGACTTCTTTGATGACGCCGTCTTGGATCATGCGGTCAAAGGAGGGCCACCCGCAGCCGGAGTCGAACTTGCTGTCGGCGCGGAAGAGCTCGAGGCCGCAGCCGGCGCAGCGGTAGATGGTCTGGTCCTTAGCCTGCTCGGCGGGGGGCTTGGTCTGCCAGTACTTGCCGGTGAAGGCGCGTTCGGTGCCCTTCTGGCGGAGGACATAGTACTGCTCGGGGGTGAGTTTTTTGGACCAGTCGATGTTGGACCAGTCGGTCTGGTCTTGGCCTGGGGAGGTGAGTTTGGCCTGGCCGGGGAGGGTGGCGGGGCGTGCGGGGGAGATTGGTGTGGCGTCGGGCATGGCTTTGACCTCGGGGTTTGAGGGTGAAGTTTGGGCGGGCAGGGGCATGGTGGCGTTGACGGGCGGGCTTTGGGCTGGGGCCTTGGCGCACGCTGAGCAGCCCCAGGCGGCCAGTGCGGCGGAGAGGTATAGCAGCGCCAGCGGGAGGGCTTGGGCGAAGCGGTTGAGTTGCATGGATACTCCTTACGTTGACAGGTCGGGGGGTGTTCAGGCCGGGATTGAACGGGTTGGTGTGTGCCAACCCCACCGCTGCCCCTGTCTTGGTGGGAGGGGTTCTGATGCGAGACCTGCAATAGAGGTTACACCTGCCAGAGGCTGCTCGACCAGGTCAGGCCGGCGCCGAAGGCGACGAACATGATGACCATCCCCTCGCGGATGCGGCCTGCTTTGACGAGTTCATCGAGGCAGATGGGGACGCTGCCGGCGGAGGTGTTGCCGAAGCGGTCGATGTTGACATAGACCTTGGTGGCGGCGATGCCGAACCTGTCGACGGCGGCCTGGATGATGCGGGCGTTGCTCTGGTGGCAGACGAACATGTCGACGTCTTCGACCTTGATCTGGCCCATGTCCAGGGTTTCTTTGATGAGGTTCTGGAAGGTTCCGACGGCGAACTTGAAGACTTCCTTGCCGTTCATGTGCAGGCAGCCTGGGACGACGACCTGCCTGTCGGCGTTGTCGGGGATTTGCTGGTCCCAGCCGGGGACGAAGAGGTTGTCCCAGCCTGTGCCGTCGGCTTTGTTGATCTGGGCGATGACGCCCTTGGTCGCGTCGTCGGTTGCGTGCAGCACGGCGGCGCCTGCGCCGTCGCCGAAGAGGATGGCGACGTTGCGGTTGGTAAAGTCGGTGAAGCAACTGACCGAGTCGCAACCGACGACGCCGATGGTGCGGTGCGTGCCGACGCGGATGAGGTCGTGCGCAAGGTTCATCGAATAGACAAACCCGCAGCAGGCGGCGGCGACGTCAAAGGCCTGTGCCGTGCCGGCGCCCAGGGCCGCGCCGACCATGCAGGCGGTGGAGGGGCACTTCATGTCGGAGGTGATGGTGCCGACGATGACGGCGTCGAGCTGGGCGGCTGGGATTTTGGAGGCTTCCAGGGCGTTGCGGAGGGCGTTGGTGCAGAGTGTGAGGTTGCTCTCACCCTTGCGTGGGTCGCAGATACGGCGTTGGCGGATGCCGGTGCGTTGGTAGATCCATTCGTCGCTGGTCTCGCAGAGGGTTGCGATGTCGGCGTTGGTATAGACGCGTTCGGGTACGGCCATGCCTGTGCCGGCGATGCGCACGCCGCGGTGGGGTACGGATGGGAGTGGGCGGTGCTTGGCGCTGGTCTGGGCCGCGGGGGTCGTTGGAGGGGGTTGGTTCATCAGTCGTGGGCCCTCGCAGCGGGCGGCCGTTGTGCCGACGCTCGGGGATGATATCAGTTTGTCAATGCCAAGGCCAAGGGGGCCTGCACGAGGGTGGCCACCACGCCGAACGCCCCGGCGGGTGGTTGGCTACGCTGGCATTGGGCCTTGTCGGCACCCACAACAGGAACGCACGGATGCAACTGCTGCTCTGGGATGTGATCGCGCCGGCCTTTTCCCGCCTGCTCGGGCAACGCGGTGGGGCGGGCAGGGATCGCAGGCCACTGTTTGGCCGAGCGAGCGTGCCCAAGGCACCGGCTGCGTCGGTGCCGCCGCGCACACTGGCAAAGAAGGCGCGCAAGTCGCGCCCGGCTGCCAGTGCCGCCCCCCCCACTTCGGCACAGGCCCGTTACGATGCCGTGGTTGCGAAGATGCTCGGCACGCACCAGATCAAGGTTCGTCGGTGGCGGTCGGCGATGTCTGGGATTGCGTGGGAGGCGCCGCGGCCCGGGGGTGCGGTGCAGCGGATGATCGAGGCCCCCTATCCGAAGGGGCCGATGTCTGCGTCGATCTTTTTGCACGAGGTCGGGCACCATGCCATCGGTTTTGATCGTTATAAGCCTCGGTGCCTGGAGGAGTTCCATGCGTGGAGGTGGTCGCTGGAGGCGATGGAGGCGGAGGGTCTGGATGTAACTGAGGCGGTGCGGCACCGGATGGCCGTGAGCCTTTGGTATGCGGTGCGCAAGGCTGCCAAGCGGGGGATCAAGTCGCTGCCGCCGGAGCTGCACCCGTTTGTCGAGCGTCCGGCCAAGCCGGCCAAGGCCAAGGCTGGCAGACCCCGCGCCGGTAGAGCCTCTACGGTGGGTGGATGAGGATCGCCTTTTACGGTGCCGCGGGGGAGGTTACCGGCTCGTGCTATCTGGTTACCACCACCCGCGCACGGGTGATGGTTGATTGCGGGATCTTCCAAGGGTCGGCGGCGGACATGGTGCGGAACGCGCGGCCGACGATGTTCCACCCGGGTGATCTCGACGCCACGGTTGTTACGCACGCGCACATGGACCACACGGGGCGGCTGCCGCTGTTGGTCAGGCACGGGCTGCGGTGCCGGGTGTATTGCACGCGGCCGACGATTGAGTTGACGGATCTGCTGCTGCGCGACGCGGCCTATCTGCAGCAGGCCGACGTGCTGCGTCGCAACCGTGGGCGGACCGGGCGGGGGTGCCCGCCGGGGCGGTTTTGTGAGCCGCTCTTTAGCGAGGCGGACGTGCAGCAGCTGCTGGGGTTGATGTCGCCGGTGGCGTTGGAAAAAGAGTTGAGCATCGCGCCGGGGGTGCGTGTGCGGTTTGTAGATAGCGGGCACATCATCGGGAGCACGAGCGTGGTGCTGACGGTCCAGGACGGGGGGGAGCAGCGGACGATTGTGTTCTCGGGGGATGTTGGCAACCCGGGGACGCCGATCATCCGCGACCCGATCAGCCCGAGGGTCGGGCACGCTGATGTGGTGATCCTTGAGAGCACCTACGGCGACCGCGACCACAAGCCGATGCCGGCGACGGTCGAGGAGCTGGCGGGGATCATCAACGCGGCGCACGGGGATGGCGGGAAGGTGTTGATACCGAGTTTTGCTGTGGGGCGGTCGCAGACGCTGCTGTATGAGTTGGCCCGGCTGTGGCACGCGGGGCGGATACCCAAAGAGATGCCGGTGTTTCTGGACAGCCCGATGGCGATCGAGGCAACGCGGATCTATGAACTCGACCCGAGGCTCTACGACGAGCAGGCACGCGAGATCATCAACGAGGGCGAGAGGCTGCTGGGTTTTCCGACGCTCCGGCTGCTGCGGTCGGGCGATGAAAGCCGGGTGATGAACAAACTCAGAGGCCCGGCGGTGGTGATTGCAGGGTCGGGGATGGCCACAGGGGGGCGGATCGTGCATCATTTGCTGCACCATCTTTCTGACAGCAAGACCCATGTCGTCATCGTCGGGTATCAGGCGCACGGCACGCTGGGGCGCAGGCTTGTCGAGGGTGCCAAGAACGTGCGCATTTATGGGCAGAACGTGCAGGTCAACGCGGCGGTGCACACGCTCGGTGGGATGAGCGCGCACGCGGGGCAGAGTGAGCTCATGCGCTGGCTCAGCGGGGTGCTGGGGCAGCAGAGCGCGGGCAAG
>JAJTGZ010000040.1 GCA_021299385.1 Phycisphaeraceae bacterium | reverse complement strand
CGGCCGTTGCAGTTGGCGTTGATCAACCTGGACAGTTCGGCGCAGGAGAGCGTGGCGGGGATACTCGGCGATATCCCGCTGACGGCGAGCGTGCCGTTCTTGGCCGAGGCCGCGGCGGCGAGCAAGAACGAGGGCGTCAAGCGTGCGGCAGCGGTGGCGATCGCAAAACTCACGGGCAGCAAGGCCGGCGGTGAGGTAGCCCTTGCGCCGCAGTTCAGCGCAGTAGCGCGGCAGTACCTGGCCGAGGTGTCGAGCCTGACGCCCTTTGCCAACGAGAGCGTCCAGCCGATCTGGGTCTTTGACCCGGCGACAGGGCTGACGGGCACGGCGATCAACTCAGCGGTCTTCCACGAGACGATGGCGATGCTCGTTGCACAGCGTGCGCTGCGGGCCGACCCGACAAGCAAGGACGCGCTGGCCGTGTGGATACAGGCGGACTTCGCCCGTGAGATTCAGTCCCCGGCCGGGTATGAGCACCCGCTGTTTAAGGACCGGCCCGAGGGTGCGTACTACGCCTCGGCTGCGGGTGCGGAGGTTTTGCAGTCGGTGCTGGCGCAGGCGCTGGCGACAGGGGATACGCAGTTGGCACGCAAGGCGATCGATGCGCTGAGCCGAACGGTCGGCCCGGCGAGCATGAGCCGGTCGGGGGCCAACCCGGCGCTCGTCGCGGCGTTGCGCTATCCGAATCGCCGCGTGCAGACGGATGCGGCATTGGCGTTGGCGTCAGCCGCGGGGCTTGCGAGCTTCGAGGGGTCTGAGCGGGTTGTGCCGATCCTGGCCGCGACGGTGCGTGAGGCTGGGGTGAGGTCGGCGGTGGTTGTTTCGGGGGACACCGAGCGGGCCAACGCCCTGGCCGGGATGCTGCGTGGGCAGGGGTTTGTGGTGCTGGCCCCGGCCGCGAGCGCGGCAGAGGCGGAAGCGTCGGCCGCGTCGGCGACCGGGGTTGACCTGGTCGTTGTGGCCCTCGGGCCCGCGGCGGCGCAGGAGGCGGTCTCGGCGTTGCGTTCGAGCCGGGCGTTTACGTCCTCGCCGGTGCTGGTTTACAGCGATGCCGAGGGGGTCTTTGAGTTGGGCCGGGCGTTTGGGCGTGATCGCATGGTGGCGGTGGTGCGTTCGGGGATCGACCCGGCGGCGAGCCAAGAGGCGATCAAGCAGTTGACGACCACGGCCCTCGGCGCGCCGCTGACGGCCGATGAGGCCTCGGCGTATCAGACACGGGCACTGGCCGCGTTGCGCGATGTGGCGATCGCCGGTTCCCCTGCCATGAGCGTGGCCGACGCGACGGGGCCGCTGGTGGCGGTGCTGAATGATCCGAAGGTGCCAAACAAGGCCGGCGTGGCCGGGGTGCTGGCGTTGATCAACGACAAGCGTGCCCAGCAGGCGTTGGTCGATGCCGCGCTTAAGGCTGAAGGTGATGGGATCACGTTGCTCTTGGGTGCCGCGGCTGAGAGTGGCAAGCGGTTCGGGAACCTGCTCGAGTCGCGGCAGATCAAGGCACTGGCCGACCTGGCGGCCAACCCAGCCGCGCCGGGCGCGACGGCGGCGAGCACGCTGCTGGGCGTGCTGGATGCGGGTGGGGACCGGGTGGTGCCGATGATCCTCAAGTAAGATAGAACCGGGGCGTACGAAATACTCAACCACACCCCTGCTCCTCACCTCTGGGGAGGGGTTTGTTTTTATGCGCGTGCGATGGGCCAACGTGCTTCCAGGCCGGCCCAGTCGTCGGTTTGGATCGTTGCGCGGATGTCGGCCATGAAGCGTTGGAAGTGGCGGAGGTTGTGGATGCTGATGAGCATCCCGGCGAGCATCTCGTCGGCCATGACGAGGTGTCGGATGTATGCGCGGGTGAATCCGCGGGGTGGGGTGCTGGCCAGTGGGTCAGCCCATCCAGCGCACGCGGCACAGTCGCAGCCGGGGCAGATCGGGCGGTCGTCGTCGGCGAACTTGGCGTTGCGCAGGCGGATTTGTCCCTCTGGTGTGAAGGCGTTGGCGTTGCGGGCGTTGCGTGTGGGCAGGACGCAGTCGAACATATCGACGCCGGCCTTGACGGCCGCGAGCAGGTCGCGCTCGTACCCGACGCCCATGAGGTATCTGGGCTTGTCGGCCGGCAGCAGCGGGGCGGTGTGGTTGACGACGCGAACGATGGCATCGAAGGTTTCGCCCACGGCGACGCCGCCGATGGCGTAGCCGGGCAGGTCGATGTTGGCGATGCGCTCTGCCGACCATCTGCGCTGATCCAGGTCGGTGCCCCCTTGGACGATGCCGAAGAGCCCCTGCTCGCTCGGCCTGGCGTGTGCGGCCTTGCAACGCTGCAGCCAGCGGACGGTGCGCTCGTTGCTGACCTTGAGCCGGTCGAGGTACGCCGCGGGGCTGTGCACGTTGTCTCGGCGGAGGACGCGGGCGAGGCGCGGGTCTGGGGTTGCGTTGGATTGGTTGTCGTCTGTGCCTGAGTGGGGGGGGGCAGATGCGCTCGGTGGGCAGTCATCAAATGCCATGATGATGTCGGCACCCAGCTCGTTCTGTATGCGCATCGAGGTTTCGGGGGTCATCTGGATCATCGCGCCGTCGACGATGCTTTTAAAGAGCACACCCTCGTCGGTGATGGTGTTGAGGTCGGCCATGGAATAGGCCTGATAGCCGCCGGAGTCTGTCAGGATCGGGCGGTGCCAGTTGATGAATGGGTGCAGGCCGCCCATGCGTGCGATCAGTTCGCTGCCGGGGCGGAGCATGAGGTGGTAGGTGTTGCCCAGGCAGATTTGCGCGCCGGTCTGTGCAAGCATGTGCGGCCAGACGCCCTTGACGGTCCCCTTGGTGCCCACGGGCATGAAGGCGGGTGTGTCGAAGGAGCCGTGGGGGGTATCAACGCGGCCCAGGCGTGCGCGTGTGCTGGCCGAGTGGTGCAGGAGGTGGTAGCGGATCGCGCTCAGGCTTGGCCCTTTGTGCCGGGCTGGTTCGGGGTGCCGGCGGCGCGGGCAAGGGTCTCACGCTCGGTGTCGGTGAGGCTCGCCTGGCCGGTGGCAGTGATCTTGGCAAGGATGCGGTCAACCTCGACGGCATGCGGGTCTGGGGGTGCGGGCGGGGGCTTGCCGGTTGGGGCCTTGGCTTTGCTGGGTTTCTCTGGCCCGAGGACATCGAAGAAGTCTCGCAGCAGGTACATCCGGCGGATGAAAAAATACCCGGCCAGACCCCCGCCGAGGTGTGCCGCCTCACCCCCGGCGTTGTTGCTGCCCAAGATGAGTTGCACCGCGGCGATGGCGATGAGGAGGTACGCCGCGGGGCGCTGACGCATTGGGATGATGCCCAGGATGTAGAGCATGCGCTGCGGGGCGACATACGCGGCGGCGAGGATGATGCCGAAAATCCCTGCGCTTGCGCCAACCAGGGGCGTGGTTACGTCGTCAAAGAGCAGGCCGGGGATGCGGTACTGCTGGCCAAGGGTGTTGCCCAGGAAGTTCAGGAGCAGGAAGGCGACGGCACCGAAGGCCCCGCAGGTGAGGTATAGGGCGAGGTAACGCCTTCGGCCCAGGAAGGCCTCGACATCGGGGCCGAAGACCCAGAGGCCGAGCATGTTCAGGAAGATGTGCGTCCACCCCGAGTGCAGGAACTGGAAGGTGATGAACCGCCAGACTTCAAGGGAGAGGAAGCCCTTGGCAGTAGAGAAGTGGCCCCAGGCCTGGTCGAGGGTCATGGTATAAAACTGTTGCGAGCCGATGAGTTGGCGGGTTGCAGGGTCAAACAGTGGTGCGAGGTTGTTTTGCGGGTCGATCGGGCCGATCAGGACCGGTGCTCGCTGGACCTGGATGGGTACGGTGGAGTGGAACTGAACCGGCCCGGGCACGAGCGTCTGCCCCGCACCGGTGCGCATGAGCAGGAGTCCGAGGGCGAAGATGGCGACATTGATGACGATGAGCCAGAGTGTCATCGACCACCGTGCCGGGCTTGGGAGCAGCCGAGTGCCCTGGCGTGGGGCGTTGCGGTCTGCCCGTGCGTAGTCGCGGTCGTGGATACCCATGTGCAAGCAACCAGGTCTGTTGGGTGTGGGATCAGTGCTGTGCATCCGTGCACGCGCCGCGATGGTATGGCCCCGCAGATTGCCGGGATGCGTGCGTGCGGTCGATCTAAAGTTGGCGATGCTCCAAGACGCCCGCCTGGCGAAGCTCGCCGATGTTCTCGTCGGGTATTCCACGCGCGTCAAGGCCGGGGACCTGGTGGCGATCATCGGCGACCGGGCGGGGATGCCACTGGCCGAGGAGCTTTTCAAGGCCGTGCTCAGGGCCGGTGGGAACCCGTTCTTCTGGTTGCGTTCGGAGGCCTTCAACGAGGCGCTCGTCGCCCACGGCAGCGATGCGCAGATCGCCTTTGTCAACCCGATCCAGATGGACCTGATCGAGAAGGTCGACGTTACGCTGAGCTACTGGGCCAGCGGCAACAGCAAGTACCTCAGCGGGTACCCCTCGGCCAAGACGGCCCTGCTCCAGCAAGCGCGCAAGCCCTACCTCAAGCGGTTCATGCAGCGTGAGGCCGACAAGGCCCTGCGCTGGTGCGGGACCGAGTTCCCCACCAACGCCAGCGCTATGGACGCGGAGATGAGCCTGCACCAGTGGGCCGATTTTGTCTTCCGTGCCGGGCTGCTGCATTTGCCCGACCCGATCGCCGCGTGGCGGGGCGTTGAGCAGCGGCAGCAGCGCGTCTGCGACTACTTGCAGAAGAAGAAAGCCCTGCACTTTGCCGTCCCCCCGCACGACGGGCCGCTGGGGCGCAACGACGGGACCGATCTGAAGGTCGATGTCTCGCGCGGCATCTGGGAAAACTGTTGCGGGCATTGCAACTTCCCTGATGGTGAGGTCTTCTGCGGCCCGACCCTGCCGGACAACAAGGACGCAGCCGGCAACGGGGGCTTTGGCGTTGATGGGCACGTCAACTACACCTTCCCCGCGGTTTACATGGGCAACGAGGTGCAGAACGTCCGGCTGGCCTTCAAGGCGGGGCGCGTCGTCGATGCCTCCGCCAGCAAAGGTGAGGATTTCCTCTTCAAGATGCTCGACCAAGACCCGGGGGCGCGCAACTTAGGTGAGATCGCCATCGGCACCAACTACGGGATCACGGATTTCTCTCGCAACATCCTCTTTGACGAGAAGATCGGCGGGACCTTCCACGCCGCGGTCGGAGCGGGGTACCCCAAAACCGGCAGCAACAACGACTCAGGCCTGCACTGGGACATGATCTGTGAGTTGCGCCAACGGACCAGCAACGGCATCGCCTCGCCGGGCGGTGAGATTCGCGCCGATGGTGAACTCTTCCACAAGCACGGCCTCTTCCTGGACCCAACCTTCCCCCAACCCTCCTAAAAGAACCCACACATGACCACACACGCCCAACGCCTAGCCAACCTCGGCATCACGCTGCCCACACCCGCCAAGCCCGTCGCGGCATACGTTCCCGCTCGCCGGGCTGGGGGCCTGCTATTCATCTCAGGCCAACTGCCGATGGCCGACGGGAAATTGACGGCCTCCGGTGCCGTGCCCTCGGCTGTGTCGCCCGAGGACGCCAAGAGCGCGGCCCGCCTGTGCGCGATCAACGCGATTGCCGCGGCGGTGGCGGAGGTCGGGTCGATCGACCGGATCGCCGGGGTGGTGCGTGTGGGTGTGTGGGTTGCTTCGGATGCTGGTTTTACCGGCCAGCCGGGGGTGGCTAACGGTGCCAGCGACCTCTTGGTGCAGGTCTTTGGGGATGCGGGCAAGCACGCGCGGGCGGCGGTGGGGACGAATGTTCTGCCGCTGGGGACGGCCGTGGAGGTGGAGGTTTTATTCGAGGTACACTGATGGGTGCATCTATCTGCAACCCTACCAGAGAACAAACAGGCTTGATTGAAGGCCAAAAACGCCTATTGGTCTGGATCAACGCCCCCGGCGAATGCCCGGATTAGAATTTTTTCAAGCAACTCGAACCCTTCGGGTTGAAATGCGAATGGAAATGGTGTTAGACTGTCAGGGTAAGTTTCAGGAAGCAGGTTGGTGGCGGAATGTTGTCGGTGATATTTCCATCACCGGACTCATGGGACAATCGTCCCCAAGTCATACCAGGCCGACGACAGGCCGAGGCCAACCGACAACTTGATGGGTCCGCTTGGGAACAAGACGGGCCGTGGCGGGCGGATCATCACCTGGCGATCCTCGATTGGTTTTAATCAGTCGGGCCGCAGCCGGGTGTTGACGAGTTCTGTTGCGGCGTGTGGTGCAACCGAGTTTGGACCTTGTGGTCGGGCAAAGATTTGCGTGCGGGCATACCCAGTCCAGCGGCCGGTGCCGCGTGGGGTTGTGCTGGCGATACTCAAATGCTGCGGCGGGTTGTTCTTCACCTTGTCATTGCGCGACCAGACATGCCTTGTGCAGGGTGCGTTCGGGTGTTCCGAGCCGCCGATCCCGTCTGAGCCGAGGAGTTCCTTGTGGACCTCCCGGCGTATTTAGGAGTGTTTTGTATGAAGAAGAATCGTGCCTTTACCCTCTCGGTTGTCGACATCAGCAACCAGACCATCGATGGCACGGCTGCCAACCTGGGCAGCAAGGACAACACCGGCAACGTCCTCTCCCTGCTGATCTTCAACGCCTCGATCACCCCTGAGATCTGCGTTACCCCCTCGGAGGTATCGGGCAATGTTGCGGCTATGACCAACTACCAGAACAGCAACCCGACCGGGGCTCGCGTGCAGGCGAACGCCCTGTGGGACCCCAAGTTCCGTGGTGCGCCCTCCACAGCTGAGAGTGGCGTACTTGGCCGTGATAGCAGTCTGCTCAACAGCAACAACAGTTACGCGAACCTCGTCTTCTCCTTTGACGGGCGTACGAGCAAGTGGTCCAACAACTACAGCGCGACGGACGCCGTCTTCGGCAACCGCGGCCCCCTCTTCACCAACCAGAGCACTGGCAACGACGGACAGGCTGCCGCATTCCCCACAGGCGCGGCCGGCTGGCAGCTCCTTGCAGGCAGTGAATTTGGCGAGCGGTCGCAGACGCTGCAGATCCACGGCGGGCGCAACACCTGGGAAGGGAACATCGGCTACAACGACGGGCACGTCAACTTCGAGAACCGTGCCGATCCCGCGGAGATCACCTTCCAGTCCTCAGCCGCCATCACCCTCCCGGGCAGCACCACCGCAACCCGTACGATCCCGGACAACGTCTTCGTCGACGAGACGAACGAGAATACAGATGCTTCCAAGCGCTCCAACGCGTGGCTGCGTCCGGTCGGGAATGTCGTGGTATCCAACAATGCCGGGAGCAGGAGTGTAACCGTTACGCCATGGCTTGACTGAACAACTCTTTGTTGAATCTTCACTTAACCACAACCGCCGCCCGAAAGGGCGGCGGTTGTTTTGACCGAATATGTCCAGGTTAAAAACCCTTACCCCGCGGCGCATAGGCGTCCCGCATCACCCCACCTCAAGCACAACCTTGATCCCCTCGCCGCTCTGCATGAGCTCGAACCCCCGCGCAAACTGCGCCATCGGCAACTGGTGGGTGATGATCTCGGCCAGTTCCAGGCGGCCTGACAGCAGCAGGGCCTCCATCTGGTACCAGGTCTCAAACATCTTGCGGCCGTTGATCCCCAGCACGCGTGCGCCCTTGAAGATCACGTGCGTTGTCAGGTCAAAGGTCAGCGGTTTGCTGGGGATGCCCAGCAGCGCCGCCGTGCCGCCTGGGCGGAGGGCGGCGAACCCATCGTTGATCGCGGCGGGGTGGCCTGACATCTCAACGAGGACGTCAACGCCGTTGTGTGTCTGGGCGCGGAGGTGGTCGATCCAGGATTTGTCGTGCTGCTCGCGGGTGTCATATGCCTCGACGGCCCCGAGCCTGCGGGCGAGCGCCAGCCGGCGCGGGTCGATGTCGGTAACGAATATCCGGCTCGCCCCGGCAGCCTTGGCGACCGTAACGGCCATCAGCCCGATGATCCCCACGCCCGTGATCAGCACCGTCTTGGCGCTCACGCCCGCCTCCATCACCGTGTGCACCGCGTTGCCCAAGGGGTCAAGGACCGCGGCGATGTGGTCGGGGATCGAGGGGTGCACCGGCCAGACGTTCTCCTCGGGGATGCAGACATACTCGGCAAAGCACCCGTCGCGGTCAACGCCGAGGATGACCATCCCGTCGGCGATGTGTGCCGAGCCTGTACGCGCGTTGAACCCCGTGCCCGGCGAGATGTGCCCCTCGGCGCTGACGCGCTGCCCGGGGTGGTAGCGCGTAACCGCCGGTCCGACCGCGGCGATGGTGCCGACAAACTCGTGCCCGGTAACGATCCCGACGGGTATGCGTGAGGCGGCCCAGGCGTCCCACTCCCAGATGTGCCTGTCGGTGCCGCAGATGCCAGCGTGGGTAACGCGGATGAGCACGTCACGCGGCCCGGGCGTGGGGACGGTGCGGGCGGGGTCCAGCCGGAGGGCTGTGCCGGCGTGGTGCTTGTAGAGTGCCCGCATGGTGGTGGGGATCGGGCCGATGGGTGCGGGCGTTCGGGGGGTGGCAAGGGCAGTCATGCCCAACGCTAGACGCGGGGAGTGAGCCAGTGGAGTAGGGGGAAAGGAAAACCCCTCTATCGGCAAACCGCTATGCCGCCAACTGCAACTTGTGGTCTATACGCTGGCTCCACGGAACCGCAACAATATCGTACTGCTTCAACGCGTCAACAACCTCGCCGGGCACTTTGTTCTCCGAGTCATTGAGCATCGTGTACATCTGTGAATCCGCTGCACGGCTGGCCCGCACGTCATTCCAGGCGGCGATGACCAGCAACGCCGTGTCTTTGTTGGGCCGGTTTACAGCGCGGATGAGTCGCTCGGGTGCCCTTACCGACTTGGGCAGCGCGAAATCGAACTTGTGTTGGAAGCCGCTCTTGCCGACCAACTGGAAGTCTGGGAATGCTGAGGCTCCGATACTCTCCAAATAGGCCGCGACGTCTTCTAAGAACAGACTCTTGACGTGGCCCTGCGCCGTGGCAAACAAATCGCCGACCGCAAGCATCGCTTGAATAAGCGAGTGCTTCCGCTGCGGGAAGTCGCCGTTATGCGAGACGGCTAGAAGTTCGTCGCCATCGCGGTGAACGCCAAAGCCGTTCAAGACCGACGCGAGCAAACGCTTGCGGTGATCGGAGTCCAGAGCGCAGCCGCTCTGGCGAAGGTCGGAGATGACATAACCGTCGTCGGAGAGCAGCGTGCGGTTGGCCTCCTGCCGAACGTAAATCTGGATATGGTCGTTGTGCCGGTCGAGAAACGGCGTCGTGATCTCATAGGCATCGCCCATCTGAGCCACGGAGATACCGTCCCGCAGCCAGCGGGTGTATTCGTCGATCAGGACAGTGATTGCCTTGCTCATAGATGCTGGTACCTTGGGCCAGTCACTGCAATGGGTACTGAATCATCGGCACATCCTGCACGCCACAATGAATCATGAACTCGCGAAAGGCAAGCACAAGATCCGTGGTCTGCTTGAAGCCAGCTTCGGCAGCGGGAATCGCCCAGCGGGCGTCATAGCCCTCGACATAGATGTGAAAGTGAGGTTCGTCTACCTCAAACGTCCTCCCGTTGTGCTTCTTCAGAATGTCGAGCGGGGGCGTTTCAACCTTCGGATTCGTGTGTTTCGACCCACCGAGATCAAGCCGGGCCAAAATTTCAACCGTGCGGTGTCGTTCCTGCAGCGTGCAGCGCGAGAGCTTGATTCTGCCCTTTCTGTTGATGTCGAGTAGGAACGCCGTTCGACGGTCCATCGACTCGAGTTCCAGCTTCATCGACTCGCCCGGATTGGCGAAGTAGACCACCTCCGACTTGGTCAGCCGCTTGGGCATCGTGCGGAGGGAATCAGCCTCGGCCTGTAGAATAGGTGTAGACACTCGCTGATTATACAGTGTTAACCTCAACGATTTCCCATAGCGTTCGGCTGAAGTTGGCCGATCGTCTGCCCCACAAACACTGCCGGCCACCCGCTTTCGCGGGTGGCCGGCTTCAAGTATTTCACCGATGGAATTCGGCAGTGCCCGAACAGTGGGGGGCAGGCACCCGCACGCCGATGGAGGTGCGAGCGGGCGAGTTTTATTGGATCAGTCGTTGCCCCCGGCGGCTGGTTCGTCGCTGCCGTTGGCGTTCTGCTTTTCGAGGAGTTTGCGGAGATAGGCGTTCTCGCGGCGTGTGGCCTCGAGGTCAAAGAGCAGGTACTTGATGCTCAGGCGCAGATAGTCGAGCGATTCCTGCAGCTCGGCGACCGTCTTTTTCATCTGCATGTGCCGGCCCCTTGCGTCCTCGGCCAGGGCGGTCAGGCGTTCACGCTGGTTCTCGGGAAGGTCGTTGATCTGGGTCATGAGGTCGCCGAGTTTCTGCTGGAAGTCTTGCTCGTTCATGGGTCTGCTCCTTCTTCTTGAGGTTGTGCGATCTTCTCTCTACTCTTGATTTGTCTTGCGGGGTCTCTGTGAGTTCTCTTTCTTTTCCGGGCGTCTCACCGTTGGGTGATAGGAAGAGATAAACACATTGCGTGCCAGAGTGCAGCACACACGCGCGTGTGTGTGCCAGACCGTCATGGGCCGAGAAAAGCACACCGCATTGTGCACCAGGGCACGCCCCAAGGCGAGCAATATGTTCTCGGCCACTGCACGCCGGGGCCGTTTATCCGGCCTGTTGCCCGGGGGGCACGCCGCGGGGTGCGCTGGCAACAGTGCCCCGGATGAGCCCGGGCGGGTGGGCGCGGCGGGAGTAAGTGCGTGCGGGGAATTAAGCGGTGATCAATCGTGTGCAAAGGAACAGGTCAACCCCACCCCTACTCCCCTCGGGGGAGGGGTTTGATGCAAAATACGGGCCGTCTTCAGACACCTGACCTTGCCTCAGCCCCCCGCACTCCCCTCGCCGCCGGGCAGCGTCATGCTCCACGGGTCAAGCGCGGCGGCGAGCGCATCGCGTGTCATCGCCTTGCCCGCCAGGTCCGGCGTGCCAACGAGGGTCTCCAGCGCGAGCTGCCGGACGGTCTTCCCTTCCTTGAACGCCTGCTTGGCCAGGCCTGCCGACTTGTCATACCCGATCACCGGCACCAGGCTCGTGCACATCGCCAGGCTTGACTCGATCAACCCCGCGCACCGCGCCTCGTCCGGTCGAAGGTTCGCCAACAGGTTATCGGTAAACATCACGCTGGCGTTGGTCAGCAGCGTTGAACTCTCCAGCAAGCGCTCGGCGATCAACGGCATCGCAACGTTCAGGTCCAGCAGGCTCCCAACGCCCCCAAACCCGGCGTATGTAACCGCCGCGTCGTTGGCGATCACCTGACAGCAGACCATAATCAGGCTTTCGCAGATCACCGGGTTGACCTTGCCGGGCATGATTGAACTGCCCGGCTGCACCGCCGGCAGCACCAACTCGCCGATCCCGCAGCGCGGGCCTGACCCAAGCCAGCGAATGTCATTGGCGATCTTCGAGAGGCTTACCGCGATGGTCTTGAGGTGCCCGGCGGCCTCCACACAGGCGTCCTTGGCGTGCTGGGCCTCAAAGTGGTTCGCAGCCGCGCGGAACGGAATCCCCGTGGCTTTCTTCAGTTGCGAGCAGACCAGGCGGTCAAAGTCCTCGTGCGCGTTGATCCCCGTTCCCACGGCCGTGCCCCCGATCGGCAGCTCGGCCAGGGCTTCGATCGCCTGCTCGCAGCGGGCGATGCCGTGCTTGACCTGCGAGGCATAGCCGCTGAACTCCTGCCCCAGCCGAATCGGCGTCGCGTCCTGCAGGTGCGTGCGCCCGATCTTGACGATCCGGTCCCACGCCTTGGCTTGCTGGTCGAGCTGCTTGTGCATCCGCTTGAGGGCGGGGATGAGTTGCTCCCTGATCGAGAGGGCCGCAGCCACATGGATCGCCGTCGGGAACGTGTCGTTGCTCGACTGGCCCATGTTTACATGGTCGTTGGGGTGCACGCCCCCGGCCTTGAGGTAGGCCGCATCCTTGCTCGCGCCGATGTGCGCCCCCCGGGCCAGGCAGATGAGGTTGGCGATCACCTCGTTGGCGTTCATGTTGGTGCTCGTGCCCGAGCCGGTCTGGAAGACATCGACGGGAAAGTGCTTGGCCCATCCGCCATGGTCGGGCAGCCCGGCATAGATCGCGTCGCACGCCCGGGCGATCCCATCGGCCCGGCCCTTGTCCAGTCGCCTGAGTTTCAGGTTCACCGCCGCGCACGCACTCTTGAGCAGCGCATACGCCTGGATGATCCCAAACGGCAGAGGCCGGCCCGAGACCGGGAAGTTGAGCACCGCCCGCTGCGTGCTGGCGCCATAGAGCACATCGGCTGGGACGGGCATCTCACCCATCGTGTCTTTTTCAACGCGCGTCGCGTGCACGGCAGCGGCGGGCTTGGCTTGCTTGGTCTTGACTTTGACGGGCTTGGCTCTGGGCATAAGGGCACTCCATAGGGGAGGCCTCAGAGTAGCCACAAGCAGCAGCGGCTGGTTGACCTAGGGCACGACCACCGGCGGCGGCAGCGGGCGCGGGTAGTTGGCGTACGTGAACCCCAGGTTGTTGCGCCCGCCAGAGCGGTAGATTTGGCTTGAGCGAGCGATGATCCGCTCGCCGTACTGGTTGAACTCGCCAACCAGCGGCCACAGGCCAACCATCGGCTGGCCACCCTGGTTTGCAATCTCTCGCTGGGCATCGCCGATGCTCGCAACCCTGGGCCCATCGGGCACCCGCGTGTGCCTCGGCAGCACGATCGCCCCGCTGGGGGTCCGCACCGCACGCAAACCCGTACTCATGCTCGACAGCACGACCGGCACGCTCCCCCCCGGCTTGCTGATCCGCACGACGGCCGGCGCAGCCGGGTTCGTCCCCGGCACCTTCGTCCATCGCGCCGACATACTCGGCACTTCCTCTGCCGGGGGCTGCTGTGCTTTCAACGCCAGTGCCCCGTCAACGCCGTGCAGCGCCGACAGAGCGACGACAATCATGCCGAGCATAAATGGCCTTTCTCTTTTCTTTCCTCGATGTCTCTTTCAAACCTCTTGCGCGTCGCACGCTACGCTTAGCCGTGCCATCTTGGCTCGGCCAAAGTTCGTGCAGCACGCCCATGCTTATACGCGGGCCGTTCTCCCGCGGATTAGCCCTTCGGCGATTTCTTGCATGTTTCCTGCTGATTATAACGCCTCTGCTGGTCCTGCCGGCGTGCGCCTCAAGCACCTCAAAAACACCCAAAGAACAGCCCCTCAAGCCCGGCGGCGATCTTTCTCGGACCGGACCGTCAGGTGCGGTCTCCGTCTCTTATATATTCCGCTCCAGTACCAGTGGCGAGGCCATCGCGTTATCGGCACGCTGGTCAGCCTTAGCCGAGCAGGACCAGGGCCTCGGCGGGTCGCTCCGCGAGCAGCTACGCCAGGCCGGGCTGATCGGCGCGATCATCAACACCGACGCCGCCGAGGCCCTGCTGGCGCAACTCAGCCAGCCCCCCAAGCCCGGCAGCCTCCAGTGGACGACCCTCGCCTCAACGATCCAGGTCCCCATGCCCGCCGGGCCACGCTGGCTCAACTTGCACACCGGGCAAGGCTCACCCACCCCCTGGTCGCTCCTGCTCGCTGGTGGGCCAACGCCCCTGCCGCCGGGCCAAGTCCGCCTACTCGCACGCGCCTGGCCTGTCCCAGGCGACGCCACCGACCAAGGGTTCTTTACATCCACGCTGATGCTCGACCTCTCTCCCCTGCTCCAAACCGAGGCCCGCAATCAGGAATCCCCGCTTGGCACCGCAATCAAACTCCCCACCCAGCCCAGCGAGCGTGGCATGGCCCTGCTCAGCCAACGCGTAACAACCACCCTCAAACCCGGCCAAGTGCTCATCCTCGCACCGATCCTCACCCGCCAGGAACCCGTAACGCCCCAACCCGAACCCCCACTCAAGCCCGGGCAGGTCGTGCGAACCGACGCACAACCACCACCCCCGGCCACGCCGGCCGGTATCGGTACCGGCCTGGGGCCAAAGGCCGAAACACCCCTCTCCCTCGGCGAGGCCCTCCTCAGCAACGCCCAGCCCGCCGAGCCTGCCCGGCAGGCGACCGTGCTCGTCCTGACCCCCAAACTACCCGGCGGTTTCTCCCTCGGACGATAATCACCTCCAACCCCCACCCCCACCCCCACCCGGCACCGGCGGGCGCAACACGACGTACCGTTAGCCCAAGCACGCCGCCATCCCCGCACGCACCATGGCCACCGAACGCATCGTCAGCTCAGCGCCCATTGAAACCTCACCCATTGACGAGCAGGTCAACTGGTCGCTGCGCCCAACGCGGATGCTCGAATACGTCGGCCAGAGCGAGCTGCTCGCCAAACTCTCCATCGCCATCGCCGCCGCGAAGGGACGCACCGAGCCGATGGAGCACCTCCTGCTCCACGGCCCGCCCGGCCTCGGCAAAACCACCCTCGCACACGTCGTCGCCGCGGAGATGGGCCGGCGCGTGCAGATCACCAGCGGCCCGGCCCTGAGCAAGGGCACAGACCTCGTCAGCGTGCTTACAAGGCTCGAAGCCGGCGACGTGCTCTTCATCGACGAAATCCACCGCCTCCCCATCGCCGTTGAAGAGTTCGTCTACCCGGCCATGGAGGACTACCGCATCGATGTCCCCGTCGACAGCGGCCTGCACGCCCGCACCGTGCAGATATCGCTGCAACCCTTCACACTTATCGGCGCGACTACTCGTGCCGGGCTTGTCAGCGCGCCGATGCGCTCGCGCTTCGGCATCACGCACCATCTGCGTTTCTACACCACCGCCGAGCTTCTGGAAATCCTCGTCCGCAGCAGCACGCTGCTGGGTCTGACGATCGCCGACGACACGGGGCTGCCGATCATCGCCGCCCGTGCGCGGGGCACGCCCAGGATCGCCAACCGCTTGCTCCGCCGGGTGCGCGACTTTGCGCAGGTACACAACAACGGTGCCGTTACCAGGCGCGTCGTCGAGCAGGCGCTGGAGATGGAGGGTGTCGACGCGATGGGCCTTGATGAGCTCGACCGCTCGTACCTGCGCATCATCGGCACCACCTACACCGGCGGGCCCGTGGGCCTTGAGGCCGTCGCCGCGACCATGAACGAGGACGCCGGCACACTCGAGGCCGTCGTCGAGCCGTACCTGCTCCAACTCGGCTTCATCGCCCGCATGCGCCGCGGCAGGATGCTCACTGCCGCCGGCGCCAAGCACGTCAACGTCCCGCCGCCCGTGCAGGCCTCGGCGAACCTCTTTGACGAGCCGTAAACGCCGCGATCGCCGGCATCAGAAAACTCACGCCAGTTCCACCAGCAGCGCAGCCGGGTCGCGCCCCTGCTCGATCGCATCAATGATCGCCGAGCCGATGATCGCACCCTCCGCGTGCCCGGCCAGCGCATCGACCTGCCCGCGCGTCCGAATCCCAAACCCCGCGCACACCGGCACGGGCGAAACCGCACGCAGCCGCCCCAAGTACGCCTGCAACTCCCCCTCACTCGGCGGCGCCGAGCCCGACCCCGTAACGCCCGTAACCATCACCGCATACAAAAACCCATCGCTCTCCCGCGACAGCACCGCGCAGCGCTCGGCAGGCGTAACCGGGCTGACCAACTGCACCAGACCCACGCCCTCGCCGTGCAACGCCCAACGCAACTCGGCCGATTCCTCCAGCGGCAAATCCGGCACGATCAGCAGCGATACCCCCGCCCCCCGGCAACGCCCCGCAAGGTGCTTCAATCCCGCCGGCCCCGTCCCGAACGATGAAATCAAAGGGTTGAGGTAACTCATGAGCGCCACCGGCACGCCAATGTGCCCCTTGGCGGTTTCCAACTCAGCCAAAACCCAGTCCAGCGAAACGCCATTGGCCAGCGCAACCTGCGACGAACGCTGGATCGTCACCCCATCGGCCATCGGATCAGAGAACGGCACCCCAACCTCGATCAACGCCGCATGCCGGGCCAGTGCCCGCACCTGCGGCAGCAGCGACCCCTTTGTCGGATACCCCGCCGTCACATACGCCACCAGCGCAGGACGCCCACCCTTGGCGTGCGTGCGGATGCTCTCAGAAACGTGCTGGGCGATGGGTGGCAAAGAAGACTCCTGAAAGAGCGACGAGTGGTGAGTGGTGAGTGGTGAGAAGTTCGTAAACCTGCCAACGTTTTCGATCGTGATCAATTTTGTCTCGAACCCCTCCCCCGAGGGGAGGGGCAGGGGTGGGGTTTCTCTGCCCAAAACGCCCGAGAAAACTCCTTCCGCCCTCAAAGATTCTTCATCAATATCGGCATGTCCTTATCCCCCCGCCCGCAGAGATTGATCAGTACCACCTTGCCGGGGTTCTCCTGCACCCACGCCCGCGCCGCGGCCACCGCGTGGCTTGGTTCCAGTGCTGGCAGCACGCCCTCACCCAAGCAAACCTCCCGCACCGCCGACAGCGCGTCGGCGTCCAGCACCGGCACGTACCGCACGCGCCCGATCGCGTGCAAAAAACTATGCTCAGGTCCAACACCCGGGTAGTCCAGCCCCGCCGAGATTGACTGCGTCCGCGCCACCTGCCCCGCCCCGTCCTGGATCAGGTACGAATAGCACCCGTGCAGCACCCCGGGCCGCCCCGACGCCATCGTCGCCGCGTTCAACCCGGCACCAACGCCCTGCCCCCCCGCCTCGGCACCAAAGATTTGCACCCCCGCATCACCCAAAAACCCATGGAACATCCCGATCGCGTTGCTCCCGCCGCCGACGCATGAAAAAACCGCATCAGGCAGCCGCCCCGCCTGCTCAAGCATCTGCACGCGCGACTCGCTGCCGATCACCGACTGGAACGTCCGCACCAACCACGGGAACGGGTGCGGCCCCACGGCCGATCCCAGCAGGTAGTGCGTCCCCAACGGATCACCCACCCAGTGCCGGAGCGCCTCGTCGATCGCCGAGCGCAGCGTCGCGTCCCCGCTGGTAACAGGCACAACCTCGGCCCCGAACCACTTCATCCGCTGCACATTGGGCTGCTGGCGTTCGACATCCTTCGCCCCCATATACACCCGGCACGGGAACCCCAGCCGAGCGCACGCCGCGGCCGTCGCCACCCCGTGCTGCCCCGCGCCTGTCTCGGCGATGATCCTCTGCACGCCCAGCCGCTTGGCCAGCAGCGCCTGCCCGAGCGCGTTGTTGATCTTGTGCGCCCCGGTGTGGGCCAGGTCCTCACGCTTGAGCCAAACCTGGCACCCGTTCCCCCAGCGGGCCGAGAGGTTCGCCGCGTGCATCATTGGCGTCGGCCGGCCAACCCAGTGCCTCTGCTGGTACGTGAGTTCATCAATAAACGCCGGGTCGGCCAGCGCCTCCTTAGCCACCTTCTCCAGCCGCGTTACCGCACCCCAGAGCGTCTCGGGCACGAACCGTCCACCAAAGGGCCCAAACCGCCCGCGCGCATCGGGGTACGCGCCCGATAGCAACTTACCAAGCTCCGCCCCCGGGTCAGATAGTTCGGCAAACCCCGCCGAGATGGATGATGTGTTCGTAGTCGTCATGGTTTCACTCGTGCACTCTTGCCCGCCCTGGCAGCCTCTGCAACCCACGGCTGCGAAGCCTCGGCAAACCCACCCCTCGCCTCAGCAAGAAACTCGCCGATCAGCCCCGCATCCTTAACCCCCAGGCTCCTTTCCACGCCGCTGGAGACATCGACAAACCCCGCCCCCGTCGCCAGTATCGCCCCACGCACGTTCACCGGCTTCAGCCCCCCGGCCAGAATAAACGCACGCCCCGGCACGCCCGCCAGCCCCACCACCGCCCGCGCGATCCGCCCCCAATCCGGCACCATACCCACCCCCGAAACCGCCGACTCAACCAGAAACGCCCGAGGCTCACGCGTCGCCTCCTCACCGAGCTCCACACGCAGCGTCGGCACATCACGATAGACCGGGATGAACGCCAACCCCGGCGCATGCGCACGCACCACCGGCTCATCCATCCACTCGGCCTGCACATGCGTAAGGATGCCCCGCTGCGCGACCTCGGCCAGCGCCGCCGTGTCTATCTCACGAAACACGCCCACGCGCCATACATCATCGGGCACCCGCCGCGCCAGCACCATCGCATCATCAACGCTCACCCGCCTCGGGCTCGATGAAAACACAAACCCAACCGCGCTAGCCCCACCCTCCACCGCCGCATCGATCGCCCCGGCATCGCGCACGCCACAGATTTTTACCGGCACACGCGTCATCACTGCGTCTCCGCACCCGCTCGCCCGCCAGCACCCTTCGCCCCACGCCCCGCCTCCAGCATCCCCCCGGCCAGCGCACGCGGGTCCCCATGCTTCATCAACGCCGAGCCGACCAGCGCCAGGTCATACCCAAGCGCCGCCACCCGCGCCACATCCCCCGGCACCGCAAGCCCGCTCTCGGCAACCAGTTTGTACCCCGTCGGGAACTCATCACGCAACGCCTCAAACCTCCCCGCATCGATCGACAAATCCGACAAATCCCGGCAGTTGACCCCCAGCAGCGTCGTCCCCGTCGCCAACTCCCGCCCGCGAGTTACCAGCAGCCGGCGGATACGCGCCAAGTCCGCCGCGTCAAACGCCTCGACGAGTGCAAACATCCCCAGATCAAGCGTCAGGTCAAGCATCTCAAAGAGGTCCTCATCATTGAGCATCCTCGCAATCAGCAGCACACCCCCCGCCCCCGCGCCGCGCGCCTCGACGATCTGATAATCAGCAACCAGAAAATCCTTCCGCATCACAGGCACACCCACCGCGCCAGCGACGGCCGATAGATGCTCCAGACTCCCACCAAACCGCTCCGGCTCCGTCAGCACGCTGATCGCACACGCCCCAGCCGCCTCATAAGCCTTCGCCTGCCGAACCAGGTGCTCGACGGCATCATCAGGCCCGATCGAAGCCAGCACACCCTCACTCGGCGAGGTCAGTTTGCACTCAGCCACAAGATCAAACGCCCCCAGCCGCAGCGCCGGCGCCGGCGGCACATCAATCGCCCGGTCCCACAAATCCTCAAAGTCCTCGCGCTCGCGCGCCTCGGCCCACCGCCGCGTGCTCCCCTCGCCCATCTCCGTCAGAAAATCACGCATGCGACCCCTCCTGCCCGTCCTGCACACGCAGCACAAGACCAAGCCCCGCCAGCCGGCCCAGCAGCGCCGTCGCACGCCCACTATCGATCGCCTCCCGGCAGATACCCATCCCCTCCTGCCAGGTCTGCACGCCTACCAGACCCAGCGCGTGCGTCGCCGTCAGCAGCACCGAGTCCAAAAACCCCGAAGCCTCACCCGCCAGCGCACCGCGGATCGCCTGTGCGTTGAACGACGCATCCTTCCCCCGCAGATCATCCCACGCGCACACCGGCAGCCCCATCTCGCCGACCTCGTGCACCAGCACCCCCGTCCCCTCGGCATCCTCATCGCTGTCGATCACCTCGTGGCACGCACCCGCCGCGGTAATCTCATCGATGCACCCCCCCGGCGACCTTGTATAAACAACCTGCGCCCGCACCCGCAGCACCCCCGCCGCCCGGTGCATCAACGCCGCCGCACCCGGCGAGTACGCCCCGATCAGCACGGCATCCGGCCTAGCCGGGTTCGTCAAGGGCCCGAGCATGTTGAAAATCGTCCGCAGACCAAGCTCCCTGCGCACCCCCTGCACCGACGCCATCGCCGGGTGGTAGTGGGGGGCAAACAGGAACGTAAAGCCCGTCTCCTGCAACAATTGCCCCGCCGCCTTGGGCCCCAGCGGCACCGGCACACCCAACGCCGCCAGCACGTCGGCGCTCCCGCACGAACTGGAGATCGCCCGGTTCCCGTGCTTGGCCACACGCGCCCGCCCAGTCGCGGCCACCAAGAGCGCCGCCGCCGTCGAGATGTTCAGCGTCTGCGCCCCATCCCCACCCGTCCCGACGATATCAATCGTCGGCAGATCACTCGCCGGCAACTTCGGGTCCAGAGCCACCGCACGCATCCCCCGCGCAAAGCCCGCCAACTCCTCGGCCGATTCGCCCTTGGCACGCAGCCCCGCCAAAGCCGCCGCAACCTGCACCGCAGGCGTCCCCGGGGCGATCATCGCGCGCAGCAAACCCTCGGCCTGATCCTGCGTCAGGCTCACCCCATCGAGCACCTTGGAAAGCAAGTCGTGCATCGTGCGCCCCTATGCGGGCCTCAAAAAGTTCTCCAGCATCCTCGGCCCCTCCGGCGTCAGCACGCTCTCAGGGTGAAACTGCACACCCTCCATCCGCCAGCCCGCGTGCCGCATCCCCATCACCTCCCCCACCTCGGTCCGCGCGGTAACCACAAACCCCGCCGGCACCTTGTCAGGCGCCACACACAGCGAGTGGTACCGCCCAACCTCAATCCCCTGCGCTAGCCCGGTATACACACCCAGCCCATCATGCGTGATCGCGCTCGCCTTGCCGTGCATCAAGCGAGGCGCTCGCTGCACGCTCCCGGCACCACCAAAGACCTCACCCATCGCCTGGTGCCCCAGGCACACGCCCAACACCGGCCTCTTGCCGGCAAAGTGCCCGAGCAACTCCAGGCTCACCCCGCTCTCACCCGGCGTCCCAGGCCCCGGCGAGATCACCAGGTGCGTAAACGCCATCCCCTTCGCCTGCGCCAGCGTGATCGCATCATTCCGATACACATCCACCCGCGCACCGACAACCAAGAACGCCTGCACCAGGTTGTAGGTGAAGCTGTCATAGTTATCGATCATCAATATGTGCGCGTCGCTCGTCATGGGGCCTTCTGTTCATCCTCCGGGCTACAGCCCCTCCTCGGCCAACTTCAACGCCGCCTCCAGCACACCCACTTTATGCCGAACTTCCGCATACTCCCCCTGCGCTGAACTATCAGCCACGATCCCCGCCCCGGCCTGATACGCATACCGCTCCCCGCGGAACATCACCGTCCTAATCGCGATCGCCTGGTCCATCTGCCCACCCTTGGAAAAATACCCCACCGTCCCGGCATAAAACCCCCTGCGCACAGGCTCTAGCCCGTCGATGATCTGCATCGCACGCACCTTCGGCGCGCCAACCACCGTCCCAGCCGGGAACGCCGCGGCAAACGCATCAAACGCATCACGCCCCGCCGCGAGCCTCCCACTCACACCACTGACGATGTGCATCACGTGGCTGTACCGCTCGATGGACCGATACGGCTCCACACGCACCGACCCCGCGGCCGCCACACGACCAAGATCGTTCCGTGCCAAGTCCACAAGCATCACATGCTCGGCCGCCTCCTTCGCGTCCGCCAGCAGTTCCACCTCGTGCCGAGCATCCGCCGCGTCGCTCTCCCCGCGCGGGCGCGTCCCGGCGATCGGGCGCAGCGTCGCCACACCGTCCTGCACCTTCACCAACGCCTCGGGCGACGACCCCGCCAACTGCACATCCCCAAAGTTAAAGTAATACATATACGGCGAAGGGTTCAACAGCCGAAGCGCCCGGTAGACCTCAAACGGCTCACTCCGGCACCCGCCCTCAAACCGCACCGACAGCACCAACTGAAACACATCCCCGTACGCAATGTGCTCCTTGACCACACCCACCGCGCGTGCAAACTCCCCCTCACTCATGCTCGCAGTCGGCGGCGCATGCCCCGCCCGCACCGCCGGCGCGGGCTGCGCACCACGCAACGCACCGATCACCTCCCTGCGCAGGCTCACACGCTCCCACTCCGCCCCGCTGTGCAGCACCGCCGCCCGACGCGTCAGGTGGTCAAAGACGAGCGCCGACCGCGGCGCAACCAGCAGCACCTCCGGCTCATCCTCCCCCGCCCCGACCACGCCCGGGCCGATCCGCTCCAGCCGGCGCACAAAGTCGTACCCGATCAAGCCAACCAGCCCCCCATCAAACGGCACCCCCGGTATCGCTGGCAGCAACCCCGGCGCCCGCGCCAACACACCCCGCAACATTCCCAGCACCTCACCACCAACCCCCGCCGGCACCACGCTCTCGTCGTTGACACGCACGCCACGCTTATCCACACGCACCGTCAACGCACGCCCGAGGCCGATGAACGAATACCTCCCCACACGCTGCCCACCCTCGACGGACTCAAGCAAAAACACCGGGTCGAACGCCGAGAGTTTGCGGAACGCCGACACCGGCGTGTCCAGGTCAGCCGCGATGTCAAAGGGCATCTGCATAAACAATCACCCACACGCCCACCCGTGCATCGGCACAAACCCAGACGCAAGGGACCACACACCCGACCCCGGCACAAGTAACCGCAAAGTTATCGGCGCAACACACACCGGCTTCAACGGTGCAGGATATTCCCTCCGCCGTGCCCGTACCAGCGGTGCCCGCTCGGCCATCACTCCCCCCATACCGTCGTGCATGCGGGCCGCTGGCATCCTCCTGCTGACACTGCTCACCTCCTGCACCACCAGTGCCGACCGCGCACCCGCGCCCACACCACCGCCGCGCGTCCTCGCCCTTGTCAACGGCACGCCCCTGACACTCGATGACCTTTCCCCCGCTCTGCTCGACGCCGCGGGCGCATCCATCCTGCGCGAGCACGTCCTCAACCAGATGCTCTCGGCACGCTGCCAAGCCGCCAGCATCGTCATCACACCGGCGCTCCTCGATGCCGAGCGCCTCGCCCTGGTCCAAACCGCTGGCCCGATCGACGACCCCGCCCAGGCCCGCGCCCTCACCGACCGGCTCGCACGCGAGCGCGGCCTCAGCGACGCCCGCCTCACCACGCTCCTGCGCCAGAACGTCATGCTCCGCGCCCTCGTCGCGCCAACGGTCGATGTCCCACCCTCCGCTGTTGCGGCCCTGCACCAGGTCCGCCACGGCCCGCGCATGCAGGCGAGCGTCATCGTCGTTCCCTCCGCCAACCGCGCCGCCGAGCTCTTCGCGCAACTCCGCGACGCCGACGACGCCGCCTTCAACGCCGCCGCTCGGCAGCACTCCATCGACGCCTCCGCCACCACCGCCGGCGCACTTCCACTCATTAGCCCCACCGACTCGGGCGTCCCCCTCGCCCTGCGCCAAGCACTCGGCACCCTCACCCCCGGCCAGACCGCAGGCCCCATACTCCTGCCCGACGGCTACGCAATCGCCCGCCTCACATCCCTAATCCCACCCACAGGCACCACCCTGGCCCAGGCCCGCGAGCCCCTCACACGCGAGCTCCGCGCACGCCTGGAACGCCAAGCCATGGACCAACTCGCCATGAAACTGCTCGACCAAGCACAAGTTACACCCATCGACCCCGCCCTCGGCCGGGCCTGGCAGACCCGATAACCCGCACACGGTGCCCAGGCTCTCGCAGCCGGTTCGCGTCCGATAGATAGCCGGACATCTTCGGGTCCTACCTCATTTGGGGTGCTGTGCCGGTTGCATGGCCTGCAAACGCGATCAACAGATTACGCGCTGCAGTTGCTGCGCCCGCTGATCGAAATAAGGACACCGCCTAAGTAGGTGTGCCCCTACCACACAACGGTCCCGCACAACACCCCAACCCCAAAGCCCGAACGCCCTACGCAAGCAAAATCAACACCCCCTGCCCAGGAACCTCAGAAATGCTCGTACACACATCCATCAAAGCACGCCTCTTCGCACTGACGGCCATCGGTGTCCTGGCCATGGCATCACAGGCCGTGCTCAACTGGTCGACCGTCAACCAAGTCAAGGTCGGCGGGGAGATGTACAGCAACATCATCCGCGATAAGGACCTCCTAGCCGACATCCTGCCACCCCCGGCGTACATCATCGAGAGCTGCCTCAACGCTCATGAACTCGCTGGCGCAACCACCCCCGAGCAGATCGACGAACTGACCAAGATCAGCAAGGCCATGGCCAAGTCCTTCAATGAACGCATCGAACACTGGACTGGCAACCTCCCGCCGGGCGAGATGCGCGACCTGATGATCAAAGATGCTAAGGAATCCGCCGCGGCCTTCTTCACGGCACGCGACGAAGGGCTTGTCCCGCTGGTCCGCGCGGGGAAGCTCGACGAGGCACGGGCCTTCGTTCAGAGCAACCTCTACCCGATCTATCAGCTCCACCGTGCTGCAATCGACAAGGTCGTCGCGCTGAGCACCGAGAGCGCCAAGAACACCGAAACCTCAGCGATGGGCACCGTGCGCACCACCGGCATGACCACCGTCTCCGTTGCCGTCTTGCTCTCGCTGGTCCTAGCGGCGCTCTCGCTGTTGACCGCCCTCTCAATCACCAAACCTCTGGCCGCCGTCGCCACACGCCTGAAGGACATCGCCGAAGGTGAGGGCGACCTCACCCAGCGCGTCGACGACCAGCGCTGCGACGAACTGGGCACAGTCGGCAAGTACCTGAACATCTCCTTTGCCCGCATCCAGACGCTCATGCAAGAGGTCAGCACATCAAGCCGACAGGTCGCCGCCGCCAGCACACAGATCGCCGCCAGCTCCGAGCAGATGGCCGCCAGCCTCGGCCAGCAGACCAAGCAGACGGTGCAGGTCTCCGCGGCCGTCGAGCAGATGTCCGCCTCCGTCTCTGAAGTGGCCAAAAAGTCCAACGAGGCCGCAAAGAGCGCCAACCTCGCGGGCAAGCACGCCAGCGACGGCGGCTCGGTCGTCCTGCAGACTGTTGCCGAGATGAAGCAGATCGCCCAGCAAGTCTCAGACTCGGCCAGCAGCATCAACAAGCTCGGGCAAAAGAGCGAGCAGATCGGGCAGATCATCTCCGTCATCAACGACATCGCCGACCAAACCAACCTCCTCGCGCTCAACGCCGCCATCGAGGCCGCACGCGCCGGCGAGCACGGCCGGGGCTTTGCCGTCGTCGCCGACGAGGTACGAAAACTCGCCGAACGCACCACCGCGGCCACCGAGGAAGTCGCCAAAAGCATCCGCGAAATCCAGGCTGACACAACCAACGCCGTCAGTTGCATCGAGGCCGGCACCAGCAAGGTGGCCAGCGGCGTCGAACTCGCCAGCTCAGCCGGCAAGGCCCTCGAACAGATCGTCGCCGGCAGCGAAGGCTTGGGCGCGATGGTCCGGGCCATCGCCGCCGCCGCCGAGCAGCAGACTACCACCAGCACGCAGATCAGCAACAGCGTCGTGTCCATCAACGCCGCCACACGCGAGGCCGCAGAGGGTGCTCAGCAGTCCTCCCGCGCTGCCGCAGACCTCTCGGCACAGGCCGAGAGCCTGCAAAAACTCGTCGCACGCTTCAAGGTCGCCTGAACGCACACCCCCAACAACCCCACGAATAACCGCCACACCCAGCCACCACAATGGGTGTTTTCTTGCGCCACAGGCACCGTTTGCGCACCGAAGACCAAAATCTTGTCAAAAACCAAAACTTGCTCTGCAGCCGTAACACGCATTATGGCCGATAGCCTATTATCCCGTGAATCTGGCAGCGTACGCCCTCGGCAAATAAGGACAACACCACATGACCCCGAAACTCCTGCTCCTCCTCGCTTCCACCACGCTGGCCGCCCCTTCCATGGCGCAGTCAACCCAGCCCGCCCAAGCACAGACCCCAGCCGCATTGGCCACCAACCAGCCCGCCATACCCGCCGAACAACCCGCGGCTGCAAAGCCTGAAAAATGGCAAGACCGTGTCTCCCTCACACTCGGCAACGACTTCACCAACGCCTACTTCTTCCGTGGCATCCGCCAAGAAGACAACGGCTTCATCACCCAGCCCTACGCCTCCCTCTCCATCGCGGCCGTCAAAACCGACGACCTCACACTCAACCTCAACTTCACCAACTGGAACAGCTTCCACGATAATCGCACCAACGCCAGCCCCAACAGGGGATCGTTCATGCAGGCCTGGTATGAAGCCGACTACGTCGCTGGCGCCTCCCTCGTCGTTGGCAACTGGACAGCTGGGCTGACCTACACCTGGCTCGACAGCCCCTCCGGCGGCTTCAAAGACCAAGAAGAGTTGGCCATCTCCGGTGCCTTCAACGACTCCGAAGCACTCGGCCCCTGGTCCCTCAAGCCCTCGCTCACCGTCGTCTTCGAGACCAGTGGCGGCGCAGCCGACGGCCAAGACCGCGGCATCTACGCGCAGCTCGCACTCACGCCGGGCACAGACCTTGACCTGAGCGAAAACACCAAACTACGCCTCGACCTGCCCGTGATCCTCGGCACCAGCCTCAGCGACTACTACCAGAACGCAGACGGCGGCGACGACTTCTTCGGCTTCCTCGCCGTCGGGCCCAAACTCACCATCCCGCTACCACTCCCCGCTGGCTTCGGCGCGTGGAGCATCAGCACCTCGGCCACCTATCTCCTCATGGGCGACAACGCACGCGACTTCAACGCAGGCGATTCCGCCGAGTGGATATTCGCCGCGGGCTTCGCCGTATCCTTCTGATGCCACCCGCAACCACCCGCAGACTCTGTTCACGGCGTCGCTCAAGCCCGCGACGCCGTGATACCCTTGCCACATGCCCGCCGACGCGCCCATCGACCTCCGCTCCGATACCGTAACCCGTCCCACCCAGGCCATGCGCCAGGCCATCGCATCCGCCCCCGTTGGCGACGACGTGCTCGGCGATGACCCTACCGTCAACGCCCTTCAGGACCGCGTCGCCCACATCCTCGGCAAGCAGGCCGCATGCTTCGTCCCCTCCGGGACCATGGCCAACCAAACTGCCATCCGCGCCCAGACCGAGCCGGGCGACGAACTCATCGCCCATAAAGACTCTCACATCATCCACTACGAAACCGGCTGGCCGGCCGCTCTCGCGGGCGTCATGATCGCGCCCTTGGACGGCCCCCTCGGGCAGTTCGACGCCGAGGACGTCGCCGCCGTCGTCCGCCCCCGCACACGCCACTTCGCCTGCTCCAAGATGCTCCTCATCGAGAACACCCAGAACCGCGGCGGCGGCAGCGTCTGGCCCATCGACCGCCTCGCCCGCGTTGCCAACACCGCCCGCCAGCACGACCTCCGCGTACACATCGACGGTGCACGCCTCTGGAACGCCTGCGCCGCCACGGGCCACAAACCGGCCGACTACGCCCAGCACGCCGACACCGTCAGCGTCTGCTTCAGCAAGGGCCTCGGCGCCCCGGCAGGCTCGGCCGTCGCCGGCACCCACGAGGTCATCGACCGCGTCGTCCGCTTCCGCAAGATGTTCGGCGGCAACATGCGCCAGGCCGGCATCCTCGCCGCCGCCGCACTCTACGCACTCGACCACCACCTCGAACGTCTAACCGACGACCACGCCAACGCCAATCAACTCGCCGAAGCCCTCGCCACCATCCCCGGCGTAACGCTCGCCTACCCCGTCGCGACCAACATGCTCTTCATCGACCTCGCACCCACCCTCGGCAACGCCGCCGCCCTGTCTGCACGGCTGCTCACACACAACATCCTCACCATGCCCGCAGGCCCACAACGCATGCGCCTGGTAACCCACCTGGACGTGCCAAGCACCTCCATCGATGCAGTCATCAAAGCCTTCCGCGCCGCCTTCTCGACCGCGGCCTTCTCACCCGCCCCGTTGGCCTTCTTGGCCGCGACCTTCTTCCGCGTATTGACGATGTCCTCGTTTTCCTTTGGCTTCTTCTTGCTCACAACATCCTCCTGGGTAAAGAGGATGCACTTGCAGCTATTGCACCGCGTCAACCTGTTCATGCTGATGGCGTTGACAAGCTCCACCGGCAGGGTCATCTGACAGTTCGAGCACGACCACTCGTGGTTCCGACGATCGATCACCTCAACCGTGCTCATCGCCTCGTCGCCGTGCAATGCCAACGACTCTGCAAGCAGGCGCAACGCATCAGCCGGTATCTCCTTGGCCAGCTCCGCACGCTCGCCGTTGAGCTGCGCAAGCCGATCCTTAATCTCATGGGCGTGCGCATCGCGGTCCTTGCGGGCCTTGCTCACGATCGCCTCGCGCTCGGCCTTGCTCGCCGACAACGCCTCGACCTGCGCCTTAACCGCCTCGGCACGCTCCATCTGCCCAAGCTCGGCACGCTCAAGCTCATCCTTCTTGCTCTTGAGGGCGTTAAGCTCGGCCAGGAACGCCGAATATTCCTTGTTCGTCTTGCACTCGTTCATCTGATCGCGCAACTTCCCCATCCGCGCGTCGATCGACGTTGCCTCAGACTCCTCACCGGCGATCGTTGTCTTAAGCCCCTTGAGTTCCGCCAGCAGCTTGGCGTGCCCCCCCGTAACCACCCCCAGCTGCTTCTCCTGCTCGGCCAGAAACCGCTCTGCCACATGCAGCCGGCTTTGTAAGCCGCGGAGTTGTTGTTCGACTCGGAAAACCTTCAACAGCTGCGCCGTAACGCTCATTGGGCCTCCGCCGAGATTGTGTCGGCGGCTCCTTAGGGTGCATTCTAGCCCGCTTCATCCCTGATCGAAGCCGATCGGCTTGAGATCCTATCAAACAGACAAAACCCGGCCCCCAACGCCAACTCTCCAGCACGAATCATCCAAACCACGCCACACCCCGCGCTCGGCACCCGGACATCAAGCCTTCTTTGCCGCCTTGCGCGGCGCGACCTCGGCCTTGCTCAGCACGCGCACCTTCACGCGTGCGTTCAGCCGGCTCTTGCGCCGAGCCGCCTGGTTCTTGTGGATCACACCCTTGGCCGCGGTCTTGTCGATGATCTGCTGCACCTTCTTGTGCTGCGCCTGCACCTCTTGGATGGTGCCGTGGGCAACCTTCTCAAGCAGGTCCTTGATCGCCTCGCGCATCACACCCTTGCGCCAGCGGTTGCGCGCGTTGCGTTTTTCGTTCTGGCGGATGCGCTTCTGGGCAGACAGAGAGTGGGCCATAGGGGTCTTGTTCGCTCAAAGAAAGGGGCAACATGCCGGCAAAGGCCAATCCAAGCCGGGTAGGGATAGTAGCGGCCGACCCCCACCCGGGCAAGCCACCCCAATCGCTCCAGAACCCCTCCCCAAGAACAATCTGGCGGGGAGGGGCAGGGATGGGGTTGGCTCACGCAGAAGTTCAAGGAAAAGATGTTCGCGGAGGGAGCGGAGGTTGGCGGAGGGACGCGGAGAAGATACAAGGGTAAATGCATGCTCCCCCCAAAGTCATGCCTCTATGAAACTCCAAAACACACTCTGAAAACCTCTACCCCTCCGTCCTCTGAGTAATTCCCCCTCTGGGCTCTCTGGGCCTCTGGAGTAAAACTATTCCGTTGCTTCTGCAATGGCACGGGCTTAGAACCCGTCCCCCTTCACTTGCCCACCCCAACCACCCGCCATACACTCCCAACCACCCGGGGCCGCCCGGCGTGCAGTCCCCCGGCATCGCACCAACAGTCCTCCAGCAGCGGGCGTAGCTCAATTGGATAGAGCATCTGACTACGGATCAGAAGGTTAGGGGTTCGACTCCCTTCGCCCGCATTCCCAACCACTCACCACACACGCATCGGCACCTTCACGCCACGCTCATCGGCGCAACGCTGCGCCTCCGCGTACCCCGCGTCCGCGTGCCGAAACACACCCATCGCCGGGTCGTTCGTCAGCACATTGGCCAACCGCCGCCCCGCCTCGACGCTCCCGTCGGCGACGATCACCTGCCCGCAGTGCTGGCTGTAGCCGATCCCAACCCCACCGCCGTGGTGCAGGCTCACCCACGACGCACCCCCGGCCACGTTGACCAGCGCACTCAAAAGCGCCCAATCACTCACCGCATCGCTCCCATCCTTCATCGCCTCCGTCTCCCGGTTCGGGCTGGCAACGCTGCCGCAGTCGAGGTGGTCGCGCCCGATCACAATTGGCGCCGCCACCTTCCCCGTCTTTACCAGTTCATTGAACAGCAATCCCGCCTTGTCCCGCTCCCCATACCCGAGCCAGCAGATTCTCGCCGGCAACCCTTGGAACGCAAACCTCGGCTCGCACCTGTCAAACTCCCCCGCCAGCAGAGCCTCGGGGTGCTTGTGGCAGCCCAGAATCCAGTCGTGCATCCGCGCCGCATACGCCGAGCTCTCGCGCGGGAACAAACGCAGCATCTCGAAATCCGTTACATAAATATCCCGCGCCTCACCCGACAACGCCACCCACCGGAACGGCCCACGCCCCAGGCAAAACTGCGGCCTGATAAACGCCGGCACAAACCCCGGGAAGTCAAACGCCCCCTTCACACCCGCATCCAGCGCCCGCTGCCGAATGTTGTTCCCATAGTCAAAGACCACCGCCCCCGTCTTCTGCACCGCCAGCATCGCCCGCACATGCCGGGCCATGCTCGCCACGCTCAGCCGCTGATACCCCTCCGGGTCGCGTTCGCGCTCAACCTCCGCCTGCGCCACGCTCATCCCGACGGGCACATAGCCGATCAGCGGGTCGTGCGCACTTGTCTGGTCCGTGAGCACATCGACGCGCACCTTCTGCACCAGCAACCTCTCGAGCAGTTCTACTGCGTTGCAGTGGACACCCACCGACAGGCTCTTGCCCAGCCGGGCATACTCCGCCGCGAGGTCGATCGCCGCGTCTATACCACTGTTCAAATCCGCGCCCGCCGGCACCACCTCATCCAAATACCCATCCCGCTGCCGCCGATTGAGGTGCTCGATATCCACGTCCGCGATCAACGCCGTCCCCCCCGCCATCGTGATCGCGAGCGGCTGCGCGCCACCCATCCCCCCGCACCCACCCGTAACACACAAGCGACCGCGCAAATCACCACCAAAGTGCACCCGTCCGCACTCGGCGAACGTCTCGAACGTCCCCTGCAAAATCCCCTGCGTGCCGATATAAATCCACGAACCGGCCGTCATCTGCCCGAACATCATCAGCCCGCGCTTTTCCAGATCATCAAACACACCCTGCGTTGCCCACGCCGGCACCAGGTTGCTGTTGGCAATCAACACCCGCGGCGCATCGGCGTGCGTCCGCACCACCCCCACCGGCTTGCCCGACTGCACCAGCAGCGTCTCCTCCGCACCCAACTCACGCAGCGACCGCACGATCGCATCAAACGCCTCCCACGACCGCGCCGCCTTCCCACGCCCCCCGTACACCACCAAGTCCCCAGGCCGCTCGGCTACCTCGGGGTCAAGGTTGTTCATCAACATCCGCAAGGCCCCCTCCGCCTGCCACGTCTTGCACGTCATCGCACGCCCGCGGGCCGCACGTACCACACGCGGGCCGCTCGCCGGCAGCCCGCCATCACGAGCCAAAGCAGTGGGGGGGGTTGGAACTTTTGTCGGCACCATAAACAACACTCCAGAGAGCATCGGCCCCAGGCAAGGCAAGCGCCCGCACGCCCAACACCCGCATCATTATTGCGTTGCCACGCCGTTGGGGATTACACCGAGCGGCCCCCTTCACGCACCAATCTCAGCAAACTCCCCGCGCCCGATCGCCCCGGCCAGAGCCTCAATCTCCCCCGTCAGCGAGCGGTCAGCCCCCATCGGCCTGGCGTACTGGCGCACCAACTTGTGCGCACCCTCCACGCCCCGCCCGCTCAGCAGCGGGCGGTGGATGTCAAGCCCCGCCGCCGCGATGACCATCTCGATGGCCACCACACGCCGGGCCAACTCGATGCCTCGCCCGGCCTTGGCCGCTGAGCGCGGGCCGAAGCTGTTGTAATCCTCCATCCCTGCGCACGTCGGGATGTTTGCCACGCTCGCTGGGGTCGCCAGCCCGATCATCTCATTGACGCACGCCGCCGCGGC
>JAJTGZ010000088.1 GCA_021299385.1 Phycisphaeraceae bacterium | reverse complement strand
TCGTTGGTCCCCTGGCTGTACCGCGCGTCGAACTCGTCGAGGATCAGCAGGCCAACGTCCGCCCATTCCTTGTACCACTCGACCGAGCCGGTCGTCTTGCCCCACACCCGGTCGGTGTAGTCGTCGAACAACGCCGCGGCCTCGATGACCCTCACCGTGCCCCGGCTGTTGTCGATCCACCACCAAGCAAGCAAGGCCGAAAGGGTTGACTTGCCCGTGCCGTTCGGCCCGATGATCCCGATGGTGGTGCCCCAGCGGGAGGAGAGTTCCGAGAGCACGGCCTGCTGCTTGGAATCTGCAAGCCTCCCCGCGAGGGTGTACCCATGCTCCTCTATCATCGCCAGCGTGCGGGCGGACGCGCCGCAACCGTGCCACGCCCGGCACCTGGCCTCGATGACCTGCTGGGCCTGCTGCTGCTTGTGCTGCCGCTCCCGTTCCTCTTGGGCCAGCCGCCGGGCCTCCATCTCCTCGGGCGTGTAGCCGGTGGTTTTCTGGACCATCTCAACCGCCTCGGTGATCCGCAGTATGCGGGGTACGTGCGGCTCGGGGTTGGCAGCCTGCGCCCTGGCCTGGAGTTCGGCCAGGCGGTCGTGATGGACCTGATCGGGCGTGCGGATGGCCTGCTTGGCCTCCTGGTCGATGCGCTGGCTGACGTTGGCCGCGACAAGGGCGGCGATGGTGTTGGCGTTGTTCTGCTGCTGGGTGTTCATGCTGCGCCTCCATTCGCTGCGATGCAGCGTGCGGCATTGGCGGCAAACACGGCACGGGCGAAGCCCATCGGCGTTTCGCTGCGCAGGTTGGCCCGCTCCGCTGACGGTGGCAAAAGGTGCATCTTGCTCCCAAGGGCTGGCTCGACGCGCTGCTTAGTTGGCATGATGAACCCCCCCCCCGTCCACAGGCACGTTTTCTTGGTGTACGGGTCGCCGTAGTCGCAAGGGTCAAAGGTGAAGTCGGGCTTGCGGAAGTGCGTGGCGATCGTGCTGACAGGATGCTCGGCCAGCCACGGCGCGCCGGACCACTCGGCAATCTCCACGCCACGGGCGAACAGCCGGATCGCGTGGGCCAGCCGCGCCAAGCCCTTGCCTTGAAACCAGCGTGCGCCGCTTACGGCAACGTCGGTGCATGGGGAGAAGGACGCGACGAACGCATACCTGCGCAGCGGCGGCATCCAGCCGATAACGTCAGCACCTACCCGCGTCAGCAGACCGTCCGTGTGTTCGCCTGGCTCATGCTGGGTATCCACGATGATGCACGGGAACCCAGCGTCAAGCCAAGGCTTGACGAAGTTGCCGGAGCGGTCGTAGATGCTGAGAACGGACGGAGTGTTCATGCTGCCACCTCCGCCCCATCAAACCCCTCTAGCCCACACCAGTTGTTGATCCACTGCCGATGTTCCTCATCCTCCTGGCGTTCGCGCTCGGTCAGAAGATCGCGCATGCCGGCGGCAAACTCGACCAGCCACCGCTCATGCGCAGCGGGCACGTGGACCTGCACCACCTCGACCATGTTCACGAACCGCTGCCCGAAGCGCGACCACATCTGCCCACCTGCCAACGGCTCCAGACCTTCCTGGGCCGCCTCGATAGCGTGCGCGGGGATGGTGGCAACGAGGCTCAGCCGCACGGGCGGGATGATCCAGCGTTCACCGGTCATCACCGAATCCCAGACACCGCTCGGCGGAACCGTGCGGCGCGGCTCAGTGAGGTAGACGTTGACAGGCCGAACCCCGCTCCACCACGCGGCGGCAAGCGCCTGGGCAAGCGTGGGCGCAACACACAGGCGCGGGGTATCCGGCTCGCCATATCCCCTGGAGATCGGCGGACGACGCTCGGCGGTCCATGCCTGCTCACCACGCCGGTCGGTGCAGTGGTACCAATGGCGACGCCTGCTCATATCACCCTCCTGCGTCCAGGCTGGAACCCGCCGCCCATCTCGCGGTTTACCTGCTCGTTGGCCGACTCGGGCGCGGCCTTGGCGTTCCGCTGGAACCACCACGCGGGCATCTCGGGGCCGAAGGCGTCGGACTCCACCCACTTGCTCCAACTCGGTCGGAACTGGGCCTGCGTGGTTTCGACCCTCGACCCTGCGGCGTAAGACTTCACCCGGCGGTAGACAAACTCCAACGCCTGATCCTGGCTGCACGCCTGCATCATGCAGACCGCACGCACGGCCAGGCTGACCTGCTTGATGCTCGGCGGCGTGCCCGCGTTGGGCGGGAAAGCCTTGATGATGTCGGCGATGGCTACCGGTGTCGTCATGGTGTCGCGCGGTGTCGGTGTCGGTGTCGCGGTGTCGCGCAGAGAGAGAGTGTTTTTGGGTGTTTGTTGCATTTCTGACCTGATTTCGAGGATTGGAGTCTCCGAAGAAAGAACCCCCCCTACCCCCCCAACGGTGTCGGCGGTGTCGCGCGACACCGTTCCGACACCGTTTGCGACACCGCGCGACACCGTTCCGACACCGCGCGACACCGGCGCGATACCGGCCTGACGGGCGCGGTAGGCGCGGCACTTCTCGGCGTTGGTCATGCCGCCACGCTTGCCCATCTTCCCCCCGCCGCTGGCCCCTGCCGCGTCCGCATCGCCGGGGGGTGCCGCAGGCGGGGTAAGGGCGGCGGAAGGCTCCAGCGTAACCGTTACGGGCTGGTAGCCGGGCACCTGGATGGTGAAGGTGGGTCGGTTCATGGGGTTGCGTTCTCTGCCTGCTTCCTCGCCCACGCGACAGCCTTCCACGCCGCCACGACCGGGCAGGGGTCTTCGTGGGCCATGCACACCCCACCCCATTGATGGATCACCCAATACTGGTTGGGCGTGATCCCGTGCGGGCCTGTCTCGCCCATCGGGTAGGTGCCCGGCTCGTCGGGCCACTGGATGCCGTTGGGGAGGGTCATTGGTACTTGTCGGGATTGCCGACTTCCTTGATAATCGCTTCGAGGTGTTCAAACACGTCCCGCCCGAGTGGCGTACGCGCCGACTGTGCTGACTTGTGCCACCGCCACAGGATGCGAACGCACCGCTCTCGTTCCTTCAGCACACCCGCATTTGCCGCGCGCTTCTGAAGGCAGTCAATCTGGTTGGCCTCTTTGCGGCTGTTGGGGTCTAGCCGCACCTCACGCACGGTCTGGCTTGTCCACCGGGCTATGTGCCTCTCCCCCGCCGTCCCTTCTTTCGCATTCTTCTTCATCCGTTTCTCCTTGAATCTGGCCCCGCGCTGTGGGCGGGGGGGTTAGGCTTGCTTGTTTGCTTGCAAGGATCGGGCGTACTCAATCTCGCGTGTGCTTGGGGGCCACGAGATCGTGATGCCCTCCAGTCCAAGCCGACTCGCCGCTTCCTTCAACACCTGTTCTGCGGTGAGTAGCGACACATCGACGTTCCCATCGAAACTCACTTTGTTGTGGTCGATGCGAAGATGACCATCGAATGAAGGCAACGTGTCCCCGGCACCGCGACATTTGGATAGCCCGTCAAACAGTTCTTGCGCGTTCTCGACTCGGTAGATCGTTTTCACTTCCATCTCACTTTCTGCCCTCTCGGGCGTGTCCGCCACGCGGCGGGGTTATTGATCTAGCACCGGCCTCCAGCACTGCGGGGTGGGGGTGGTCATGGCTCGTACCTCTTCAGGATCAGATCAAGTTCCGCAAACAACCCGCGAGTGATCGCCTTGACAATCGGTGGCGTGTAGTCGTCGCTACCGATCTTCCAAATCCTCTCCGCCTCGTTCCTGATCTCGGTGCGGAGGCACACGATCTGAAACTTCTGGTGTTCGAGTTGGTCCGCCAGTTCCTTCGCGTTTGTCTGCTTCTTCATGGCTTGGCTCCAGTTTCTTCGGTGGGCAGGGCACCGGTGGGGCGGGCGTCCCCGCCCGCCTCTCCCCCAAATACCCCTTCGGCAACGCCTTCCACGCCAAAATAAACTCAGGAGCAAAGGACGTGCTGGCGTTTAGATGCCACCGACCACTTGGGGCGAGGTAGCATCGGAGCACTTCTCTATAACACCTGCAAGTCACCAGCACGGGCACCTGTAGAGCCGGCAAACTCTCCTCAACAGGAACCCACCGATCAAACGCCCGAGCGGCCAGCATTGCCCTCACCTCCGCCGCGAGCTGATCGGCACGGGCGTTGGCTTCGGTGGTGCGGCGGATGAGTTCGGCGGCAACGTCGCGTGTCTGTATGCCGCGATAACCATCACCAGCGCCGTTGTCCCAAACGATGACTAGCAACTCTTCCACGTCCATCTTCTTCAGGTCCGTCTCCATCACCCACCACCCCTCTTTTTCAGCCCACTTTGTTTGCGACGCTTCAACTCCTCTTCGATAGCCTGCCTTGTCTGCTCTGTAAGTTTCACGGGGCTAGAGCCATCTGTATCTAGAACGACTTCGGTTATACACCCGCGCGGGTACAGCGGCAGCAGCATGGTGAGCAGGTCGGTTTCTACGCCTGCTAGGCCGTTCGGCTGCGTCGCTTTCATCCCGATATCAGACGCCAAAGAAGCCAGTCTTGATGCAATACTCATCACCCACCACCCTTCACCACCAAAAAATCCCTATACAAAAACGACCACTCCGCAACCCCAACCTCCCTACCACCCGCTCGCCCAACGCACTCCCCGTTGACGACGATGGGCCAACTGCAATCCCCGTGGTTGACCATCTTGGCATCGACAGCGGCCTTGAACCGATGGGCGTTCACCTTCGCGGGGTCAAGCCCGATGCCATCGCAGTCGGTGCACTTGCTCTGGTGACAACAGCACTGGCACAGCTGCACACCATCACCACCACACCCACCGCACGCAAACGGATAACGCACACCTGCACTACTCATGCCTTGGCTCCAGTTTCTTCGGTGGGCAGTGCACCGGTGGGGCGGGCGTCCCCGCCCGCCTTGGCACCACCCTGTGTGATCTTCACGGCGGCGTCATGCGCTTGGATCATCGGCCACACGCTGCCGAGCATTTCGCCGGGGTCCACGCCGATCGGTGTGGCGTTCTGCATGACAAATGTGCCACGCACGGCCTCGACAAGGCTGTCCGTCGCCTCCCGCGCCTCGGCGAGTTCGGCGCGGAGGCGGGTGATCTCTTCGTCCCGCACCTGCTCTGCGCGTTCCGCCATGTGTCGGCTAACCGTGTCCTGGCTCCGTTGCCTTGGGTAGTCGTCCTCCGTGTTTCTGCGCTCTCCAGGCCAAAAGTCTTCGTATTTCACGCTCCCCTCCCTTTCTGCGATTCGATGATGTCTGCGGCCTTTGAGAAAGCGGCTTCGTTTTCCAGAAAATACCTTGTGTGGCTGGGGTGATTGGTCCCGCGTTTGGCATGTTTACTTGCCTGCTTCGCCTCACGCCGCAGATGTTTCACCACAATGTCGATCTCTTGCTCGGTCATGGTGTGATCCCTCCCAGCATCCTGATCTGGTGCTTCAACTTCTCCGTCTCCATCCCCGCCAGCATCCGCTCCTTGTTGACCGCCAACGCCGCAAGCCCCGTCGGGTGGTTGGGCACGACGCTCAGCCAGTCGATCGACCCCTTGGGAAGCCACTCGAACCGATCCGCCGCGATCCCCGTCCCGACCCCCGCCTCGAACCACTGGTTCGTTACGATG
>JAJTGZ010000039.1 GCA_021299385.1 Phycisphaeraceae bacterium | reverse complement strand
CCTCCGCCCGCGCAGCCGACCGCCGAACCTGCTCCTGCAACGCCGCAAGCCCGGCCTCATCCCTCGGGCCACCAGCCAACTGCATCAGCCGGGCGTGCAGCCGACGCCGATCGGCGATCATGGCGCGGGGTATCGCCTCCAGCACAGGCTGCAAAGCAGGCGGGAGCGAGCGCGTTGGCAAGCCGGCGTCATGCACAGGGTGGAGTTATAGATGTGCACCGACCCCGACGGGCCAAGCCCACTACCACTCCGGCCCACCCGAATACCGCCCATAAATATCCCCCATCGCCTGCACCATCTCCCCCAGCGTGCAGTTGGCCAGCGCACCATCGATCAGCGCGGGCATCACATTGCTCGCGTGCAGGCCGGCGGGCGTGCCCGTCCCCTGCCGCGAGTCCAGCCCCGGCAGCGTGTTGATCAGCGTGTACGCCCGCCCCTGGCACGCCGCACGGATGTTCTCTAGCGCCCGTGCTACACCCCCCACATCGCGCCGGGCCTTGAACTTCGCCAGCCGGTCGCACTGCTCGACCTCCACCCCATGCCCGATCTGCAGAATATCAATCGGCCGCTTCTCATCGGCGTCGTTGTACGCATTCACCCCAACGATCACACGGTCCCCCGCCTCGCACTCCTCGCTAAAGCGATAACTCGCCTCGGCGATCTGCCTCCGGAAGTACCCCTTGTTGATCCCATTGACCACCCCACGCCCATACACACTTCGCGGTGCATACACCCCCGCCTTCCGATCAGCGCTTTCCGATTTCGCCATTTGACCATTTGGTATTTGGCCATTTGCCCCGCCTCCCATCGCATCGATATCCGCGATGTAGTCCAGCGCACCCGCCTCCACCGTGTCCGTCAGGTGCTCGATGAACCACGACCCACCCAGCGGGTCGGCCACGCGCGTAACGCCCGTCTCGTGCGCCAGAATCTGCTGCGTCCGCAGCGCGACCGTCACCGCCTGCTCCGTCGGCAGCCCAAGCGTCTCGTCCATGCTGTCGGTGTGCAGGCTCTGACACCCCCCCAGAACCCCGGCCATCGCCTGATACGCCACACGCACGATGTTGTTGAGCGGCTGCTGCTCCGTCAGCGAGCACCCGGCCGTCTGCACGTGCGTCTTCATATACAGCGACCGCTCGCTCTTGGCCCCATACCGCTCCTTCATCATCCGCGCCCAGATCCGCCTGGCCGCACGCAGCTTGCAGATCTCCTCAAAGAACTCGTTGTGGCTGTTAAAGAAAAAACTCAGCCGGGGTGCAAACTCATCGATCGGCATCCCCCGCTCCAGGCACGCCTCGACATACTCCATCCCATCGCGGAGCGTAAACGCCAGCTCCTGCACCGCCGTGCTGCCAGCCTCGCGTATGTGATATCCGCTGATGCTCACGCTGTTCCACTTGGGCAGGTGCTTGCTCTGAAACTCGATGGTGTCGACCACCAGCTTCACGCTCGGCTCGGGCGGATAGATAAACTCGTTCTGTGCGTGGAACTCTTTGAGGATGTCGTTCTGCAGCGTCCCCCCCAGGTCCTTCCAACTGATCCCGCGCTGCAGCGCATGGGCCATGTACAAAGCCCAGATCACCGCCGCTGGCCCGTTGATCGTCTGGCTCACCGTTACCTTGTCGATCGGGATGTCTTTGTACAGGCGGTGCATGTCCTCGATCGTGCAGATCGCCACCCCGCACTTGCCCACCTCACCTGCGCTGAGCGCATCGTCGCTGTCGCGCCCCATCAGCGTCGGCAGGTCAAAGGCCGTGCTCAGCCCGGTGTTCGCCGCGGTCCCCTTGGCCTGGCTCAGCAGGTACTTAAACCGGTTGTTGGTGTCGTCGGCACTCCCAAAGCCGGCAAACTGCCGCATCGTCCACAGCCGCGTCCGGTACCCCTGCGGGAACAGCCCCCGCGTGTACGGGTACGCGCCGGGTGCAGGAATATCCCGCTCAACATGCCGCAGCGCCTCAGCCGGGTTCACCGGCGTGTAACTCGGATCGACAATCACCCCGCTGATAGTCACGGCCTGCGGGTCAACCTTCCCCCCGCGCGCTTGCGATGGCGCCACGTCATGCCCCTGCCGGGGTGTGTGGTGCGAGGGGCCATTGTTCGCGCCGGGCTGGTGATGAGGGATCGTCGACATCGTACACTCCGCCAAAGAGGGCCACAATCAAGACCATCGGCAGGCCGCACACCAGCCAGCCACCGAAATGAATAAGGATAGCGACCCCGCCCCACTCCACCACGCCCCTTCCCTCGCCCACACCTCGGGCCCAACTTACTCCGTCTGATCCCTCCTCCACCCGCGTAGGTTTGCCCGTGCCAACCGGATCACTCATTGAACTCATCATTCTCGGCGCCATCTGGGGCGGCTCGTTCCTCTTCACCCGAATCGCCGGGCCAGAGTTTGGCCTCCCCACGCTCGTGGCCGTGCGCGTCCTGATCTCCGTGCTCATCCTCCTCCCCTTCGTCCTACCACCCTCCCGCCGCGCAGCCCTGCGCGGCCGCTGGACGCACGTTATCGCCCTCGGCCTCATGAATACCTCCATCCCCTTCATGCTCCTGGCCTACACCACCATCACCATCGGCGCCGGCTTCGCATCCATCCTCAACGCCACCGCCACACTCTTTGCCGCCGTCATCGCTCGGCTCTGGCTCGGCGACAAACTCACACCACCCAAACTCCTCGGCCTCGCCCTCGGCATCGCCGGCGTGACGCTCCTGGTCTATGACAAACTACACCTCAAGCCCCAGGGCCTCACCCTCCCCGTTCTCACAGGCCTTGCCGGCGCCGCCCTCTACGGCCTCTCGGCCAACTTCACCAAAAAATACACCGCAGGCATACCCCCCCTCACCCTCGCCGGGGGCAGCCAGATCGGTGCCGCTCTCATGATGCTCCCCATCGCCCTCTTCTTCCTCCCCAAAGCCATGCCCACCCCGAGCGCATGGGGCGCCGCCGCCGTCCTCGGCGTCCTCTGCACCGGCATCGCATATGTCCTCTTCTTCCGCCTCTTCGCACGCGTCGGACCCACCAAGGCCATCACCGTCGCCTTCCTCATCCCCATGTTCGGCGTCCTCTGGGGGTGGCTCTTCCTAAACGAACCCGTAACCACCCTCATGCTTGCCGGTGCCGTCCTGGTCATCGCCGGCCTCGCCCTGACCACCGGCATCATCAAACTACCAACCCCCGCCGCACCCCTTGCCTAATCAACCCGATCTGTTCGGAATATGTTCTGCATCCAAAGTGCAAGCATCCCTGAATCCACAACCAAACACCCATCGAAACCCCTCTCGTCGGTGCGCCATCAGACCGCGCACACGCCACGACAGACCGGCCACACCGGTCTGATCCAAACCAAGGACCGGCTCAGTTATGCACGCCACGTTGGACGGGGGAACATCACAAACACTCATCGAACCTCCACAGGCCGATGCTCTCACATCCAACCGAGAGCACCCACAAACTGCCCAACCCCGCACCCTCATCCCCGGCGTAACCGTCCTCATCCCCGCCTACAACGAAGAGGCCTCCATCGCCGACACCGTCCGCAGCGTCCAGGCACAAACCACCCAAGCCGTCGAGATCATCGTCGTCGATGACTGCTCCAAAGACCGCACCGGCCAGATCGCCCGCTCCCTCGGCGCCACCGTCCTCCGCCCCCCGATGAACCAAGGGAGCAAGGCCACGGCACTCAACTTCGGCATGCAGGCCGTCCGCACCGAGATGGTCCTGACCATCGACGCCGACACCACGCTCGAATCCACCGCCATCGAGCACCTCCTGCCCGCCATGGCCGACCCCACCACCGGCGCCGCCAGCGGCTTTGTCGTCCCCCGCCATGTCCGCACCATCTGGGAACGTGGCCGCTATGTCGAATACCTCTACGCCTTCGCCTTCTACAAGCCCATACAGGACTACTACCGCAAGCCGATGATCGCCTCAGGCTGCTTCGCCATCTACCGCACCCAAGACGTCCTCGACCTTGGCGGGTGGAGCCACCGCACCGTCGGCGAAGACATGGACCTCACCTGGACCCTCTACGAGCACGGCAAGACCGTCCGCTACGCCGCAAACGCCGTCTGCTACCCCATCGAGCCGCACAACTTTGACTTCCTCCGCAAGCAACTCACCCGCTGGAGCCACGGCTTCGTCCAGTGCATGCGCGTGCACTGGGGCAGCCTCTGGAGCGTCCCCTACCTCCGCATGATCGTCGCCACCGCCCTCTGGGACGCCACCATCGCCGCCATCGCCTTCTTCGTCGCGATCCCCCTGCTGGCGATCTTCGTCCACCCACTGTTCATCCTGCTCTACCTGGCCGACCTGCCCGGCATCCTCATCCCCGTCGCGATGGAGGCCAGCCGGCGCAAGGAAACCGCCAAGGCCCTCGCCTGCATCCCCGCCTTCTACGTCCTCCGCTTCGTCAACTTCTACTTTGTCCTCAAGGCGTTCTGGAACGAGTTCGTCGTCGGCAAAAAACTCCGCACCTTCGAGAAGGGGCACTAGGTCATCGCAAACTGTTTCAGATGCAAACCGACCCCCTCGCGCACAACCGTCCCTCTCCCCTCCCTCCCCCCAGTTTTTCCAAGGCTCCACCAATGATCGCAGGTCTTCCCATCACAGGCATCGGCGGCATGTTCTACCTCCTGCTCGCCTTCTGCATGCCCTTCATCGAGTTCTGGCGCCTCCTCCGCGGCCGCAGCAGCAGGCAGGCCTGGGCCGTCATTGGCCGCCAGATGCTCGTCCAGACCGGCGTCCTCACCGCCATCGGCGCGCAGGCAGCGCTCATCCACTGGCTATCCCCGAGCGCGGCACAACGCAGCCAAGAGTTCCTGGGCATGAACAACGTCGAAAACTTCAGCCAGAGCCAGACCGCGGGCCTCATCGCCGGCACCACCATCTTCGCCCTCGCAACGCTCATCTGCGTCAGCCTGCTCGTCTACTCGTTGCGACTGTACTTCCAGATCAAACGCTCCATGCGCCCCGCCACGCTCTAATACCCCCCTCACGCCGCGTGGCCGTACCGCAGCGACCGCTGCTGCGCCTGCACCCCTTGCACATACTCATCAAAGACGTTCATGATGAACTCCTGATGCTCGGCGTGGAACGAAAAATCAAACGCAAACCCCCCGTGTACGTGCTGTGAAGCGTCCATGTGCGTGTGCACACGACGCGCCGTCAGCGCCACCGGCAACGGCACAAACGGCCTCAGGCTCACACGCATCCATACAAAGCTCTGCCGCTCTAGCAGCGGCGTCTGATCCTGCGTGAACAAAAGCCCCAACCCACCACCCGACACATTCAGCAACTTGCCCCCAAACCCAGGACCAACCTCCGGCAGCAGAATCGACCCCTCCGGCCCCGGCGCAAGGCCCATCCGAACCTTCTCGAACGCATCGGTGATCTGCTGCCGGTTGGCCACTTCCGCCGCCACTGCGCTCGTCGGGTCCACCAGCGGCCAGCACTCGATCGTCGGCAGCGAAAACTCCGCCGTGCTCACGCGGAACGACTCACGCCGAGAGCAACGCTCGACCTTCTCGGGCAACGCCAGCACCAGCCCCGGCAGCGTCCGCCCGCTCGGCGACCGCCCCGCACGCTGGCCAATCACCCGCGTGGTAAACATCCAACGGTTCTGCCCGATGCACATCCCCGCCACAAGTTCCGTCCCCGACGCCAGCGGGAAGCTCGTCTCGACAAACGCCGGCTGCTCGATCACCAGCTCCTTCTCCCCACACTCAAGCAACCTCACTCGCCAGATCACGTCGCTGCCGGGCACCTGCAGGTGGTCAACCTTCACTGCCACCTCGATCCCCCCGCCACGCTCGGCGATCTGTGCCAGGGATTGCTTCCAGTTTTCTGTGCGTGAGCGGTTGGCAGCCATCAGTTATATCCCCTGTCAATAGGCGTGCAGCGTGCCGGCACACCGGCATCCTCATTACAACGCAGGCACCCGTTTGATCGACCCCCCCAGCCTCCAACTCCAGCCCGCCCACACCCCATCACCCCCCCGCACACGCCTGGGAGGCCTACGCCCTTCTCGGACCACCCACCCACGCAACCCCACCACACAAAACAGCCAAGGCCCGGCTTCCACCGGGCCTTGGCCTCCATTCGCAAGGCCTCTCTCAGTCAAACCCTCTCAACTGCACTCTCTCATCGTTCGTTCTTCCCCTCACGGCGTCTGCTGGGCGCTCGCACCAGCCGTCGCCCTCACCCACGGCGCCGCCCCGGCCGAGTCCATCGCGATCAGCGTCTGCGCATTGCGGTTGCCCGGATCAATCCGCTGCGCATTGAGCAGCGAGGCCCGCGCCTCGGCCTGCTGGCCCATCTCACCCTGGATCAGCCCCCGCATCACCCACAGGTCCGGGTCCTGCCCCTGGATGCTGATCGCCGTGTTGATCGCCGAGAGCGCATCAGCAGGCTTCTTCAGTTGCCGCATCAGCATCGACTTGAGCGCATAGCCCTCCGGCCGCTCGGGCGCCAGCGCCAGCACGCGGGCCACCGCCGTACGCAGCCGGCCCGTGTCGTTCATCCGCGCCGCCAGGTTCCCCATCATGATCCAACCCTGCACATCGCTCTTGTGTTCCGGCTTGTCCAGCAGCAACCCCAGCGCGGTCCGCGCCTCACCCAGCCGGTCCAATGCGGCCAGGCACCGGATGTGCAGCATCTGCAAGTCCACCCGCCCGGCGTTCGCCTTTTCCCGCAGCATCTCGTTGAGGTTCGTCTCGGCCTGCCCATACTGGTGCAGCGTAACGAGCGTCCGCGTCAGGTCCTCCAAAATCACCTGGTCCTCCGGCGCAAGCAGCCTCGCCTGGTTGAACCACTCCAGCGCCGCCGCGTCGTCCCCCCGCATCGCGCTCAGCTGCCCGAGCGTGTGCCGAAGCGCCGCCGTTGTCGGGAACCGGCCCATCGACTCACGCAACAACGCCTCCGCCTTCTCGCCCTGCCCGAGCTGCACGTACATCTCGCTGGCGGCCACCACATACTGCGCATCGCCAGGCTCCAGCTGCATCGCCCGCGTATACCGCTCCAGAGCTTCGGCAAACCGGCTCGTCCGCTCGTCAATGATCCCCAAAAAGTAGTGTGCCTGCACGCTCGCCGGGTCGAGCTCCAGCGCCGTCATCAGGCACTCACGCGCCTCGTCGTAACTGGCCATCTCCAGATAAACCCGCCCACGCAGCGTGTGGCTCTTGGAAACCGCAGGGTTGATCGAGATCGACCGCTCGATCGTCCGCAACGCCTTCTCCAAATCCCCGGCCATGAACTGACGCTCGGCCGTCTGATACTCCACGCCAGACTTCACCTGCGCCAAACGCTCCTGCGACTTGAGCGATCCCTTGGACGTGTGGTTGCCCTGACCGGCGCAACCCGCCAGCATCGATACCACAGAGAGCCCGAGAACCATCGTCGTGCGTATGAAGAACATGTCTGCAACCTCCTGTTGTCTTTCTTCTCTTGAACTGCTCAACGCACCGCGCCCGGCCCACGCCAGCCACGCCGTGCCCCCCTCTTACGGACCCTTGGCCGGCAACACGTCAGGCTCGGTCTCCTTGACAGGCTCAAGCGGTATCTCTGCGTGGTCCCACGGGTGCTTGTACCCCGGCGGCGGCGCCGGCGGCGTGATCTTCTTCATCCGCTCACGCACGCTCGTGCCCACAACACCATCGAACATCGACAAACTCGGCCACGACTCCTTCGAGCTCGTGATCCGGTCCCGCAGCCGCAACGCACCCTCCTGGTTCGGGTTCAGCGACAGCGAACGGTTGATCTTCCACAACGCCTCGTCAAACTTCCCGTTCCGCGCGTCGTTCTCCGCCTCGATGTTCAGCTGGCTCGTCATCCGCGTCCGCGAGAACGGCAGCAAACTCTGCCGCGTCCCCGCACGCAGACGCTCCGCGACCCCGTTGGCCTGCTCACCCTGCACCAGCAGCGTCTTGTCCGAAACAATCGACGGCGTAACCAGGAAAATGATCTCGTCCCGCTTCACCTCGTTGTTGTGCCCCTGGAACGCCGCGCCGATGAGCGGGATGTCCCCCAAAAACGGCACCTGGCTCCGGCCCACCACCGTCGCCTCGGTGAACAGGCCACCGATCACCACCGTCATCCCGTCGGGGACCATAATGTTCGTAACAACCTCTTGCGTAACCTCGTCGGGCACTGTAACAGAACCCGTCGCCGCGCTCAACTCACGCAGGTCCGCCGATGACAACTGCGGCTTGATCTCCATGCGGATGTCGCCCGTCTGGCTTACAAACGGCCGCACGTACAGCTGCACACCCGTGTTCAGATACTCCACCGTCTGCGTCGTGCTCGTCTGCGTCGTCGTCGCGCTCAAATACGCCACACGCCGCCCAACCAGCAGCCGGCTGGGCTGGCGGTTGAGCGTCAAAATCTTCGGGTTTGCCAGCACCGTCGTGTCCGTCACCTCGTCCAACGCACGCACAAACACACCGATGCTCGAGTTGATCAGACCAAACTTGAACGTGCTCCGACCGTTCGTCCCGCCCGGCGTGCTCCCCACGCCCACCCCCCGGTTGTCCGGCGGCGTGATACCCGTCGCCGGGTTCGCACCACCGCTGACGATCGCATCAGCCACCGCACGCGGCCCGGCCGTGATGGCCGAGAAGTCCGTGAACTTCAGGTCGTTGAGGATCGCGATATCCACGCCGAACGCGTTGTTCTCTGTCAACTTCGTCTGTAAAACCGTGCTCTCGATGAGCACCTGCTGCGGCTTGGTGTCCAGTTCCTTCAGCAACGCATCGATCGCCGCGATGTTCTCCTCATAGTCCGTCACCACCAGCGCGGCGCCGAGGGCGAAACTGTCCTTGCCCACCGGCACTTCGGCGCCGATGGCAAAGTCGTCGGTCTTGGCCGTCGTCTTGATCTCACCCTCTTTGCTGAGCATCCCCTTGACAAACTCCGCCGCGTCGGGGGCGTTGAGGTAGTTCAGCGTGATCTTCTTGGCCACACGCTTGCGCAGCGTCGCCTCGATCTTCTCGAGTTCCTCGATGGTGTAGATGTATATGAAGTTCCCACGCTCAACATACGCAAACCCGTTGGGGTGCAGGATCGCGTCCAGGGCCTCGTAGAACGTCGCCGAGTAGAGGTCTGCCGAGATCTTCGCGCTGACGTTCTTGGTTACGATGATGTTCCGCTTGGCCTCAAAGCCCAGCAGTTGCAGCACGTTGGCCAGGTCCTCGTTCTTGACGTGCAGCTCGACGGTGCTGTGCTCGTCCATCTTCACCTTCGGCCCGTCGGCGTCCAGGCTGTCGGCCGGGCCCGCCGGCGCCGCAACCGGCTTGGCGCTGTCCGCGCTCGCCAGCGCCATCCCGTTCGCCTGGCCCAGCGCCGGAGTCGCAATGGCCAGCAACGCAGCCAAAGACGCCAACACTGCGGCAAAGATCATCTTGGGCGTGCGGTGCGAGGGCATTTCAGTCTCCGGATATTCGTCGGCAAGCATCAGGCCTGGCGCGGCAGCTCAATGCAATCACAACTCTTGCGCCTACCTGTGCAACTCCCTGTGTCGAGCCGACACGAAGGCGACTTTGGCCACCAACCGTTTATCGCACCACCCACTACAACCACCGCGCAGTCTCCGCGCCCCGGCACCCAAGCCGCACACCCATGCACCGATAACATTCCCCCGCACCCTCCGCGTTTAGCGCTTGGCTCCCCGCTCAGGCTCAACCGCCGGCGTCGGCCCGGCGATCGCCACCCGTGGCGGCCGCGCCACCAGCAGCAACCTCGCCCAGATCAATATCCCCAGCGCGCACACCACCAACCCAAATATGCCCAGCCGAGCTCGTGTCTTGCGCATCGTTCAGTTCCCCTCTGCCAAGGCTCTGGCCTTAGTCGCCCGAAATCCGCCGAACGGTGATCCGACCCGTGTACGGCTCAACAATGATGTCGTGCACCGAACCCTGCCCCTCGACGCGGATACGACCACCCGAGCCGGGCGTATTCCCCGACGCGCTCGCCACCGGCGTGCCCATGTCGTCGTAGATCAGCGTGCTGCTGGTCCCGTTGATAGCGACGCTGGTGATCCGCGCGTTCCCAAAGTCGTTGTTGCCCAGGTTGACGACGTACTGCTTGCCCCTGGCCGAGCCGTCGTAGAGCGTGTTGGCCTCGTCGATGTCCCCGTTGACGACCTGCACCAAGCGGTAACTGTTCGCGGCCAGGTCAAAGACCACCGCCCGCGGTTGCTGAAAGGCGATCGCGTCCGACTGCGCAAAGGTCAGGTCCGAAACAATCGTCCGGATCGCACCCTGCACCCGCAGCCCACCGGTCGTCCCCATCGCCGGCACCACCAACGCCGCGGCGATCCCCAGCAGCGCGATCACCACCATCACCTCCACAAGCGTGAGGCCCCGTCTGCGTGCGCGGGCGTGGGTTGTTGATGGGCGTGCCATGGGTGGGGCTGCTGCGTCGGTCGCACACACCCCCGAAACCCGTCGGTCCACTCTCGCGGGCCGACCGGTGAAGATTCAGCACAGCGGGCCGGTGCCCGCGGTGGCGTTCAGACTCGTTGCATTACGGGCCGGTCCAGTTCTTGGCCGTCTCGTCCCAGTACGACGCAAAGAGCGTCTTGCTCGTGTTGTTCCACACCCACCCGTTGGTCGTCGCGCCCGATGTGTGGTCTGTGCCCGAAACGATCACATCGCTGTTGGTGCGGGGGTTGACAGGGGCCGAGCGGAGGAAGTCCGGCGTAACCAGCGGCGTCCAGGCCAGCGCCGTGTTACTGAACGGATAGGCACCGTTGTTGCGGACCCGGTACAACTCGACGGTGTTGCGGATCGTCTGCAACTGCGTCTGCACGTTACCGGCCTGAGCGTCCTCGCTCGCCTTGGTGAACTGCGGGATCACGATCGCGGCCAAGATGCCGAGGATCACGACCACAATGAGGATTTCGATCAGGGTGAAGGCCTTGCGAACTTGATTACGCATGAACATGCTCCTTTGCCTTGCGGCGTGCTGCCCGATGGGGTCGATACCACAATCGGGTGTGATTCACTACGCGGCACGAACACCGCACGACAACCCATCAATCGGATTGCGCACACGCAGATGCAAACTCACGCCAACGTTCGCCCACGTGAGTTTGCCAACTATGCCGGGCGGGCCGGTGGCGCGGGTGGTTATCACCGCCTGCAAACACCGGGGTACCCGACAAACACCTCGGCGATCTCCACGCTTTTGCGGCGACCCCTACGGCGACGTTTACAGCCCCGCTGGGGCGTCCGAGTTTTCAAGGCCCCATAGGTCCACCCGACCCTGCCGGAGCGATCCTGAGCCAAATCCGGTTCTGGTCGCACTTTTGTGGAGTTTGCAAGCCCTCGGCGGCACGTCAGGCCAGCGGCGTCTGCGTGTCGGCCTGTTCAGCAAACGCCCCGAGTTTGCGGAAGCGTGCGTAGCGGTCGTCGACGAGGCGCTGCCCGTCGAGGCGCTTGAGATCGGCGACCTGCGCGATGATCCACTGTTCGAGCGCCCGTGCCGTTGCGTTGGGGTCGCGGTGTGCGCCGCCGAGTGGCTCGGCGATGACGGCATCGACGATTCCCAGGCGGAGGTTGTCGGCGGCGGTGAGTTTCAGTGCCGTGGCGGCGGCGGTGTTGGTCTGCTCGTTGGCGGCCTTCCAGAGGATCGCCGCACAACCTTCGGGGGAGATCACCGAGTACCACGCATTGCTGAGCATCGCCACGCGGTTGGCCACGGCGATCCCCAGCGCGCCGCCCGACCCACCTTCGCCAATGACCACCGAGATGATCGGCACACGCAGCCCGGTCATCTCGCGCAGGTTCACCGCGATGGCCTCGGCTTGCCCGCGCTGCTCGGCCCCGATGCCCGGGTACGCGCCCGGCGTGTCAACAAGCGTAACGATCGGGACGTTGAACTTGGCGGCCAGCTGCATCTTGAGCAGGGCCTTGCGGTACCCCTCGGGGTGGGCGCACCCGAAGTGGCAGGCGATTTTTTCGGTGGTGTTACGACCTTTTTGGTGCCCGACAATGAGGACCTTGTGCGGGCCGATGCGCGCGAAGCCGGTGACCATGGCCGGGTCGTCGCCGAAACGCCGGTCGCCGGCAAGCTCGACAAAGTCCTTGCAGATCATCTCGATGTAGTCGCGGCTCTGCGGGCGTTTGGGGTGGCGCGCGACGCGGACGGTCTCCCACGCGGTGAGGTTGCTATACACCGCCTTGAGCGTTTGCTGGTGTGCCGAGCGCAGGTCGTCGATCCGGCGGACGATCGCGGCCTGGGCCTCCGGCGGAGTCGCGGCAAGCTCAGCATCCAGAGCCTCGATCTGCTTCTCGAGTTCCGTAACGGGTTTTTCGAACTCCAGGACGTAGTACTGGGACATGGTGGCTCTGGGAGGAAATGGTCAAATTGCCAAATGGTCAAATCTTGAGTGCGGGGGCGGGTGGGGGTGTGGATGTTGTAGAGGAGGGAAGTCTAGTGGGGCTCGCCGGTGGGCACAACTGGCGTGGGTCGCTTCTAGATGATGGCGGGCCGATAATGACCCGATGCAGACGCCCGCACCAACACCCGCACCTAGCCCGGGCCCGACGCATGCCGATCACCCCCGGCTGGTGATCCTTGGGTGCGGGAACATGGGCTCGGCGATTGCACGCGGCGTCCTCGATGCGGGTGTGCTGGCGCCGAGCAGGTTGGTGCTTGTGGATGCACAGAGAGATAAACTCGAACCGTTTGCGGCGCGTGGGGTGGCGGTGGCGAGCGGGCTTGGGGAGGTCCGTGTCGGCAGTGCTGATGTGCTGCTGCTGGCCATCAAGCCGCAGGGGTTGGCCTCGGCGGTGGGGGGGATCAGGGAGTGTGCGGCCAGTGGTGCGGGGATGATCTCGATCATGGCGGGGATCACGCTGGCTCGGCTGGAGCGTGAGTTAGACACGCCGAGGGTTGTGCGGGCGATGCCAAACCTACCGGCGGGGATCGGCCAGGGTGCGACGGCGGTGGCGTGGGGGTCGGGTGCGGACGCGGGGCTGCGCGGGTTTGCGATGGAGGTCTTTGGGGCGGTCGGGCCGGTCGTGGTGCCGATTGCGGAGGCGCTCATGGACGCGTTCACGGCGATCGCCGGGAGCGGGCCTGCGTATGTGTATTACCTCGGTGAGGCGCTGGTCAAGAGCGCGGCGGAGCAGGGGTTTAGCGACGCCGAGGCCCGGCTGATTGTCCGGCAGGTGCTCATCGGCTCAGCGGGTTTGCTGGCCGGGGACGGGCGCGAGTTTGGGGTGCTGCGTCAGGCCGTTACCAGCGCGGGGGGCGTTACGCAGTCGGCGTGCGATGAGCTGGACGCAGCCGGGGTTATGCGTGCGTGGTCGCGCGCGGTCGCGGCGGGGACGCGGCGTGGTGGTGAGCTTTCGGGGGCTTGAGTGGAGGTTAATCGTTGTCGATGCCCAGGATGAGCACCGGGACATCGATATTTGCTATGCCGCGTGCGTCCAGGTCCCAGACGAACTGCTCGAAGTAAGAAACGCCTCTGGACATCTCGGCCGAGAACGCCTTGACGGGCACGATCTCGATGCCGGTGTCGATGTGCCCGCAGTTGCGGAAGATGGTCATCTTCGCACAGACGTTGTAGACCATGAAGGAGTACTTGCCGAACTGGACTTCGACGCCGAGTTTTTCCTTGACGAAGTCCATCTCGCGGAAGGCACCTTTGCTGCTTGTCCTGATCGTGTAACCCTCGGCGTAGTGCTCGGTGGAGTACTCGCAGGATTCCCTGATCGCCTTCCAGTGCAGTGGGAAGAGGGTGGCCTTGAAGGCCTTATTGAGCGAGACGGGTGAGTAGAGCAACTTACCCTTGTGTTTCTTGGTTTTTTCCTTACTCTTTTTGATGCGGTGCCTGGAGGCATCGATCTCCGCGATCGCTGCCTCAACCTCGGCCAAGAGGTGAGGATATTTTTCGTTCACAGCTTCTGCGCCGCCGTTGAACGAGTAGCGTGCGGCGATTTTCATAGGAGCTCTTTCTTCCACTCCTCCGGGAACTGCGATACGCGATCGCGGCCTGTGGGCACGTGCACGGGCTTGCCGAGCGGCCTGTAGGGGAGGCTTCCGGAGTAGAAGTTTTCGATCCTGGCGTGTGCGGCGGCGATGTAGTCCGCGTCGAGCTCGCACCCCATGGCGCGGCGGTTATTCTTCAGCGCCGCGAGCATGGCTGAGCCAACGCCGGAGAACGGGTCGAGGACGAGGTCGCCGGGGTTTGTCAGCCCGAGGACGCAGCGTTCTACGAGTTCAATGGGGAACTGGCAGGGGTGGATCGTTTTTTCAGGGTGGTTGGCCTTGACGTTGGGGATGTCCCACATGCACCTTTCCCAGTCGCGCTGCAGGATGGGCCAGATGTCCGACGGGTTTTTCCCGAGGGGGTTGCCGGAGAGTTCACCGGCTTTTTCGCCCTTGAAGTGGCGCTTGCCGGGGTACTTTGAGGGGACGCGTATGTCGTCAAGGTTGAAGGTGTAGTCATCGCCCTTTGTGAACCAGAGGAGTACTTCGTAGCGTCCCGAGAGGCGCTTTGAGGCGTGCAGGCCGTGGGCGAAGTGCCAGACAATGCGGTTGCGGAGTTTCAGGCCGTGGCGCTTGAAGACGGGGTAATAGAAGATGTCAAGGGGGAAGACCTCGCCGTCCTCGACATAGTTGCCGACCTGCCAGCAGAGCGAGCCGCCCTTGCTGAGGGTCCGAACAAGCTGGTCGATGATCGGTTCAAGTGTGGCGAGGTAGCGGTCAAGCTGGGTGGCTCGTTCGTACTCTTTTCCGATGTTGTAGGGTGGGGAGGTTACGGTGAGTTGGACCGACTCATCGGGCATCTTTGCGAGGATGTCGGCGGCATCGCCGTGCGCGAGGATGATCTCAGAACCAGGCTGGTAGTGCGGTGAAATCGCCGGTCCGGTGAACATGAGGGGGCTTCTGTCGAGCATTGGGCCAGTATACCTCGGGCAACGGGGGCCGTGGTGTGTTGGCGGCTTTGGTGGCGGGGTGTTGGCGCATACCCTGCGGTCTATGCCGATGATCCCGTCGAGTCAGGTGCGCAGGATGTTCATGGAGTTTTTCATTGCGCGTGGGCACACGTTTGTGCCCAGTTCGCCGAGCGTGCCGCTGGATGACCCGACGCTGCTGTTTACCAACGCGGGGATGAACCAGTTCAAGCCGTTGTTCTTGGGCCAGGCCGACCCGGCGACGGCGATGGGCCGGCTCAAGCGTGCGGTCAACACGCAAAAGTGCATCCGTGCAGGTGGCAAGCACAACGACCTGGAGGATGTGGGCAAGGACACCTATCACCACACGTTCTTTGAGATGCTCGGCAACTGGAGTTTCGGCGACTATTTCAAGCAAGAGGCGATCGACTGGTCGTGGGAACTGCTCACGAAGGTCTATGGGATCAACCCCGATGCGCTCTACGCGACGTACTTCGGCGGCAACCCGGCGGCTGGGATGCCGGCGGACGATGAGACACGCGAGTTGTGGCTGCGGCATCTGCCCGCCGGTCGCGTGCTGCCGGGGAGCATGAAGGATAACTTCTGGATGATGGGGGACACGGGCCCGTGCGGGCCGTGCACGGAGATTCATGTGGATCGCCTCACGGCTGGGGGAGAGGGCAAGCGCGACGCGGCGGGGCTGGTGAACTCCGGGGACCCGATGGTGCTGGAGGTGTGGAACAACGTCTTCATCCAGTTCAACGCCGAGTATGGGGCCCAGGGGCTTGCGGCCCTAGAGCAGTGGGACAAGACGCCCGAGGCGGAGCGTGCGCGGCTGCCTTACGCGTCGCGGGCGCAGGTCGAGGCCAAGTTTCGCACGCTGGCGGCACTGCCGGCTAAGCATGTGGACACGGGGATGGGCTTTGAGCGGCTGGTGAGCGTGCTGCACAACGTGCGGAGCAACTACGACACCGACGTGTTTGCGCCGTTGTTTGTCGCTATCGAGCGGATCACGGGCGCGACGGCGTATAGCGGGAGGCTGGGTGAGGCGGACATTGGGAACAAGGACACGGCGTACCGCGTGATCGCGGACCACATTCGCACGCTGACGTTTGCGATTACCGACGGGGCGACGCCGAGCAACGAGGGGCGTGGGTATGTGCTGCGGCGGATTCTTCGGCGTGCGGTGCGGTATGGGCGGCAGACGCTGGGGGCCAAGACGGGGTTCTTCTCGCAGTTGGTGCCGGTGCTCGTTGAGCAGATGCACGAGGCGTTCCCGGAGCTTGGGAAGAACCCTGGGCGGGTGCAGGAGATCGTGCGTGAGGAGGAGGAGAGTTTCAGCCGAACGCTGGACCGGGGGATCGTGCTCTTTGATGAGGTGTGCGCGCGGACGCTGGCCGGTGCGCGTCTGGCCCCGCACCACCAGGCGCGGAACCAGGTTGTCAGCGTGAGCAAGGGTGCGAGCGGCTGGGTGGTGAGCATCGGCGAGCGTGATGGTGGCAAGCAGGTGGACAGTTTGGCGGTGTCGGAGGTCACGCCGAGGTGGACCGATGCGCACTTTGGGCCATCGAGGGTGGTCTCGGGCGCGGACGCGTTTAAGTTGTACGACACGTTTGGGTTCCCGGTGGATTTGACGAACCTGATGGCCGAGGAGCGCGGGTTGACGGTGGACTCGTCGGGGTTTGAGGTGCTGGTGGAGGAAGCGCGTCAGCGTGCGCGTGCGGGGGGTCGGTTTAGTGCCGAGCAGGGCGGGCTGGGACTCAGCGGTGAGACGATCGCCAAGTTAAAGCACATGGGCGTAAAGGCGACGGATGATTCGGGGAAGTTTGCCGGGCGTGAGGTGGCGGGGAGGATTCAGGCGATCTGGAACGGGAGCAGCTTTGATCAGACGGCCGGGAGCGCGGCGGCGATGCACCAGGTGGCGGTGATCCTCGACCACACGAACCACTACGCCGAGATGGGCGGGCAGGTGGGGGACCACGGGGTCATCAAGGTAACGCGGGGAGTTGGGCGCGAGCACAGCGGCGACTTTGTTGTGCAGGATACCAAAGCCTTTGGGGGGTATGTCATCCACATCGGGCGGGTGCACAAGGGCGAGCTGCACGTGGGCGATGAGGTGATCGCGGCGGTGGACCACCACAGGCGTGCGGCGGTGTCGAGCAACCACACGGCAACGCACCTGATGAACCTGGCGCTGCGCGAGGTGCTCGGGGCGGGTGTGGAGCAGAAGGGGTCGCTGGTGGCGCACGACCGGCTGCGGTTTGACTTCAGCCACGGCAGGCCGGTGGGGGTGGAGGAACTGGCTCGGATCGAGTCGCTGACGAGCGCGGCGGTGAAGGCCGATGTGCCGGTGTATGCTGAGTTGATGCCGCTGGAGCAGGCGAAGAAGATCGCGGGGGTCCGTGCGGTCTTTGGTGAGGCCTACCCGGACCCGGTGCGTGTGGTGAGCGTCGGGCGTGCGGGGCGCGAGCTGCACGACGCGGCTGGGGCGACGGGCACGAGCGCGGAGTTCTGCGGCGGGGTGCACGTTGCACGCACCGGTGAGATATCGAGTTTTACGATCGTTTCTGAGGAGGGTGTGGCCAAGGGTGTTCGCCGCGTTACGGCGTTGACGGGCGTGCCCGCAATGGCGGCGCTGGCGGCGGCGGCAGAGATCGACGCGAAGGTTCGTTCGGCGGGGGGGCTGCGCGATGAGGCGTTGGCCGCGGAGGTCAAGGCGATCGGCGCGGAGATGGAGACGCTGACGCTGCCTGTGGTAGCCAAGCAGCGGATCAGCGCGGCGCTTGCGCAGGTGCAGGAAAAGGTCCGCCAGGCGAGCAAGGCGGCCTCGGCGGGGAGGGCGGCGGAGGTGGCGTCGGCGGCGAAGAGCCTGGCCGAGAGCAGCGAGTGGGAGATGATGCCGTTTATCGTCTCGACCATCGAGGCCGGGAGCGACAGGGAGGCTCTCTCGGCGGCGATCGAGGCTGCGCGGCAAGCGCGCCCGAGGCACGCGGTGCTGCTCATCAGCCCCGACCAGGGGGAGGGGAAGTTGACGATCATCGCCAGTGTGCCCGATGCGTTGCAGAAGCGGGGGCTCAAGGCCGGGGACTGGGTGCGCGATGCGGCGGCGGCGTGCGGCGGGCGCGGGGGCGGGCGGCCTGATTCGGCGCAGGGTGGTGGGACGGACCTGAGCAAGGTCAAGGACGCGCTCAACGCGGCGCGTGCGCACGCGGCGGCAAAGGTTCCTTCTTAGTTCAATCGGATCGTTTACAGCCGGAGCGCAGCATGCCTGTCATCAATACTGATCCGAACAAGGGCGCCGGCGGGGTGATGGGAACGACGGGGCGGGCGTATGGGATCGCCATTGAGTTTGTGGTGTATATCGGCGTGTGCGCGGGGCTTGGGTGGTTGGTTGATCGGTACATCATCGGCGGTGGGCAGACGGGGGTGATCGTCGGTGGTGCGTTCGGGTTGGTTGGGGCGACGATCCGGATTGTGCGGGCGATGGGCAGGCTTGCCAACACGCCCAGCAAGCCGCCGGTGCCGCAGGGGGATCGGGTTGATCGGCCTCGCTAGCCTTGGATATGGCAACGCAAGTGGACAAGGTGCTGTCGTGGTTGGCCCAGAACGAGGGGGCGGGGGTCGATCGGCTGCTGGAGTGGCTTCGGATCGCCAGCATCAGCACCGACGCGAAGTATGCCGGCGATTGCAAGCGTGCGGCAGAGTGGGCCGCGGGGCACATGCGCCAAAGTGGGCTGGAGGTAGAGGTCTTGCCGACGGGCCCGGCAGAGAAGCCAGGGCACCCGGTTGTGCTCGGGCACGCGCCTGGGAGCGCGGCGTATCGGGGGCCGCACGTGCTGTTTTATGGGCATTACGACGTGCAGCCTGTGGACCCGGTGGAGTTGTGGGATAGCCCGCCGTTTGAACCTGTGATCCGCGAGGCGGCGGCGGGGGGCGTGCCGGGGCGGCGTGTGGTCGGGCGCGGGGCGGTGGATGACAAGGGTCAGGTGATGACGTTCTTGGAGGCGTTGCGCGGGTATAAAGAGGTGACCGGCGCAGTGGCGGGGGGCGTGAAGATGACGGTGCTGCTGGAAGGTGAGGAGGAGTCGGGGTCGGTGCACTTAGACGACTTTATTCGTGCCAATAAGGGGCGTCTGCAAGCGTGCGATGTGTGCCTCATCAGCGACACGGGGATGCTCGGGCGTGGCAAGCCGGCGATCACGTACGGCGTGCGCGGGCTGGCGTACACGCAGATCACGCTGCACGGGCCGGACCAGGACCTGCACTCGGGGTTGTGGGGCGGGCGTGTGTATAACCCGATACTTGCGTTGACGCATATTTTGGCGCAGATGCATGATGGGGAGAACCGGGTAACGATTCCGGGGTTTTATGACGGGGTGCCGGGGGTTGATGCGCGCGAGCGGCGGGCGTGGGAAGGGTTGAACATGTCAGCGGCCGAGTCGCTGGCGGGGATCGGGCTGCCGGCGGGGGCAGACTGGGGTGAGAAGGGGTACAGCGCGGTCGAGCGTGAGTGGGCGCGGCCGACGGCGGAGATCAACGGCATCTGGGGTGGGTATACCGGCGCGGGGGCCAAGACGGTGATCCCGAGCCACGCCAGCGCGAAGGTGAGCTTTCGGCTGGTGGGGGACCAGCAGCCGGGGAGGGTGGCGGGGCTGTTCTTTGAGTGGCTCAAGGCCCGCACGCCGGCGGGGTTCCGGTGGGAACTGACGGACCTGCACGGCGGGTATCCGGCGACGTTGCCGATTGACTCGGTGCACATGGAGGCGGCGGGGCGGGCGCTCAAGCGGGCGTCTGGTGTGGACGCGGCGATGATCAAGAGCGGCGGGTCAATACCCGTGGCCGGGACGCTTAAGCGGGAACTGGGCATGAGCACGATCTTTATGGGCTTTGGGCTCGACGACGACCGGGTGCACAGCCCGAACGAGAAGTTTGAGATTGAGTGCTTCAGGCTCGGGTGCCGATCGCACGCGCTGTTTATTGATGAGCTGCTTGCGCTGCAACAGGTGCCCTAGGAGGGAGCGTGGTGTAGCACGGGTGCCTGGGCGTGCGTGGCCGGGGGGGGTGCGTGGCGTCTGGTGATGAAAGCCACTTCAGGGATTTGAACCCTGGACCTATGCTTTACGAAAGCATCGCTCTACCGCTGAGCTAAAGTGGCGTTCTGCCGGCGGGGGCCGACGGCAGGGGAGGAAGTATCGGCATGGTGCGGGGAGATATCCACTCGGCGGGGATACCCGGTGGAGGCGTGGCGGGGTGTGGGGCAGGGTGGTGGTGATGCGGGGGTGTGGTGGGGGTTGCGTGCGAGTGCGGCATGGGGTGGTGAAAACCCCCGCCGGGTCTGGACAATGCCTGACGCCTCGCTACGATGGGATAGTCGCCTCCGTAGCTCAGTTGGTAGAGCAGCTGACTCTTAATCAGCGGGTCAAAGGTTCGAGTCCTTTCGGGGGCATTCTGGCGGGGTGGTCGCGCGGTAGGGCGTGTGAATTGGTGCTGACTGCTTGAATTAATCCCCGTGCCGTTGGCGGAGTATCTCTGAGATCTGGAGCAGTGGGAACGGTTTCTGCCGTCGTAACCGCCCGTCGAGGGCAGACAAAGCTCACGGCAATGCCGAGATGGCTGCCTCAAACGCTGCACGCACCCCTTGATCCAGGGATTCCAGACGCTGCTTTGCAGCAACGACAAGAGGGTTCGCCTCAGCGTTTGTCAGCAGGGTGGCATCCTCGGCGTGGGCGGGCTGGCCGGAGCTCAGACGAGAGGAGGATCGCTCGACAGCGTCGCGTAGGGCCACCCACTCTTCCGCGCTCCGGCTGACCACTTTGAGGTATTCAGGAACTTGGACAGAAGACGCCGCACGGATGTTTACGAGCGATGACCGGACTTGCTCGGGCAGCCCTGCAACGGCATTGAGGGCGGCAGCGTCCAGTATGGCCTTAAGGTGGTTGGCCGTGGCAGCAAGGGAGTTTACTGCCGAGGTGAGCGCGGCTCGATTTGCTGTGTTGGGATCGCGCCGTACCAGTGCCTTGGCGCTGGCCTCCTCTCTGCTCGCGGTACGCAGTGCTTCTTCCGCGAGAACAAGCGTTGAGCCGTGCGCGATCCGCCAGTTATGGATGTTTGCTACCACCTGTGCGGCGTCTGCGGGCGAGGCTCCCGCAGTGAGCAGTTCAGATGGCCCGATGCCGATCCGGGTTGCCAGCCGTAAAACCTCGGCACCATTACCGCTCTGGACCGGTGTGGGTGCTGCTTGTGCCAACGCTGACGGGCCAGCAAACGGGGAGTTGAAGAAACCGGCAAGGGAAATGGTTGCGATCAATGGCAGTCGGCGACGGTTAAGCATGTGGAACTCCCAGAGGTGTGTGTATCAGGCTTGATGAGTATACCGAAAATGATTTTGAATACATCAATCATCGATCAGATTTTATGGAGATTGTGGATAACGTGTGGATAACATGTGGATAACCCGGACAAGTATAGGGTATTTACTTACGATGCGATTTCTCTAGTTGAAAATGCAGATGGCATTATGGACAATCTATCACCGCGTGCGAAATGCATGCGACTTGTGAGGAAACTTCAAAATGATCAAGTACATATCTGTTGCTTTGGGGTTGCTGTTGGCTCAGACCAGCGTACAGGCGCAGCTGAC
>JAJTGZ010000087.1 GCA_021299385.1 Phycisphaeraceae bacterium | reverse complement strand
TCAAACACCGGCGGGTTATCACGCGGGCGGCGCACGACCTGATCCGGCGGTATACCGGGGAAGCCAAGACGCTGACGAACTTCGAGTTTGAGCTTGTATCGGTGGTGACACCGAGCCTGGCTTACACCCTGCCCAAGTGCCGCGTAACCGATGGGGGCGCCGAAGACGAACAGACCGAGGACACGACCGTGGGCCTCAACTGCCTCATCGCCCAGAACGGGCTAGCCGAACAGACGCAACTCCTGGCGATCGACCAGGCGTTCTCCTTTGCCGTGGCGATGGTGCTGCTGGAGGAAACACCCGGCCTGCTGGCCAACGTCGATCTGGTCCCCCTGCGCCCGGTCGTCCGGCGGATTTCGCCCAATATGTACTTCCGCGACTGCGAGTCTGTGGGCTTTTCCCGCGTGCGGCACGAGGGGCACCTGTGGGTTGAGAAGATTCAAGCCCTCGAAGGCGCGACCAACGCCGACGGGTCGCGCAAGTACGACACCACGCAGTTGACCGGCTTGCAGCCGGGGACGCTTGACAGCCAGGTCCGGGCCGATCTGATGCTCGACGGCGTCTCGGTTGACGCCGATGAGCGGGATCGGATCGTCTGCGCGACCGTCTACGTTGCCGATGAGGACGTGCTGCTGACGTTCGCCATGGCCGACACTGAGCCGAGGTTGTTACGCAAGGTCAAGGCCCAGTGCGCCGGCCAGTCCCCTTACACCCTGTTCTCGATCTACGCCGCGCCCGACCGCGTCTACCCGGTTGCGCCCCTTCAGGCCACCGCCGCGTGGCTGGAAGTCCACGAGAAAATGACCAAGAGCATCATCGAGCAGGCCATAAAGGCTAAAACGCTGGTGTTCGTTGATAGCCAGCAGCCCGGTGTATCTGAGGTAACCAGTAATGCACCGCACGCTGCGACCGTCAGCATCCCCGGCCTAAACGGCAAGCCCGTGATGGTCGAGTTCCCCGGTGTCAACGCCGACCACATGGCCGTTACCAAGTACGCCAGCGATCAGGCCGACAGGCGTGTGGGCCTCTCGGAGCAGGCACGCGGCATTACCACAAGCGGGACGGCTACGGACGCCGCCATTGCGGGCCAGTTTACCGATATCAAAACCAAGTACCAGCAGATGATGTTCACGCGGGGCCTGAGCCTTGTGCTTGGCAAGGTCGTCAACCTGATGAACGAGTCGGACGACGTGATCTTCCCGGTCTCTAAAGATGGGCGGAGGGCCACGTTCTACGGCGGCGTCGAGGACGATCAGCGCGACGCAGAGCGCATCTGGCGACGCGACGCGACGATCGAGATCGAGCCTTTCAGCATGGCCTACACCAACTCCTCGACGCTGCGCCAGCAGATGATCGAGTTTATCACCCTGGCTATGGACGTGGCCGATCGCTCGCTGGCCAACCCCGCTATTCAGGCTGGGGAGATCATCGGGGACATGGGCCAGCACTTCAACATCGCCAAGGCGGCAGAACGCTACATCAACGTTGCGATGGCCGGGATGCCCGGGATGCCCGGCATGACCCCCGGCATGCTCGCCGGGATGCCCGGCGTTGCAGCAGACCCGGCCCGTGCCCCCGGTGGGCAGGCCAACCCCAGCCGGATGGTACCGGCCAACCTGTGAGGATGACCACATGCCCCTGTATGACTACGAATCAGCCGATGGAAACAGGATCGAGCGGTTCTACCGCATGAACGACGACAAGCCCGAGCGGATCACCGAGGGGGGGATCACCTACGCCCGCGTCTACTCGATGCCCGCCATCTCGGTCTCTGCTGGACACGGTGTCGAGCCTGGCGGCGGGTCGATCCTGCCGGTCTCGCGCACTGTTGGGCTGCGCAAAGACCGGATCGTCAAGACCGAGCGGGTTGGACGCGAGCGCGTCAACACCCACTCTGACGGGATGAGGACCGATGGGCGGGGCAGGCCGATCGTCGAGAACCGCAAGGACCGCGACCGCGTGAAGAACTGGGCGATGGGAAACGGCTTTACGTTCAATAGCTAACTGCGTGCGCGGAGCCGGTTGTATGTGCTGATCTGCCGTTGATACTTGCGGCATGAGCGACACGGCTACATCCGTCGAATCCCCTTCCGCACCGGACACGATCGCGACAAACGCGGGCGATACCGCTGTGCTGGAAAACGCACCTGCTGCCGACGCTGCCGCGACCGATGCTGGCCTCGGCGGCGATGGCCAATCCAATCCCGACGCTGGCGATGAGTTGCTCGCCCGGATGATGGGCATCGACACGGGCGCGGACGCGGACGCGGCAGAATCGACGCCCGAGCCTGAGGGCAAGGCCGGTGCTGTGGTCCTAAGCGATGAGGAAGCAATCGCCGCCCGCACGGTGCTGGCGCGGCTTGGCTGGGATGCCGAGGACATCCTTGCCATGAGCCCGGCCAAGTTGAAGGCCAAGGCGGACAAGTACGGCGCGCACGTCGCCCGGACGGATGAGGCTTTCAAGTCCGTCAAGAAACTGGCCCAGGTCCAGAAGGAACTCGAAGATTTACGGGCAAAGACTGCACCCGACCCCCTGGCTGGGTTCAAGGCCAAGTACGCCTCGCTGATCGACCCCGAGGACTTGGAAGCACTGGCGGGGGTGGTCAAGGTCAAGGCCAAGGCCCAGACCAAGCCCGAGGCCGACGACGGCGACGGGGCCGCGCCCGCTGCCGACGAGGCCCGCACGCGGCTGGCACGCCTGCTTGTGGCCGAGAACCGCGAATCCCTGAAGGGACAGTATCCGCAGTTGGCCGACGAGAAGAAACTGGCCGCGCTCTACAGCGCGTTTGACCGGCTCGACCCCGACGGCCAGACAATCGAAGACCCCGTGGCGTTTGCGGAAACATTCCGCACCGCCGCGATGCTCGCCTTTGGCCACTCAGCCAAGGGCACCGCCCGCGATGAACTGATGAAGCGCAACCGCGACAGGCGCGACGGCCAGCCCGAGGCGAAGGGGACACACCCCTCCGCCAAGCCGGTGCTGACGGCCGACGACGTAGCCCGCACAAGCGCCGAGCTGTTCATCACCGACCCCAGGAACGCCGCATCCCGCACGGCCGAGATGTGGGCGCGACTGAAAGGTTCGGCGTAACACAAACACCCGCACAAAGCCGCATGGATTAGAACATGCCTCTTGTACCATCATTGTTTGCAGACTATCTGAACCAGAACCGACCGGGGCTTGCCCTCTCGCCCAAAGACATCATCGCCTACTCGATCAAGAACGGCACCTACCTCTTGACCGGTGAACTGCTCCGTGGTCGCGGCGAGGACGATCTTTACCAGCAGTCAGACGTGATCGAAGAGACCGTGATCCTCAAGGATGACGACCGCTTCGGCACGTACACGCCTGGTGAGGATCGCCAGCTCAACGTCCGCAACGTTACCCAGAAACTCCAGTTCAAGGCCCGGTGCTACGAGAACGCGACGTACTGGACCGAGTTTGAGTCCAAACTCAATAAGATCGGCGGCAGCGCCGTCAAGGTCAAAGACTACGCCAAGACACTGACGGTCAACCAGCAGATCACCCACCTCAACGGGATAGAGACGACCGCTTGGGCCCAGGCTTCATACACCGCGATGGAGCAGGCCGCCGCTGGCGACAAGGCTGGCAGGGTCTTTAGCATCAACACGGCCATCACCGAGGACAACGGTGCGTTTACCCGCGTTCCGCCGGGATGGGGTGCAAACCCTTTGTTCGGTGTGGACACCATCGCCAACCCCGAGTTTGACAACAAGCGCGCGTATTACAACCACAACAACATCGACAACTTCGGCGCATTCGACGGCCTGGTCGCGGCCTTGGATACTATCGAGCTGGCCGTTGGGTACAACCCGCCCAGCCAGATCAACACCTACGACGCGGTCAGCTCGCTGGGTGAGTCTGGGTACTTTGTGACCAACAGGGACGGGATGCAGCGTCTGAAGATGCTGCGCCGGAACATGAACGACCTGGACGCTGCCCCCGGTGGTGATCTTGGGGTCAAACTGCTCTCCTTCAACGGCTCGAAGTTCTACTACCACGCGCCGCTGGATACGGCCCTAATCAACCAGACCCGCGCAACGTCTACCACTTCGCCCGGTTCCTACAACAACACGCCTTACCCGGTTGGCAGGCCCCGGTTCTTCTACATTAACAAGCTTGCGTTCAAGCCCGTGTTCATCGCTGGCAAGATGTTCTCGCTGACTAAAGTCCTCGAGGGCGGGTTGCAGAACCCCGACGCCTATGGCCGCTTCTGCCAGTCTTGGTTCAACAACATCTGCACCAACCGCGCCAAACTCGGGGTCGTTGCGCCGCTGACCGTTGCCTGATCGTCCTTTACCGACTCACTTTCATAACGCACTTTTCGCGGGCACGGCCCGCAGATTCGGAGATTCACAATGCCTCCCAACACCAATGCTCTCGGCGGTCGCGGTTTTGAGAACCAGGCCCCATCTGTCAGCCGCACGTACTGGCGTGCGCCTGCAAGCGCGGTTCCTGCTTCGATTACTACTCTTGCAACGATCGTGCTGGGCACGGTTGTGGTCCAAGACGTGCTCGAACGGGGCGCGGCCACGATCGGCGGTGCCACACGCACTGCTGTTGCGGGTGCGCCACGCTACACCGTTGCTGGCTCCAACGTCGGCGCCGACGTGCAGGAGAACGTGGTCATCCCAGACACGGCATCGTCCACCAACCAGAAGGCCCTGGTGCTTCTGGATGATTCCCTTGAGGCTGGCAGGTCTGGCAAGTTTGCCAGTTCTGGCCGGGTCAAGGCCCTTATCAGTGGTGCGGTCAACAGGGGTACGCGCCTGTCCATTGCCTTCTCTACGAACGCTGCTGCCAGGTTCAAGGCTGCGGCGATCGGCGATATGGTGCAAGCCATTTTGCTGGAAACCACGACCGGCGACGGCATCGCGGAGGTCGAGTTGTACCAAGTCCCGTACGTGACGTCTGTTGCTGGCACGGCCTGATCTTGCTCCTTCCGCCGCTCGGGCGTGAAAACGCCCCAGCGGCTTTATGCTTACCCTCGGCGCGCTCAAAGACCTTGCCCGGCACGCCATCGGGGGCGCGGCAGACTCGCGCGTGGACCTGGATAAACAGGTCAACGCCGCCTGCCGCAAACTGGTACACGCACGCGCGTGGTCCTGGAGGTTGAAGATCGCCAACGTCGCGGCGGTGGCCAATCAAGACTACATCGCCATGCCCGCAGACTTTGACGCGCCGGCGGGCGTACCCGCACTTTCTGGCGGGACCGGATTCGGTGGCGTCGAGATGACAACGCCACAGGACATCCAGCGGCTTCGGTCGTATGGGGCGTCGGTGGCTGGCGGATACCGCGTCGCCTTTGGCGTCTATGCCGACGATCTGGCGGCGCATATGCAGGTCTACCCGACCCCGACGGCCAACGGGAACCCGACGTTCTCGATCAGTTACCTCCGCCGGTGGGTGGATATCAGCGGCGACGGCACCTCGGCGGTGATCCCTGATCCGTACGAACTGGCGATCCTCTACCGCGTGCGGGGGCAGGTGCGGCTGCTGGAAGACGACACCGACGGGGGTTTCTTTGCCATGTACGACCGGGAGATTGCAGAGTTGTGGGAGGAAGACGCCCAGAGGCGGATGCACATCTCGGCCCCGCCTGGCGGGTCGTTGCTGGGGCAGGTCGATGAGGGGAGGTTTACGGTTTGAGCGTTGACGGCTCTATCCAGGTGATGATGCCCTTCCCGGTGCGGGGCATTGACCAGTCGATGCCGCAGACGCGGCAGACCCCGTCAACGTGCCCGGACCTGCGCAACGTCCGCAGCCGGGGGCCGGTGGGCGGACGCCGTGGCGGTGGGCGTCGGCCCGGCCTGGCGAAGTTCATTGCCGGAACCGCTGGCGGGGTTATCAACACGATCAAGGCGGTGGCGCGGATTCCCAACACGCAAGGTCCTAGCAC
>JAJTGZ010000086.1 GCA_021299385.1 Phycisphaeraceae bacterium | reverse complement strand
TCGTAGTCTTTGAATACTGGGGGAAGCGGAGTTACAACCAAGCTGGGGACTGTTATATCATGATGTTCGCTCCCCCGGTCCACACTCGCCTCTGGTGGCCCGGTATCTTCGGCACGCTCGCGTGCCTGGGCTTGGCGGCGTTGGTCGGGTCGTTGGTGTGGATGGTTGTGTCCATGGCCCGCAAACGGGTGAGCCGCCCTCGTCGGCGTGCCAAGCTCTGTCCGCACTGCCAGTATGCGAGGCCCGAGCACGTCTATGCCGCTGGGGGCGTCTGCCCCGAGTGCGGGTGGGTGTATCAGGAGCGGGCGACCGAACAGCCGATGGGGGAAGATGCAACGGGTGATGGGCACTCGGGAACGGGCGATTGGGGGGATGGCAGTGGGGGCGCGGGCAGTGGGGGTGACGGCGGCGGGGGGGGAGGCAGCGGGGATTAGGCAATGTGCAACAGGCACACAATGTTTACGCGTCGCGCACAACACCTCCGCGCCTATTGCCTATTGCCTATTGCCCATTGCCTGCCCCTCACGGCTTGCCCTGCACCTGCTCGATCACATCCCCCTTCCAACCATCCTCGGCCTTGGGTGGCACGGTGCTAAAAACCGCGGTGTCGAAGGGTTTGTCCCACGACTCTTGCAGCACGATGAAGACCTCGGCTGACGAGGCGTCGAGGTTGATCGTCTGGGCGTAGATCGGCATCAGGTCGGCCTTGCGGTACCAGAGGCGGATTTCCTGAAAATCTCGGGCGCCGGGTGTGTCAACCTTCGGCACCAGGCGCAGCTGGACGCAGGTGGAGAGCAACTCGCGTAAGCGCGGGTTTTCAGGGGCGTTCTGGAGTGGGTCGGGGTTGGTTACGTCAAAGCGTGCGAGCATGTCGGCCTTGCGCTGGCCGACGGGGAGCGGGAAGGGGCCTTCGCCGATGCGGACGGGGTCTTTGATGACGCCCGGCGCGACGATCCGCCGGCGGATGAAGAACTTTTCCGCCTCGCGTGTTTCCAGGAGCCAGGTGCCGTCGAAGACGAAGGCTTGTTTGTCCTCCCGGCGCACGGCCTGCACGTTCACGCCACCTTTGATGTCCAGCGTGTCAAAGCGGAGGGCAAACCGGCGGAGGGGGGGCGCGGGCAGGCTCGGCTGGTTTGGTGTGGGCTGGTTGGGGGTGGGCTTGGCCTTGGGCTCGGCGGCGTACCAGATCGTGCCGTAGCGGGTGTGCTCGCCACCACCTTGAATCTCGGGGAATCGGCGGATCAGGCGGATCGGTGCGTTGAGCCACACGAGCGTGGCGTCGGCCGCCTCGATCTTGTCCAAGAGCGTGCCCAGCGCGGGGTCGATTGGTGCGGGGGGCGTTGGGTCCTTAACCTGCGTGATCGCGACCGGCTCGGCGGTTTGGGCTACGCCGATCGGTGCGCCGGTGCAGATGATCAGGCCAAGCAGTGGGGTGTGCAGGCGGGGGTTCATGCATGTCTCGCGCTACTTGATGTTGAACGGCTCGGACTTGAGCACCGCCAGCACGCGCTCGGCCTGCTTGCTTAGCCCGTCCTGGTCCGCGGCCCGAACCTTGTCGGCCAAGGCGAGTTTCATCGCGGCGATGTCGGGCCCGGCGAGGGTGGTCGAGGCGATTGTCAGGGTCGTCTCCGCGCTGCCCGCGGCGGTGATGAGTGCCTCTTTGTCGGCGGTGGTGAGCTGGGCCTTGATGGCCACGATGAGTTGCCCGGCGACCTCGGCTGCGGCGCGGGCGGTGCCCGGGGGGGCCTTGCCGTCGCTGCCGATGAGCACGTCGCGCATCTCGCGCACGGCCCGGCTGGTGATCGTCAGCGTGTCGGCCTCGGCCCCCTTGCCACGGGCTTTCTCGACGATCGCGCGGGCCATGCGGTCGGGTGCGGCGGTGCCGCCCGGGGCTTTAGTCGCCAGGACCATCGCCGAGATCGCTGTGTCGATGAGCCTGGCGTCGCGCTCGGCGGAGATGAATGTTTCCAGGGCCTTGAGGGCGCTGGCGGTGTCCCCGGCTGAGATCGCCGGGGCCGATCGGCGGGCCTGGGCGAAGAGGCGCGTCAGCGCATACGCCGCACCCATGCGGACGGGTGGGCGCGGGTCCTTGAGGCCATCAATCAGCAGGGCCATCGAGTTGGTGGTGGCGACCTCACCGGCGATGCGCAGGGTGTTGACGGCCACGAGTTCGTTGCTGGAAGTTGTCAAGGGCTTGAGGGCCTCGACGAGCTGCCGGCCCGCCTCGACGCGGAAGGGAACGGTGACTTTGTCGGCCTCGAAGGGCTTGGTCAGCGCCTCGCGCCCGTCGCGGACGTTCGCCGGCGTCCCGGTGGCGATCATCGCGGTGTAGCGGTCGACCTGCTTTGTGATCTCCGCGCGGTCGGCATCGCTCAGGTCTATGCGGCTGGCCATGTCGGTGAGGCTCGCCTGCCCCAGCGCGCAGGAGGCCGAGATGAGTAGACCAACAACCGCCGATGCGAGCCTCGACCAGTTCATGCGATCCTTTCGGGTGTCCGGTTTGAGGGACGTGGAAGATATCCGTCGTGCGTTGGGCATTATCGCCATCGGTTGCCGGGTTGGGAGTGGTTACTTGCCGCCTGGCATCATCCCGCCGAGCTTGGCCTGCAGGATCGCCATGAGTTGCTGCTCATCCTTGATCGAGCCGTCTTTGAGGCCTTCGACAAGCCCGGTCAGGACGCCCTTGATGGGCCCGACCATCTGTCCGGCCTGCGCGAGCATCGCGCCGGTCTGGGCGTCGATGGTCATGACCCACTGTTCCTTGGTCAGCAGGAACTTGGCGGGTGGCTCCATCGGGGCGGGCTTCTTAGCCGTGGCGATGGCGAGGTTGCCGGTGATGACGATGTTGTAGTCTGCGCTGGTGCGGTTGAGCGCGTCTTTGGTCGCGTCTGCACCCATCGTGCCGAGCATGCCCAGGCCCGGGAGGTCCTTGAGCGGCTTGCCGAGTTTTTCGGTGGTGAGTTTGTCCAGCTCGGTTAGCAGTTTGCTCATCTCGGCCATGGAGCGGAGGGCCTCGCGGTGCTCGGGGTTCTCGAAGTTCATCGCGTTGAGCATCGCGTCGATATCCATCGTGCGCTGGATGTCGAGGTACTCGTCTAGGGCCTTGGCGACGGCGGCCTGCTCGCTCGAAGCCGGCGAGGCGAGGCCGGGGGGGGCGACCTGCTCGGGCGTGACGCCCTGCTTGCTGCTGAGCAGTTCAAGCCCGGCCAGCGCGCCGGTGAGGCGCGCCTTGAGCGTTTCGTTGGTCACGCCGTCGAGGGACTCACGCACCGCGGCGTAACTCTCGCGGGCCTGAGCGATCAGGTCGTCAAAGTTCTTCGTCGCCTCATCGGCGCCGGCCTGATAGTCTGTCGCGCCGGGCAGCGGGGGCTGGGCCGAGGCGAGGAGGCTCAGCGTCGCGGCCAGCGCCTCCTGGCTGCGGGCCTGCGTCGCTTGCACGTCCGCGAGCGCCTGGCTGGCGCTGGCGACGGCGAGTTTGCCAGACCCGGCGGCGACCTGCGCGGTCTTGCTCTCGAGGCTCCCACCCTTGGCGCCGACCTTGGCGTGGGCGAGTGCCTCTTGATAACCCGCGACGGCGCGCTTGCGGGCGGCGGCGAGGTCGCCCTCGGCCAGCGCCTTGTATGCCGCGACCTGCTCGGCGATTGTCTTGGCGTTCAACTGCGCGATCGAGGCCGAGTCGGTGGCGAGTGTTTTATCGTTCTGGGCCTTGGCCGTCAGCAGGGCCAGGTCGGCCTCGAGCCGACGCTTCTCGCTGACGAGGGCGTCGGCACGGGCCTGGCGGGCCTGCGCATCGGTCTGCCTGCTGGTGCGCTCGGCCTCTAGCAGCAGGGCCTGCGCGTCCAGCCCGTCGGCCTGCTGCATTGCGGTCGCCGCCTCCTGGATAATCGGAAGCCCGGCCTGGGCGGTGCCCCCGGCCGCTTGCTGGCGCAGGGCGCTCGCGGCGGCACGCTTGGCCTTGGCCTCTGCGCGGAGGGCATCAATCTTTCCCGTGAGCGTTGCCACAACGGCGTTGGCCTGCTGTGCCTGGGTCTGCGCGCCGCCGAGTTCCGCGTCGATCTGCCTGATCTGTGCGCTGACGCTGGCGGTTTGCTCGGTCAGGTCAACGTTGGCAAGCATCGCGGCAACGGCCGAGTTTTGTGTGTACAACGCGAGCGATCGGCGGAGGCTGCCGAGGATATCGACGGCGGCCTGATCCAGTTCCGCCGCCTTCTGCGCGTCGATCTGCGCCAGCGCGGCCCGCGCCCTGCTAGCGATGACGGCTGCGGCGGGGTTGTCCTTGGCGTACTCCTTGACGAGTTCGTAGGCCTCGGTGAGCTTGGCCAAGCGTTCGGCGCTCGTGCTGGCCATGCCCCCCCCGTCAGCCGTGAGGATGCTGATGAGCCTCTGGGCCTCCTCCACGGCATAGTGGGCCGAGTCCTTCCGGTCGCACGCCCCCGCCAGCAGCAGGGCGCCCAGTGCCAGCCCGCGCGTAAGCATCGACAGCCTCCCCCTGGACGAATAGCAAAGGAGCGTGCTGCGGGCGTGGCGTTGAACGGGATTGGTCGGGGTCATCATGGCCTTGGTACCTTGCAAAGCGGACAAATAACTACCCCGCCCGGGGCGTGGGGTGCCCGCGCGGGTCGTGAGTGTAGCGACAGGCCCACCCCCTGGCCCGCCTAAGAAGATACGCCGGGGGTGATCGGGGTGTTGCTCGCTGGGGTGTTATCGACCCCAGCGGCCCGAAACGCCCATTGGCAGACACCTTACTCCCCCAGGCATTGTGCGGGGAATCAGTATTCTTTCAAAATATTCTGAAAACACTTGCCGATACCTGAAAAAATACGTAGAGTTGATTGGTCGGGTTCGAGGGGATTGGTGTTCTAGAGGTCATTTCTATGTCGCAGCAGGTGCAGCAAACAGACTCGGCGGGGGCTTTGGCGCTGGTGGCTGCGCAGGATCGTTTTATTGCCGTCTGGGGGCAGATGGGCAGCACGTGGGGCGTGAGCCGGACGATGGCGGAGGTGCACGCGTTGCTGTTTATCGTCGGCGAGCCGATGTGTACGGATGATGTGATGGAGCGCTTGGCGATCAGCCGGGGGAACGCGAGCATGTCGCTGCGTGCGTTGGTGGACTGGGGGATTTTGGCGCGTGTGCACAAGCGTGGGGACCGGAAGGAGTATTTTCAGGCCGAGGGGGACCCGTGGGTGATTCTGCGGGCCGTGGTGGCCGAGCGGATGAAGCGTGAGATGCACCCGGTGCTGGCGGGGCTTGCGGAGATCCGCGACGCGACGGAGCCTGGGCGTGCGGGCGGTGGTGCGGTCGATGCGGCCCAAGCCGGGCGTATAGCAAGCCACAACGAGCGTTTGGAGTCGATGATCGAGGTGCTCGGGTTGCTCTCGGGGCTTGGGGAGAAGTTGCTCGGGATGCCGACGGAGCAGTTGCGCTTGGCCGCGGGCGCGCTCGGGGCGGGCCTTGGTGGCGGGGGAGGGCGTCTATGAGCCAGGTCCGTCGGGAGGTTGGGTTGGAGCGTGGCGGCGGGGTTGCTGCTCTGGTGGTGCCTGTTGTGGGTGTGGTGTGGCGCTTAGCCGCGCCTGTGGCTGGGGAGTTGGTGTGGCGTGTGTGGGTGGACAACGGGCACACGCGTGCGCGGTGCGTGCTGCGGGGGGCGGGCGTTGAGCGTGTGCTTGCCGATGGCGTCAAGGGTGAAGTAGCGGCGATCGATGGGTTGACGCATGTGCTGGTGCGTGGGCGTGGCGGCGGTGGTGCGCTGCTGGTGCTGACGCTGGCCGGCGAGGTTGCGGACGCCGGGTCTGCCGGGTTGCTGTATGCACGCACGTCGTTGCTGGAGGAGTTGGGCGTGCCGGGGGGCGGGGCGGAGCCGCCGGGGTTGGGTGGGTGATGGTTTTGGGGCGAACGAAGTGGCGAACCCCACCCCTGCCCCTCCCCTCGGGGGAGGGGTTCAGAAGAGATAGAGCCACACCGCTGCCCCTCGGCTCGGGG